>NZ_VOYB01000042.1:0-7622 GCF_013420445.1 Acinetobacter sp. YH01006 | reverse complement strand
TTGTGCTGGCGACAATAGCAAGAGTGAACCACCTGATCCCTTCCCGAACTCAGAAGTGAAACCTCTTTGCGCTGATGGTAGTGTGGGGTTACCCATGTGAGAGTAAGTCATCGCCAGCTCATTATTCCAAACACCCCCAACTTAACAGTTGGGGGTGTTTTTTTGTGCGCGGGATTTATAGTAAAATTAAATATAGTAAAAATAATATTCTGAATTTACTCAAAACACCCCTTAGCGAAATCGTTAATGGGTATTTTTTGTTCTTGTAAATCAAATATTTGAGAATTATTAATTTGGGAAATATAAGAATTTGAAAGCCAGTTCGTATGTTTTTTGGTAAAACTGTGTTATAAAAATTAAAACGGCATAAAAATTGCTTATAGAACAAGATTTTTAATTAAGGGGGTTATAATGAGATTATCAGTGGGCTTAAAAATTGCGAACTCGCTGTCATTAACTCCACAATTGCAGCAAGCAATTCGGCTATTACAATTATCGAGTCTGGAACTGGAACAAGAAGTTCAACTGCAACTTGATAGTAACCCTCTATTAGAAAAAGTTGAAGAACAGATTACTCTTGAACGCTTATCGACACTTGAATCAAATAATGAACACAAAGACCTAACTAATGAGCTCAATGCGGATCACCTTCCCGATGACCTACCTGTAGATACCGATTGGGATGATGTCTATACTCATCAACCTACCAGCTTAGGTGCGGCTGAATTCGAAGAGCGCGAAGACAATCGTCAAGGGCATCAGAGCTTACAGGAATATATGCTTGAGCAAATTAACCTGTTAAATTTTTCACAGCTTGATAAATTGATCGCTTATTGCATTGTCGATTCCCTGGATGACAAAGGCTTTTTAGATGCTGAGCTGACTGAAATTACTGCATCGGTACAACATCTTCTATCTTCGATGGGGAGTGAGGAGGAAATTGAAGATGATGAAGTTGCGGTCGTATTAAAGCATATTCAGCGTTTAGATCCGGTGGGTGTAGGGTCTAGAAGTTTGGCAGAATGTCTGTTGGTTCAGCTTGATCATTTACCTGCCTCAACGCCTTACCGAAATGATGCAATCAAGCTTCTACAACATTATGAATTACTGATTAGTAATGAACTTCCTAAACTGATTAAACAAACCGGGCTAAATCCAGAGCAGTTACGCTGTGCGGTAGATTTATTAAAAACTCTGAAACCTCACCCGGGCTTGGAATTTGAAAATAAAGAATCGGATTATCAGGTGCCAGATGTTGTGGTCATGAAAAAGAATAACGCTTGGCATGTCAATTTAAATCCGGATGTACTGCCAAAATTACGCGTCAATCCTTTCTATGCCAAAATGATTCGTCGTGCAGATCAAAGTGACGATAATCAATATTTACGTAACCAGATGCTAGAAGCAAAAAATTTCATTAAAAGCGTTGATGAGCGGCATAAAACATTATTAAAAGTGGCAACCTGTATTGTCGAACATCAGAAAATGTTCTTGGAAATTGGCGCTGAAGGGATGAAACCTTTGGTTTTAAGAGATATTGCCGAAGAAGTAGAATTGCATGAATCGACCGTATCGCGTGTGACCACCAATAAATATATGCTGACACCGCGTGGTTTATTTGAATTAAAATATTTCTTCTCGAGTCATGTGGGTACGACTTCAGGTGGAGAGGCTTCATCTACTGCCATTCGTGCCAAGATCAAAAAACTGGTTTCTGAAGAAAATGCCCGTAAGCCTTTGTCTGATAATGCAATCGCCAATATATTGAAAAATGAAGGGATTGATGTGGCAAGACGGACGGTGGCGAAATATCGTGAATCGTTACATATTCCTTCATCTTCTGAGCGAAAGGTCTTGATCTAAAATTTAAAATCTGGCTATTCTAAAGATTCATTATGACAGCATAATGAATCTTTTTTCTTTTGAGGAACAGTGAAAATGATTTGAATCAGTGCTTAAAATACGATTTTTGAGTTATAAGTTGCTGTATTTAAATTATTTTATATTGTGACTCTTCTAATCCTAACGAAGGTGAGGGATAGAACTATGCAAATAACAATTCGTGGACATCATTTATCTATTACGCCAGCAATTGAAGAACGTATAAAAACCAAATTTTCACAAATGACCAAGCATCTTGATCAGGTGAATAGTATGCAAGTGAAACTCTCTAAAGATCATCAAATTGATAAACGCTCCAGAAAAGGCAGTAGTAATCATATCGCAGAAGCGATTATCCGATTGCCGGGCATCGAGTTTTTTGCCCATGCCACAGCAGATGATATGTATACTTCCATTAAACTTCTGACAGAAAAATTAAAACGCCAGATCGATCGATATCGGGAAATACATTTACAGCAGCATGCTTTGGCTTTGTAAAGGACAAATGATGAAAAAGAGGTTTTAAAAGCCTCTTTTTTTTATATATATAATGTATGGATCCATGAATTATTTTTGCTATTTATAGTAAAATGGCTCGTTTTACACCCTTAGTCCTATAAGAGGTCTTGTGATGAATAATGAACAGCTCGCTGAAATTTTAGAAGCCGCTTTTCCCGAGGCGGATGTTGCTGTGAGTGGTCAGGGCGGAAAATTTGATCTCCGTATTGTGGATGATCAATTTGAAGGTAAGCGTCCAGTTGCACGTCAACAAGCTGTTTATGCTCCTCTCAATGCCCATATTGCCAGTGGTGCAGTTCACGCAGTGACAATTCGAGCAATGACAAAAGAAGAATGGCGCAAAGCAAGCTTATTTGGAGCTTAATAAATTAATGGATAAATTTTTAATTCAGGGCGGTATCAAGCTCGAAGGTGAAGTGCGTATTTCTGGTGCTAAGAATGCCGCGCTTCCATTATTAGCAGCAATGATTCTTGCCGATACGCCAATTACGCTCAAAAATGTTCCTGATCTGAAAGATGTGAATACATTGGTGAAGCTAATTGCCGGTCTTGGGATCACCATGACTTATGAAGGTGATACCGTTACTGCGGATACCTCGACATTAGATAACCAGTTTGCACCATATGAGCTCGTGAAAACCATGCGTGCTTCTATTTTAGTGCTTGGCCCTTTATTGGCGCGCTATGGCAGTGCAAAAGTGTCTTTGCCGGGTGGTTGTGCAATTGGTTCACGTCCTGTTGATCAGCATTTAAAAGCGTTGGAAGCTTTGGGTGCAGAGATTGAAGTTGAAGCAGGCTATGTGCATGCCAAAGTCGATGGCCGTCTTAAAGGTGGCGAAGTCGTTTTCGATATGGTGACTGTCGGTGGTACAGAAAATATTCTGATGGCTGCAGTCTTGGCCGATGGTGTGACCACAATTCGCAATGCAGCACGTGAGCCTGAAATCACTGATCTTGCGCAAATGCTGATCAAGATGGGGGCCAAAATTGAAGGTTTGGATACCGATACGTTAATCGTGACTGGTGTTGAAAGTCTGCATGGCTGTGAATATGCAGTGGTGGCTGACCGGATTGAAACGGGTTCATATCTGGCGGCGGCTGCAATCACAGGTGGTCGTATCAAAACCACACACACAGATCCATCCCTCATGGAAGCTGTGCTGGATAAATTTGAAGAAATGGGCGCAGAAGTCACTCGTGGCGACGACTGGATTGAGTTAGATATGCTGGGTAAACGTCCGAAAGCCGTAAGCTTCCAGACCTTGCCACATCCAGAATTTCCAACTGATATGCAAGCCCAGATCATGGCTGTAAATGCCATTGCTGCAGGCTTTGCGACAATTTCAGAAACGATTTTTGAAAACCGTTTTATGCATGTTCCTGAGTTGGCCCGTATGGGGGCAAACATTCAGGTCGAAGGTAATGATGCTGTCGTAACTGGGGTAGAAAAACTTTCTGCCGCACCCGTAATGGCAACAGATTTACGTGCTTCTTTCTCTTTGGTACTGGCAGCACTTGCCGCTGAAGGTGAAACACTGATTGACCGTATTTATCACATTGACCGCGGTTATGAAAATGTAGAAGCAAAGTTACAAAGTTTAGGTGCCCAAATTAAGCGAGTAAATTAATGAGCGATATGAGAAACGATGATCCAAACTTTGACGTAATGGGCAATTTTGATCATGGTTTAACTTTGGCATTAAGTAAGGGTCGTATCTTAAAAGAAACATTGCCACTGCTTGAAACAGCAGGGATTAAT
Source organism: Acinetobacter sp. YH01006 (assembly GCF_013420445.1). Taxonomy (NCBI): domain Bacteria; kingdom Pseudomonadati; phylum Pseudomonadota; class Gammaproteobacteria; order Moraxellales; family Moraxellaceae; genus Acinetobacter; species Acinetobacter sp. YH01006. Next base: position 3,463 of record NZ_VOYB01000042.1, on the reverse strand, counting down.
TTACTGGAAGATCCGGATAAATCACGTAAACTGATTTTCCCCACTACGCATAAACAGGTTCGTATTTTAATTTTACGTGCTTCTGATGTGCCGACTTATGTAGAAAATGGTGCAGCCGATATTGGTGTAGCGGGTAAAGATGTATTGATGGAACATGGTGCGCAAAATGTCTATGAACCATTAGACCTGAAAATTGCGGTTTGTAAATTGATGACAGCTGGTAAAGTCGGGATGCAGCGTCCTAAAGGTCGTTTGAAAATTGCGACCAAGTACGTGAATTTAACCCGGCAATACTATGCCAGCTTGGGTGAGCAAGTCGATGTGATCAAGTTGTATGGTTCAATGGAACTTGCACCATTGGTCGGTCTGGGCGATTACATTGTCGATGTGGTCGATACTGGTAATACCTTACGTGCCAATGGTTTAGAGCCACTTGAAGAAATCTGTAAAGTCTCTTCACGTTTAATCGTCAATAAAGCCAGCTTCAAACGTAAGCAAGCCTTGTTAAATCCGATTCTGGCTCAGCTTGAAAAAGCAGTCGAAGAACGCGAAAAGGCAAAACAGGCTTAAAATTGATTGCTTAAGAAACCGCCCAATCCGGGCGGTTTCTTATTTCTCTATATATCAGATTCTATTTAAATCCTTTCATCAATTTTACCCAAAGCTATTTTCAATAAAACTCATAGAGCTAGAGCACTATGTCTGCCGACAAAAGCCTAGAAAACAGGTAAACTAAAGCCTTCGAATTCAAACCTGATGGGTAAATTGATGCGACGTTTATCGACCCAAGATCAAAACTTCAAGCAAGCATTTGCTGACTTGTTGGCTTTTGAGACTGTGAATGATCCTGAACTTTTAAAAACTGTAGATCAAATTATTGCTGATGTTCGTCAGCATGGTGATGCACATGTTCTTAAACTCACTCAACAGTTCGATCGACATCCGGCGCATCAATTTTCAGAGCTAGAACTGACACAAGAGCAGCTCAAAGCTGCCTTTGAAGGTTTAACGACTGAAGTTCGTGAAGCACTGGAATTAGCTGCAGCGCGTGTGCGTGAGTTTCACCAGGCCCAAAAACAAGATGGCTGGACTTATGTCGATGCTTTGGGGAATACGCTCGGTCAGAAAGTGACTCCACTGGATCGTGTCGGGATTTATGTGCCGGGTGGTCTGGCATCTTATCCATCCTCAGTACTGATGAATGCAGTGCCTGCACATGTGGCGGGTGTCCCTGAAATTATTATGGTGGTGCCTGCCCCGAATGGTGAACTCAATCCATTGGTATTGGCTGCTGCATATTTGGCTGGCGTAACACGTGTCTTTACGATTGGTGGTGCACAAGCCGTTGCAGCACTCGCATATGGTACAGAAACCGTACCACCTGTCGATAAAATTACTGGTCCAGGTAACCGGTTTGTGGCTGCAGCAAAACGTGCGGTGTTTGGTCAGGTCGGTATCGATATGATTGCAGGCCCTTCTGAGATTCTGGTCTATGCCGAAGGCGAGAATAACGCTGAATGGTTGGCGATGGACTTATTGTCACAGGCTGAACATGACACTGTGGCACAAGCCGTTTTCATTACACCTGATGAAGCACTTTTAGATGCTGTTGAAAAGTGGATTGAAAAACACTTAGAAGCATTACCGAAAGCAGATATTGCACGTACTTCAATTGAGAACCGCGGTGCTTTGGTATTGGTAAAAGACCGTGCTGAAGGTGCTGAGCTGATTAACCAAGTGGCGCCAGAACATCTCATGCTATGTTTAGATGAAGCACAAGAGATGGCAGAAGATATTCGCCATGCAGGCGCGATTTTCATGGGTCGTTACACCCCTGAAGCGATTGGTGATTATTGTGCCGGGCCAAACCATGTCTTGCCAACTTCAGGTACAGCACGTTTTTCATCACCGCTGGGGGTTTATGATTTCCAGAAGCGATCAAGCCTGATCATGTGTTCACAAGAGGGTGTTAAAACCTTGGCGAAAACAGCAGATATTTTGGCACAGCAGGAAAATCTGGATGCGCATGCGAGATCGGCGCGTTATCGTTACCAGTAATTAAAAATATAAAACCTCTCCCTAACTCTCTCCTACTAAGGAGAGGGGAAATATTATAAAGAATGAATATTCCTCTCTCTGAATGAGCTTTAAGCATTGTTTTAAAGTGAATGTAAGAGAGGTTAGGAGAGGGAACTTTGAGAATTTAAAAATGAATATCACCACAGAGCAAATGCGTTTTTGGAGTCCTGACGTACGTGAATTAGAACCGTATACGCCGGGTGAACAGCCAAAAATCCAGAATATTTTAAAACTGAATACCAATGAAAATCCGTATCCGCCATCGCCTAAAGTGGTTGCGGCAGTGCAGCAGGTATTGGCCAATTCAGCTGATGTGCTGCGTCTTTATCCTGACCCTGATGCATCTGAACTTAAACAGGCCATTGCGAAACAGCAACATGTGCCTGTAGAGACGGTTTTTGTCGGGAATGGTTCGGATGAAGTTTTAGCGCACATTTTTAAAGCATTCTTTGTTCAAGAACAGCCATTGCTTTATCCAGACATCACCTATAGTTTCTATCCGGTATATAGTCAGTTCTTTGGGGTAAAAACCAAAATTTTACCACTCAATGATGACTTTGAAATTGTGGTAGATGATTATAAACAAGCCAATGGCGGCATTATCATCACTAATCCGAATGCGCCAACCAGTATTGATCTTGGTTTGGTTGCGATTGAAGAAATTCTGCAAGCCAATCCAGATTCAGTGGTGGTGATTGATGAAGCCTATGTCGACTTTGGCGCTGAATCGGCAGTCAAGCTGGTTGAGAAATACGAAAACCTAGTGGTATGTCAAACTACATCGAAGTCGCGTTCTCTTGCAGGATTACGTGTGGGTTTTGCCATTGCTCAGCCACATTTAATTGCAGCACTTGAAGCAGTCAAAAATAGTTTCAACTCTTATCCGATGGATCGTTTTGCGATTGCGGCAGCGGTGGCTTCTTTTGAAGATCAGGAATACTTTGAGGCACAAAATCAGAAAGTCATTGCCAGTCGTGAAAAGTTGGTAGCTCAGCTGAATGAGCTTGGTTTTAAGGTATTACCTTCGAGTGCAAACTTTATTTTTGCCACATTCGTATCTAAAGATGCAGGTGAGCTCGCGAGTGAGTTACGTGAGCGTGGTATTATCGTGCGTTATTTCAACAAACCTCGTATTAATCAATTCTTGCGTATTACGATTGGTACAGATGAGCAAAATCAGCGTTTAGTAGATACGCTAAAAAATGAGATTTTGTGTAATTAAAATCCTTTCTAGCCTCCCGTTTTAAAGGGAGGCATTCTGTAGTGGTCAACAAATATTGGACACAGTTTTAAGTTTTTGTTCAACTGCAAAAGGGCTGATACCATTATTAAATTGATGTGGTCGTATCCGATTGTAGTATTCCATCAGATACAGCCCTATATC
>NZ_VOYB01000041.1:0-8185 GCF_013420445.1 Acinetobacter sp. YH01006 | reverse complement strand
GTTGAATTTCTTTGTCAGACATAGTGATCAGCATCTATATTTTATATCCAGTCCATGGTGATAAAAACCATCATAAACCAGACATTTTTATTGGTGAGAATATAGACACTTTAAATGGGTTCTAACATTGGGAATTCGTATAACGTGTATTATGTTAATTGTAGGAAAACTTGAAAAGGCCACCTGATTTAATCAAATGGCTTTTCGTATTTTAAATAAATTTATTAAAACTTATCTACACTCGCTTTATAAACAACATCACCTTTTTCATTCAAAATTTTGTAGTCTAAATAAGCGGGTACAAGCACCATTGAACGACGTTGATCTCTTTGAACAATGTAGTAAGCATCACCCTGCATATTTTTGCGGATTAAATCTCCACGTACAATTTCCAATTCCTGTTCTTGAGTTAATGGGCCTATTTTAAAAGAACCTAAACCATCATCATATCTTAAATGATCTGAATTAGAAGTTACTTGCATGGAAGCTTCAAAGATGTTTTTCCCTTGTGGTTTGTTCCAACTGTAGAGGTATGCCACAGGGCCATTATGTGATTTTTGATCAATGTTAAATGGTACTTTGATGTACTCAACTTCTTTAATATCTTTAGTTGCCTCTATTACTTTTGGAAGCACAGAAACTCTTGCTTTTTCCATTTTTAATACTGGGTTATTTTCCATAAGTACATCCATATCTTTAAACAATCTATGAGAAGATATATTGTCTAAAGGGAAGTTATTTTCACGATCTACATTATTTGTATCTTTAATCTTTAATACTTTTTCTTTTAATTCATATAATTCTAAAAAATCACCATCAACTGTTCGGAATGCACTACGGTCAGGTACTTTTACTTCCTCAACATTGCTAACAGTCAGGCTATTGGCTATATCTCTCTCAAATTGTTTAGCTTCTTCTGATTTTGTAGATGTTGGTTCTTGCGTTGTTTCAACATCGGAGCTACCACAACCAACCAAAAAGAAACCTAAACTTGTAACTAATAAAGAATTTTTTAGAAAATTCAACTTATTCATTTTTAATCAACATATAAAGTAGTGTTAAGCAAATTAAATATAACCGAAGGAATTAATATTTAAAACCTTAAAAAATACATTTTTTCATTGACTTAAATATACCTGATACTAGCCAAAATCTATAATCAGTAAATCAATAAAAGAAGAATTGGGATCGAGCATGTATTTGGTCGTTTGAAAATCTTCAAAATCGTTGCTGAGCGATATTGCAACCGAGGCAAAAGACTAGGGTTTAGATTTAATTTAATTGCTGGAATCTATAATTTGGAACTGAGTGAAAAACGACTTATGAAAGAAGTCTCATGTACTTTGATTTACTTTTCATATATTGTTTTTAAAAGTAGGTTATAAGTAAAGCAGAGAAAGCAATGAAAAAGTCATTAAGTTTATTGGGTTTAGTTTTTGTATCAGCTTTATCAAATGCAAGTGAGCTTGGGGATCAGTTACTTTGTAAAAACTTAGAATTTCAACACACTAATGCTAAATCTATTGTGGTTAATAATCCTGATTTTGCCAAATTGTTTTCATCTAAAACTAGCGGTTGGATCAACAAGGAAAAATATAACTCAACATATCCATCAATCAATAAAGCAGGTATCTCTAATGTAGATGGCTTGCCTGTTATACGTGTTGCTCTGGGATATGATGAACGTAGAGGGGTAGATCGAAAGGGTATTAACCGTATCTTCACTAGAACTGTTGTTCGAGGCGATCTAGATGTAATAAAAAACACATTGGAAGATCCAAAAAAATTCAACTTAAACTATAAGTTTAATAAACACACTTATCAGAAGAATAGAAATGGTCGCTATATGTACTATGCGGCTCAACCGTATAGCAATGGATTAACAGTTGTTTCTATGATTCAAACTGGCTCTGGAACAGGTCAAATTCATATAACGTGTGGTGTATATGACAAGAGTATTGATTACTTACTCAATAACGATCCTCACTTCTTGAATGTTCCACAACAGTAAAAAAGTTATGTCTAATCAAGCCTGAACTAATATACATTACTCACTGAATAATGGTTAAATTAAAGTTATTATAGTTCTATTTAAAAATCCCAATACCTAATTGGGATTTTTAATTTTTAGATTTAACATAAAATCTCGTTATACGAAATTCAAATTCAAGACAGAAAAAATCCCGACAGAATGTCAGGATTTTTGTTGATTTTCACTATTCCATATCTATTCTTTAATTACATAAATACCAATCTGACTTTTTATCCCAAATGATTCTACCAGCCTCTAAATATATATTTTGAAAATGGGCTGATGGAATAGCTTTTACACTGCCATAATTCTGTTTTACACCACGAATAGATAGTTTTAGTTCTTGGCTATTAGTCGGTATACTCTCAAGATTACCAACAACAACACCTTCGAATTTTTCGTATTGTTGCTGACCGAATACTTTTATATTATTTGGAATATTTATGATCGTATCTTTACAAATTGATCGTCCAATATCTTTTTGTGAAGGTTTCTTTCTTGAATTTATAATTGCGGTACGCCTTGCTTCTTCAGCTCTTTGATTTGCTTGAGCTCGCTCTGCTGCTAGACGATACTCTCGCTGGGAATTAAGAATTGATTGATACTGGCTAGGTGTTAAAGTGTAAATTAACATATTTGCTGTAGCAAAGTTTCCACTTGAATTAATATTTAGTTTTGGGACTTTTACTTCAGCTCCCCAAAGTACTTTAGAATTTTTTGTACATGTATATAGCCCCTTTTGGCGGTCATAAATATTTGCCGCTGTAGAGTCATTAAATGAATTAAAAGTCCCTCCATCTATTGATTGACAGTACAACTTTAAAGTATCGACAGGAATCTCAATTTCTTTTGTAATCCATTGATCCTTTATATCTGGAGTTTTATAAGCATATGGTCCTCTAAAATTAGTACTTTTATTTACTAGTTCATGTACATCTTTGTATTTTGAAATATTTTCAATAGATACTTTTTTATCATAGTCTTTGAAAATTAAATGAGCTGTGGTTGAACAACCTGACAAAGCTAATGCGACACCGCATAAAAATAATTTTTTCACGAATTATCCCGTTTTAAACAAATAAATTTTTATTAAAAATATATAAATATCAATGTATAAATTTTAACAAATATTATTATTTATATGCAACTAGGTGAGTAGTTACCAATTTTTTAGATATTGAACCGTACCGGGTTTGTCGGAGAGTCAATATTCTGAGAGACTATCCCGATGACAAAATTAAAATATACCCCTGAAATCAGAGAAAGAGCGGTTCAATTATTGATTGAATCTGAAAAAGATTATCCTTCTACTTGGGCTGCAATCACAGCAATTGCGCCTAAGATTGGTTGTACTCCTGAAACACTTCGTGCCTGGCATCAAAAGCATTTATTGCAATGTCAAAACACGATAATGACTCTAATAAACCTGAAACTAGTGGCACGGCTCGACTTTTAGAAAAAAATCGTGTTCTAGATGAAGTATTTAGACTAGATGGAGAGAACCGAGCAATGTTTGCATTTGCTCTTTCTCTTAGTGAAAACTCAAATACAGACTATCAACCTGACGATGCACGTAAAGTGAAAAATCCTATAAATACAATGATGAATTGTGATTTAGCACTACATGAAACTGCTAAGTTTCTAAGAGAAAGTGAGAATATCTTAAACGAAACTCTTTTCTTGAAAGAAAAAAAAGAAAATTCTTAAATCTAAAAAAAGAGTTTCTACAAAATTGGTAACTATTAGATAATTTATATTTGAATAGATAGGTTACCCCAAGATAACCTACCGGAATATAGAGTGGTTTGCCTGATGGCAGACATAAGGACCCGCCTTTAGTTAATAAAAGCCCGACGAATAGGGCTACATGCAGCAAAAGAGGTTATTTTTTTTCATGAGGTAGAAGGTAGTTAGCATCATAATACTTAAAGCCAGGATAGGTTACATTCACACCTAAGTTGAGTTTGAACTCGCGGAGTTCTTTATTAATCCAGTTTTTAAATATAAGCTGATTTTCTTCTGTATTGCCCCGACTTTGTATAAATGCATTCTTACCAAATTGGATGATGCCTTTACGCAAAGTCGCATCCTGTAGATCACCTATCCAACTAGCATATTCGTGCCCTTTTATTGATAAAGGCTTAATAATCAGCTTGTTTGTAAACGGTGCATAATAAAGATGAACACTATATTCAACACCTGCTTTATCAATTAGCGCACCCTTAGGATTTCTCATAATATTTGTATTTGTGGAAAGCACATTGCCATATACAATAAACATCGGATGTACTTTGGTATCAATTTCGCTGACCGGGTCGCCTTTAACCTTATATCCCGCCTGGGTGACTACAGCCATAAATTTCTTTTTAAATTCAGCATCACTTCCAAAAGGAAAATACGGAACCGGCAAATCGCATTCTCTGTATGTATAATCATTGGATAATTGAGACTGACATGCCGTATTTACCTCAGAAAGAACTTCTTGAGTTAGAGTTCTAGCATGGGCAGAGATTGAAGGAACCCCTAAAAGAATAGTCAAAATAACAGATAATTTATTCATAGTTTTCTCTGATTTATAAGAAATTTTAATGAAGTAGGAACTTATATATTAGGCTGTAATACTACACAAAATTAAGCTTCTTCTAAATAGCCACCAAAATTCTCAACCCACATAAGCATCTTTTGATGGCCCTTTTCATACGAGGGTGAGTAATAAAGTATGAAACTAAAAATATAGATATTCTATAAATTAATGATTATTAGACCCCGTGCGAAAGTATGCTTTTACCTAATTTTTGAATCCGCTAAAACCTTATAAAATATAGCTTGCGGCTGTTTAAATTTTGACTAACGCAAGAGAGGTCTATTCATTAAACAATGGAATATAAGATCCACCAGGATTCAGATCTCAGCTTCAAACACGCAAAAGCCTAACAAGAGGTTAGCTTTTTTATGTCTTTAATTCGTTATTCCTAGCAGGTAAAACAATCATATGCCTTATCAGAACTTAAATATTATGTATGACTTCGGATCAATCGACGTAAAGGTCATAGAGATTTTTGAGCAAGATAATAAAATTAATTTTCCTTTAAGTTATAAAAAGCTGATTGCTTCCCACAATGGGGTGCAATTTATTGAGAATAACTTTGAATATTCTGATTCTAACAATGAAGTTGGAGAATCTAGCATAGCCTTTTGTTGTTTTGGACAAGGGGTAGGAGGTGATCATATTGAAAACTGTCAAGATCAGGATATATATGGCCATGATAAGATAGTCGTCTTTGGACTAAATGGTTGTGGTGACTATATCGGATTTGACTACAGATCTGACGTTAATAATCCGAAAGTAGTTCTTATGTACCATGATCAATATATCAAGGATCAACATGGACAGCCTAAATTAGAATTGATAGAAGTATGTGATAGTTTTGATAATTTTTTGAACTTACTAAGATAGCTTAAATTATTAGCCTGAGACTATATTTAACATAAAATCTCATATACGAAATTCAGTAGCCAAAAGTAGAAATGTCCGCTTTTAGAATATGAATTTGGTGTTATTGCTAAAGCTCGTGGCATGACTCAAAATCGCTAAAGAAGCAGGGATTGGGGTGAGGCACTCCACAAAGTCCTACGTCAGGATTAAGCACCACGTTTTGATACGATTAATCGTGTAGTGAATGCTTTAGGCAGCAGAGGTATTGAGTTCTTTAATATGCAGTTCAACGACTGTCATCAGGTTCTCAAATCCCTCAGTTTCCCCGGTATTCATCCGAGCCAACTCGGTCGAGTAGCTCGGATTATGATGCCTACTTTTAAAGAGGCCCCCCCCACGATCAGTAAGCAGTTCTAGGGAACTTATGACGACCTGGGGTGGACTGAGTCCGTTTTACCCAATCTTCCGGATATTCTTGACTGTAAGAATCATAGTAATGACCTGACCAATATTCCTGATTGTATTCTTGGCATTCGTAATCTTGAGAAAAGTTGTGGGTGCTTTGTTGGTAAGCGTCCGCTGAACCCCATGCCTATTTTTTAATTTGAGTTGGATTTCCAGCGATGTGGCAGTAATTCTTCTATTTGGGTCGCTTTATGCGTCGGCAGCCTTTTCAGCACATCACTTAAATAGGCATACGGATCCAAGCCATTCAGCTTTGCTGACTGGATTAAAGTCATGATATTCGCCGCTCGCTGGCCGCTGCGCAGCGAGCCAGCAAACAGCCAGTTCTTGCGCCCTAAGGCCCAAGGTCGCATTTGATTCTCTACCCAATTATTGCAAATCGGTAGATTGCCATCATCCAAATAGCGGCTTAAAGCTGGCCAACGCTTCAGAGTGTAATTGATGGCCTTGGCGGTTGGAGAACTCGATGGCACCGTCAGATAATGTTGGTTGAGCCATTCATACAGTTGTTGCATCACCGGTTGACTATGCTGTTGTCGGTATTCGCGGCGCTGTTCTGCCGTACCATCGGTCTTTTTCCTGAGTTCTGCTTCTATCGCATACAGTTTCTGAATCATCAGTAATGCCTGTTCAGTGATCTGACTTTTCCCAGTCACATGTAGCTCATGGAATTTACGACGTGCATGGGCCATGCAGCCCACCTCAATGACATCGCCTGATTTAAAGCGTGCTTTATAACCACTGTAATCATCACAGACCAGATGGCCCTGCCAGCCATTCAGGAACTCTTCTGCATGCTGACCTGAACGGCTATCCTGAAAGTCATAGATCACCGCTTGAACTGGATTGTACTGTGTAGTGGCATAGGCCCAGACATAACCTTTCTTCGGTTTTTTCTCATCATCACCCATCCGCATAATGGTGACTGGTGTTTCATCTGCATGCAGCACCTGCTGTTGCAGCACCACCTGTTTTAAGGCATTGGCCAGAGGCTCCAGTTCTACACCGCAGCGACCTATCCAGTCAGATAACGTTGATCTAGAAAGCTCGATTCCCGCCCGCTGATAGATCAGACGTTGACGGTACAGCGGTAAATGATCGGCATACTTCGATACCAACACATGGCTGAGCAGTTCAGGTGAAGCAATGCCTTTATCAATCACATAGGCAGGCATCGCTTGCTGAGTCAGGGTGTCACACTGATCACAGACCCATTTGCCACGCACATGCTGTTCCTTATAGAACTGTGCCGGTCTGAAATGCAGTTTTTCACTGATATCTTCGCCGATACGACGCAAGGTGCAGCCACAAGCACATTGGGTTGATGTTGGTTCATGCTCAATACGGATGGTGTGTAGATGATCGGGCAGCAGTCGACGTTTAGGTTTATTTGCTTTGGCTTTCTGTGTCGCTGCATCGGTTTTATCTGCATTCAGCCGTTCCAGTTCCAGATCAACGGCTGCAATATCTTCTTCGACCGCTTCATCCCAGAGATGGATTTGTTTTGCAGTGAGATGTTCGTTTTTACTGCCGAATTTGTGCTGTTTAAATAGTGCGAGTTCATGCTCGTATTTTTGATTGAGAATAGAAAGATGTTGAACTTGAGCATCTAATTGCTGATTGGATACTTCAAGATGCTGAACTTTGGTATCTAATTGTTGGTTTGATTTTTCTAATTCTTGATTTGATTGTGCCAGAGACTGATGCTGCATCGCCAACTGCCGGGTAAATTCCAGCAGTTGTTCATGGGTCAGTTGGCTTAAATCAGGCAGCATTTTCATGACCGCAGTATGCCTGAGGTCATGACGCAGAGGAAATAGAACGTTTGGAGAATAGCAGAATGGACCAGCCTAGTTTAGAGCATCGTCACCACCTGCTGTCGTCCAATGCGCTGCCAAGGTAAACCCTGGATCAGTGCCTGTAACTGTTCCGGACTGATCGCCATGCTTTCACCCTGGTGAACCTGCGCCCAGTGGAATTTTCCCTGTTCCAGCCGCCGGGCACACAGCCAGATGCCCAGTCCATCATGTACCAGCACTTTCATGCGATGGCCACGTTTATTACAGAACAGGTAAGCACAATGCGGTTTAATGTAGCCAAAGGCTCTCACCACCTGAGCCATGATAGTATCCATCCCTGCTCGCATATCCAGAGGTTGGGTAGAAAGCCAGATTTCATCAATGCGGATCATGTTGCAAGTGCCTTGAGTAATTCTGCTAAAGCAGATATTTCTGATACTTGCCATTTCAAGC
>NZ_VOYB01000040.1:0-9129 GCF_013420445.1 Acinetobacter sp. YH01006 | reverse complement strand
CATTATTCATTTAGAAAATGAAGTTAAAAAATACCAAGAACGTGAAGAGCGTTTAATGCAGCAAATCGACCGTATGCAGACGCTTATTGAGTTAAAAACTGTTGCACCCGCCACGGCAGCGCCACAACAAGATGCTACGGCATGCGACACCGATATGCCACAGCATGCGACAACACAACAAGGCAATGATAATAAAAAGAATAATGAATTAAATATTGTAGAAAACGTGGCAGTGCCACAGCAAGAAACTACAGCACACCACAGCCAAACGCTACAGCATGCCACGTTGCAAAATGTGGCAGTGCCACAACCTAAAAAACGTGGTTTATTTGGCCGTGTACTAAATGCTGTTTTTGATAATGACTAAGGGAGAGAGATCATGCCGAAACTGAAAGACATTGCCCTGGGAATTATTGTGGCCCCGCTGCTGATCCCGATCATGCTGATTGCATCGTACCAGGATAAAAAGGCGCTGAAGAAAGAGCTGGATGAACGCCAAAAAGAAAAAGACCAGGCATCCTGATTATTCAATTGAGCTAATCAAAAGTGTGGAACATTGATGAAATAATAGGCGTGGAACGTGAAAAGTCATAAAAAAAGCCCAATCGGGTGTGATTGGGCTATAAACTAGAAACTACAGCATTGATTTATAAGGAAAATTATAACACATTTCGTATAAGGTGTATTATGTTAATTTTAGAGAAACTCAATAATCATATCCCCTCAGTAACTATATTAAGGACTTTAACCATTCATATGCCTGAGGATTTAACTTTAACAAGTATTCAACCATTTCCTTACGTTTAGCTTTATCCATCTTAACAATAATACTTTTTAGATCGGCATTAATCGATTGATTTGTTGCTCCAAGTTTACTCGCTTTTTCATACCACTCATGCCCAAGTGTATACTGATGGGTTTCCATATAAATAGCGCCCAATAAAGTACACGGACGATAATTATCTGGAGTTAGCTTATGAGCTTTAAATGCATTTTCAATAGCAATTTTGACATCATTAAGATCTCGTCTGACACCACCAAGTGTCGTAAAGTAAGCAGATAATAATTTTTTATCTTTGATACCCTGGATTGCAATATTTTCTAAAAGTCCTTCTGCTTCAATACTTGCCTCACACTTTCTTAAGTGACTGCTTGCATTAACAGCATTCCAAATATTTTTAGTATTATTTGCATATTCATGCAAATAATAATCTGCTTCCAATCGATGAAACTTGTGACGAACTTTTGTAGTAAAGAACTTCGCTCCTATTGTAGTTAACCAAATGGCTTCATCTTGAGAAATCCTTGTTTCACTATCTAATTTACTCAAAATATCAAAAAATTCTGTTGGTAAAATACTTGATTGATGTTCATTGATTTCATATTTTTTAATTAATTCTTTTTGTTTTTCAAAGGTTTTTTGATTAATTTTTTCTTCCTTTGCTCTCTCTAATTCAACTTTATTGATAATTTTTTTCTGAAAATCTGGCAGAAGAGCACTTAAAGATTTGAGAGTATATTCATGAATATATGCCTCTTCAAATTTGCTTAATTTTTGTTTTTCTCTATATTTTTTTAAAATATCTTTTGAACGGCTTGTTATTGAAATCCCTGATTTTGAAAGGTCTAAAAAGTACTCTTGGCATAGACTTAAAAGCTTATTCTCAAAAATTTCTAAATCATTTTTACTAATTTTAGGCTGTAGAACTAAAGCATTACCATCAATTAGGTCTGTTTCTAATTTATTTCTTTTTTCATGCTCAGTTTGTTCTCTGACTTTTTTTGCCTGAGCTAATTTCTTTCTCTTTTCACGCTCAGCCTGTTCTTTTACTCTTTTTTCTTGAGCTAATTTCTCTTGGCGCTTTTGTAATTCAATATGCTCCAATTCTCTAAGCTTTTCTAGACGAATGCGTTCTTCTTCTAAACATTTTTCATATGTCAATCTGTCATTAATAGATTGTTTTTTATATTGATTAAAAGAAATTTCCCCCTCAACGAAATTATTTAAAGCATTAAGATTTTGTCGAATTAGATAAGCTTTTTCCTGTAAAGTAAAACTATCATTCTGCTTTGTTTTTAATTTTTGAATTATTTTATGAAGCATACTATGTGGGATCATTGAACTCTCTATATGATCCAGATAATAAAATGCAGCATCTTTCTTCATACCATCAATATATTGTTGATGTTTTTGAGCATCCTCAACCGTTACCTTTCCCCTAAAATTAGAACGATATGAGCTTTTAAAAAATTTATTTCTAGTCATTTTCAACATTCAAAAATTATTACCATTCAATTAGATGATTTTTTTTATAGTATTAAAAGCCTTATATTTAACATAATGGCGGTTATACGAAATTAATGGATGTTCGTATAGATTACTTGCATATTGTATTCGATCGAATACAATATAGTGAGAAGAGAAGGAATCCTCATGATTGAAATTAAACGTCTGCCAGAATTTGATGAATGGTTAGATGGCATTAAAGACAATATGACCCGTATCCGCTTGAATCGTAGATTAGATAAGGTTCAACGTGGAAATTGGGGAGACATTAAATCTCTCCAAGATGGCGTTTGGGAAATGAGAGAATTCTTCGGTTCTGGGTGGAGGATGTATTACATCCAACATGGTGACGTAGTGATTGTAATGCTTGGTGGAGGAGATAAATCAACTCAGCAACAAGACATCGATCGTGCAGTCAAACTATCGAAAACATTGGAGGATTAAAATGGTTAGAGTCGCTGATTTACCAAGTTTTGATATGGCTGAGTCACTCAAAACTGAAGAAGATATTGTGATGTATCTCAACATGGTTCTTGAGGAGAATGATCCAGCTGAATTAGCTCATGCTCTTGGCGTAATTGCTAAAGCTCGAGGCATGACTCAAATCGCTAAAGAAGCAGGGATTGGACGTGAGGCACTCTACAAAGCCCTACGTCAGGATTCAGCACCACGTTTTGATACGATTAATCGTGTAGTGAATGCTTTAGGCTTAAAACTAACAGTGCAACATGCCTAAAAATTTGAAAGATATAGTAAAAATGGGAGCTAAAGGCTCCCATTTTTAGATTCGTATAACGTGTATTATGTTAATTTTAGAAAAAATAAATAAATTGGATATCTAACATATGTATGATTATTGGTCTTCTACTCCTGAATTTATAAATGAAAAAAATAAAGAATTTATTTTTGTTTGCAATCATGCTTTAGAGGCAGATGAACAAGTAACTATGAGCATCCAATATAACCTTTCGAGAGTTAAATTTACTCGATCACAATTACCATCACACATTTCTAATTGTCGAATTATTTATGATATTAGAGGACAATTGATAGACGTCCATATACAGGAAAAAATAGTTAATCAATTAAGCCTAGTCGCATCTGTGGAGTTTAAAGAATAATGGGGTTACAAGTCATAATCCGTTGCGAGAACGAGAATGAGATAATTGAATCTTTGAAAGGTGTTATTGATTCTTGTGAAGGCTTCTTTATAGATAAAAACTTATTTGGCTTATCAATTCCAACAAATATTCTTGATTTTGTTGGTGAGGATAATATTTGGGCTGCCCTTAAAAATTTTGATGTATATGACCTCTGGGCAGGAAACTGGCATTACAAAAAGCCCCCCATTTAACATAATGGCTGTTATACGCAATAAAAAAACCTGGGCACCAACCCAGGTCTAAAATTTAAAAAACAGATAAATATCAGTGCAATAAACTCATTTTTCTAATTTCGCATAACGTGTATTATGTTAATTTTAGAAAAACTAAAATTTAGTGAGTTTTTTTGTGAGTAATAATGCATTAACGTGGTTGGGACTCTTACTAGGGTTCTTACTCTATCCAATAATTATGTTCTTTCTGCTCGCTCAAAGACACAGTGGTTTAAGCTATATTATTGATTTATCTAGTTTTAATAAAATAGTTGTTTTCATATCTTGTGCTTTAATATTTCTCATACCAACTTGGAATGAAAGATGTCTTATAGACCGTGAAGGGAAAAGCCCACATTGGTATCAAAGATATTTTGTGCCTTTGATATATTTCATGATTGGAACCATTTTTACAGGAATGTTCTTCATTTTAATTATTAGATAGCTTTTCCAAATGACCTCTATTTAACATAATAGAGCTTATACGAAGTACACTTGTATATTAATTGATATATCAATAACTTAAAAATTTCACTCTAGCCAAAAAATGCACAAAAATCGGCTTTTGTAATAAGTTGGTGAGTTTTTAAGCAAATCTGTAACATTTTGCCAGTGAATTCGGTTAAAAAACGATCAATCTAGTAATCAGTGCCCATTTCATACGGATCTAGGTTCCAAAACTATACCCAATTGCTGGGGATAAAATTTAGGCTATTTTGTACGCTTTGGCTCACATAAAACTCGGCCCTTTGCGGCTATCCAGGATAGGTGAATTTTCCTATGATGAAGTCATAGAGAACAGGATGTTCCAAACAACAAGAATAAGAAAGATCGCACCAGGAGCGTGAGGTAAGACAGGAGTCATACCTAGCAACCCAATATGAGAAACCCCGGCAGGATGCTGGGGTTTTTTATTATCTAAAATTTTTAAATCAGAGTTGGATGAGCATCTAGAATACGAATTAAGGTCGCTGCAGGACCAGTCGGATAGCGACGGCCCTGTTCCCAGTTTTGCAGGGTTCTTGCGCTGATATGCAAACGTGCAGCAAACTCTGCCTGGGTTAAGCCAGTTTTCTCACGTACTTCTTTAATATCCGGCAATTCAAGCGCTGTGACTCGACTGGCCTTTATCTCATTACGTTTGATGGCACCAGCTTCTTTAATCGAAGCAACCAGCTCATCAAATAAGTTGTTATCCATGAAATTGCTCCTTCACTAATTGACGCAGGATCGAGGTTTCTTTGTCTGTCAGATTATCTTTCACAGACTTTGGATACGCCACCAAAAAAAAGATCTGATCATCTTCTGTGACCCAATAATAGATCACACGGATACCGCCACTTTTACCCTTACTGCCTTGAGCACAACGTACTTTACGAATGCCACCGCCATTCTTGATTAAGTCGCCTTTATCGGGCTGTACCAAGAGATCTTGCTGAAGTTGACGATACTCTTCATCATTCACAAGCTCTTTGATCTGTTTGGTAAAAATACTAGTTTCAATGAATAACATAGGTTGAAGTACGTCAATGGCGTATAAGAATTTTAGCAGTTCTAGAACAAAAAAACGAGAGCTGTAGGCTCTCGTTTCGCATAATCAGTATTATGTTAATTTAGGGTAAGTTAACATTCAAATTAATAGCCCCCTTGCGAAAGTATGGCTTTTATCTAATTTTTTATTAGCTAAATCATTATAAAATATAGTTGAATAATATTTAAATTTTAACCAATTTAAGAGGTCTATTCTAAATCATAAATAAAACTCCGTTTAAAAAATAGAATTTTAACCTTTACATAGGAAACCCTATAACAAGCTTTTTCATTACTAATTTCTTTTTGAAAATTATAATATTTTTTTTTAAACGGAAAACCTTTAACAACAACATCGCTCAGCAAATATTTATTACCATCAATATTTACCTCAAACTTATCAATACCATGTTTAGTTTGATATTTTTTCTCCAAAAACAAACATCCAACATTTACTTTATTTTTTATTTTATATTCTCTTGCTTTTTCCATAAGAAAATACTCCTTGGCAAAATAACCAAAATACACAACAGGAACTAGAGTTAAACAAGCAAAAATATAAAAACGAGGATAACCTTTATTAGATTCCATAAAACACCATTAGAGCTTTTTCATAAGTCATTTTTACTCAGTTCCAAATTATAGATTCCTGCAATTAAATTGAATCTTAATCCCAGTCTTTTACCACGGTTGCGATATCGCTAAGCAAGAATTTTGAAGGTTTTCAAAATCCCAAATACATGCTCAATTCCAATTCTTCTTTTATTGATTTCTTAGTTATAAAGTTTTAGCTCAGGCTCTAGTCTACAGTGCTTTTTTGCTTTTAATGGCAATAGACTATTCCGATACACGGTATAGATCACTTGGTAGCCCTTATAAGGAGAAAACACCCTGCAGGAATCTGATTTAAATGGCGTTTGAATAGTTCAAAATCATGTACGGCACCACGACTCGTGCATAAACTCAGAATTTATTGAGTTTTATAATGGAGGCTGAGATTACGATGTATAGAGATAAACACCTAATCGAATCTATTTAACATAAAATCTCTTATGCGAAGTACAACAACGGCTAACGCCACTATACAAGGGGACACACTTTACACTCTTTTAGATTGGCTACTTTGATGCAGCTCTGAAGGCTGTACGTGCATAGTTTTAATCTTTGGCGTAGTAACACTTAGGTTTCATTCAAATAAAGATCAATGAGGATCTGTAGCCCAGCGGTTGCTGGCACATAAGCTGTTATGGATCAAACTTTTTTACTCTCTTACCCCATCTACGGTTATATTTGTTTCACCCTAATATTAAGAATCTAAGATGAAAAAACTCTTTATCTCTTTTGGTTTTATAATTCCTGTTGTTTCTTTTGCCCAACAACCTAAGTGGGAATTAGTAAATGCTTTTGTTCAACCTAAAGAAGAATTAGTAAAAGTTTATCTAGACAAAAATTCAATAAAAACAAGTGACAATGATATTCGTTCTTTTGATATGAAAATGATTTATCCAAACTCTAAACATAACTTCCAGGCAAATTTTACTGTTATGTGTTCGCGTGGATATTACTTGGATGATAAATATCTAGGTAGACCAGACTCACCGAAAGAATGGACTCACATATTTACAAGGAACACAGTGATGGGAGATATAAAGGTTACTCCTGGTTTAGCATTTCATGCAGTATGTGCAGATAGACTTTGGAAAAACAAAGATGTGAACACAATTGAATTTCAAAACAAAGCTGCTGGATCACTTTAAAATCTGTGGCCCGGCGGTTGCGACACATAAGCTGTCATGGATCGAACCAGGGAACAGCTGGCTAAAGCCACTATATAAGGCTCAAACCTATACACTTTCTTCTGAAACTCACGTACAGAAAAGCTTACAGGGCCATAAATGCAAGATTTTAATGTTTAAAAAATCTTGATTAATACTGACCTTATATTGGCCGTCCTCAGGATCTCAAAAGCATCTTGAATTACATTTTGGCTATGCCAGCAGCTCCGCAGGACAAGATTCCACGTTGAGCCTGAAAGGCGAATAAGTGGAAGTAATGAGGGTAAATATGCTTGCATGTTGGCCAACATTACACATCTTGCCAATATCACTGAAAGTTCAATTGCACATAAATGCATATAATTGCACATCAAAATGAATAAAAACCATTTAAAAGCTTATAGTTGCAGATAATTTCATATAGAATCGTATAAAAGCTCTTAATTGCACATAGTTGCATATAATTGCATAAATCAAAGAAAGAGGAAGTCATTATGGTCACCAGACATGGCGCTAAGAAATTCATCATCTCTGTATTACCAGAAATAGAAAAACGGCTAGAAGCTGGTTATACAATTAAGGAAATCCACGCTAATTTACCTGAGCTAGCGAACAATATTTCTTACAGTTCAGTTTTACGAAATTTGAGTAAAATGGGAATCAGTGAAAAAAAGCCACATTCAAATAAAATAGAAAAATCAGTGAACCTGGATACTGCTTCTAGTTCTAGCCAAAAAATAACGAATGCTCAAAGAAATCTTGAAAAGCTACAGAAGCGACCTGAGAAATTTAAATTTGATCATGGAACAAATGATAAGGAATTAATCTAAGTCCTCTTTAAATATAGCTCTAAATGCTGCTTGTTTGCGATTTAAGCTCAAATTCACAGTGAAAGGTACAGAACGAGTGTCTACGAGTGAAATCGCTGAAATTCGCGCTTAGACTCTCTGAAAAACAATTTTTTTAATATTCGAATCTAAAAACTCTTAATTACATAGATAAATTAGATCCTGGATCGAGCGAAGCGAGCAAAAAAGCTCTATGAGCGAAGCGAATCCATTTATTGTTTTGACTTTGCTTTTATCAATATTTAAATCATTTCCAGAATTCAGCTAAAAATTGCCCCGACGAATCGAGCGAAAGCGAGATTCAATAGAGTTTGAGCGAAGCGAAAACCAAGGGCAATTTTTCCTTTCCTGGGCTTTTAATTATTTTAAAGTTTTTAAATGCTTTTAGATGGCTTGAAAGCCTTATGAAGAAAGGGTTTTAGCTCTTATATGTCCACGTTTACCTTGCAATATGTCCACGTTTACCTTGCAATATGTCCACGTTTACCTTGCAATATGTCTACGTTTACCTTGCATTAGTACACAAATAATATTAACGTGTACTTATACACAATAAAAAAATAGTGGCTATGAGAGATTTAGTTGTAAAAGACAATGCCTTAATCAACGCAAGCTATAACTTAGACTTAGTAGAACAACGTTTAATTTTATTGGCTATTGTTGAAGCAAGGGAAAGTGGGAAAGGGATTAATGCAAATGATCCATTAGAAGTTCATGCAGATAGTTATATCAATCAGTTTGGTGTACACCGTAATACAGCTTATCAAGCCTTAAAAGATGCTTGTAAGGATTTATTCGCGCGTCAATTTAGCTATCAAGAGAAAAAAGCTAATGGGAATATCCGAAATGTTATGAGTCGTTGGGTATCTCAAATTGCTTATAACGACAATGAAGCAACTGTAGACTTAATATTTGCACCTGCTGTTGTTCCCTTCATAACCAGACTGGAAGAACAATTTACTAAATATGAATTACAGCAAGTTAGTAGTCTTAGTAGCGCTTATGCCATTCGCTTATATGAGCTTCTAATTCAGTGGCGAAGCGCTGGTAAAACCCCAACCATAGAACTACAAGAATTTAGAAAGAAGTTAGGCGTTCTTGATAATGAATATTTACGGATGGCTCATTTAAAAGAGCGTGTTTTAGAGCTTTCAATTAAACAAATAAATGAGCATACGGATATAACCGTAAAATATGAACAGCATAAAAAAGGTCGATCAATTTCAGGTTTTTCTTTTACGTTTAAACAGAAGAAAAAGGATAATCCATCAATAGAAAGAGATCCGAATACCTTAGACCTTTTTTCAAAGATGA
>NZ_VOYB01000003.1:0-302919 GCF_013420445.1 Acinetobacter sp. YH01006 | reverse complement strand
TTAATCCTATTGAAAAAATGTGGGCATGGGTGAAAGCAAAAAGGAAAAAATGGTTGGTTAACTCAATAGATAAGCTTTTTAGTCGTTTCTTTAACGAGTGTATGGGTAATTAAGCGGTTTGACTATAGCTGAACTGCCACAGATTACCCGGCCACAACAGGGACAGTCTGCTACCGGCCCTATCGTGGCTCCTATTCCACAAAAGATGAATGTGGTGGAAGCGATCCATACCGCAGTTCAGCGACGTCCTGAAATTAGCCAGAGTATTTCTACCCTGTCTGCACAGGCGGCCAATATTGATGTGGCAAAAGCAGCCTATTATCCGCAGTTATCGGGCGGATTGGGGACCGGTGATCTGACCTCGGGTGAGCGTGGACGTCAAGTGATTTCCTTAAATGCGACACAGATGCTGTATGACTTTGGCAAGATCAAAACCAATGTCAGTATCGAGGAAGCCAGATTGGCAGAAGAGCAGGCAAGGGTGCTGGTCAGTCTGGATCAGGTAGCTTTTGAAGTGGCAGATGCGATTGTTAATATCAAGCGTTATCAGGAAATTACCAAAATTGCCCAGCAACAGATTCAGGGCATTGGACGGATTGCAGAAATTGCCAATTTGCGTGCCCGTGCCGGTATCAGCAGTCAGGCCGATCCAATTCAGGCTCAGTCCAATCTGGAAGCGGCACAATCGAACCTGCTGGTGCAGCAGACCCAGCTCAGACAATATCAGCAACGTTTACGCACTTTGCTGGGGTTTGATGTGTCTGCGGTGGAATGGGAGATTCCAGAACGTATTGTGGCGCAGGCCGATCTGTATCAGGATCCGGAATTTACCTAGATTCCCAATATGATTCTAGCACAATCAGGTGTAGAGGTTGCACGCTTTCAAAAAGATCAGGCACGTTTAAGTCGTTATCTAAGCATTCATCTGAAAGGCAGTTTAAGTCAGGCTGTTAATGGGCGGAATCCGAATAATAATGAAGATGACGGCTTTTATAATTCAATCATGATTGAAGCCAGCAGTAATTTTTATCAGGGTGGTGCAGCACGCTCTCAGGCACGTTCTGCCAGTTATGCCGAAGAAGCTGCACGTGCGCAGGTCAATACGGTTTATCTGGATGTACTGGATCAGGTTCGCTTGATTCGTGAGCAGATTGAAAATAAGCAAAAACAAATGGGAGTTTTATCCCAACGTCGTGCAACCACGGTACGAACCAAAGAGCTGTATCAAGAACAATATAAATTGGGTACCCGAACCGTGGTGGATTTGCTCAACGCAGAACAGGCGATTCATAGTGCAGCACAGGAAATTGAATCTGCGCGCTATGACATCTATTCGGCGATTGTGCAATATATTCAGGTTACCGGCCGTACACGGGATATTTACGCGCTTAACCGTATTTCTATTCAGGGGTTTGAAGTTCAGCCATGAGTACTACAATAAATTATCAACCGTGGCTTAAAGCGGTTTTGAATATTGCCAGACATTACCGGATTGAACCTTCTGAGGAGCGGATTCGTCTGCAACTGGACTGGAACCAGCATCATGACATCGACGAGATGCTCAAAATTGTCAGCCGGCAGATTGGTTTAAATGTCCGTAAAAATAATTTGACAGCAGCTTGCTGAATCCGTGGCGTTTGCCTTTGCTGGTGGAGTTTGAGAGTGGGGATGTGGGTGTGATTGAACGCATCGACACCCAAGCTAACGTCAGTATACAGCTCAGTGGCGATGAAGGCTTGTCTCAAAGTTTCACGGTTGAACAGTTAGAGACGGGCGTAAAGCATCTGTATGTTCTGCGTCCCGAATCTTCTGTGCCGGATGCGCGGGTGGATGAATATATCAAGCCGTTTGAGAAAAACTGGTTCTGGTCAATTGTCTTGAATGACTGGAAACGTTATATCGATGTCATGTTCGCCTCTTTAATCGCGAATATTCTGGCACTGGCCACGATTGTTTTCTCGATGAACGTGTATGACCGCGTGATTCCATCACAATCGATTCCTACCTTATGGGCTTTGGCTGGCGGTGTGCTGATTGCGGCAATTTTCGAGTTTGTTTTACGCGTCTCCCGAATCTATCTGTCAGACATTATTGGTAAACGTGCTGATCTGAAAATTTCGGATCGGGTATTTGGCCATTCTTTGCGCATCAAAAATAGTGAACGTTCCAAATCGACTGGTACCTTTATCTCGCAGATTCGGGAACTGGAAGGGGTACGCGAACTGGTCACTTCAACCACAGTGACTGCGATTGCCGACCTGCCATTTTTCTTCCTGTTCTTAGGGATTTTCTGGGTGATTGGCGGCAACCTGTTCTGGGTGATGCTGCTGGTGGTGCCACTGATGATTCTGCCTGGCATTCTGGCGCAGAAAAAACTGGCAGAACTGGCTCAGCTGGGCATGCGTGAATCTGCCATCCGTAATGCCTTGCTGGTAGAAGCCGTGCAAGGGATTGAAGATATCAAGCTGCTCAGAGCTGAAACACGCTTCCAGAATCAGTGGAACCATATGAATGAAGTTTCAGCCGATGTCAGCATGCAGCAACGTAAGATTGTGGGTTTGATGACGGCCTGGACGCAAAAAATCCAAGGCTTGACCTTTGCCATTGTGGTATTGGTCGGTGCTTTTGCGGTGATGGACGGCGAGATGACCACAGGTGCATTGGTGGCCTGTTCGATTCTGTCTTCACGAATGCTGGCACCCATTTCACAAATTACTGGCGTGTTGGGTCGTCTGCAACAGGCCAAAGTGGCCAAAGCCGGTCTGGATGAGTTGATGAAAAAATCGGTCGATCAGCCGGATTATTCTCATCTGATTCATCGCCCAGCTCTGGATGGCCATTATGAACTCAGTGGTGTGGTATTCAAATATGGCGAAGATGATCCAAAACCAAGCCTGATGATTCCAAAGCTTGAGATCAAACCGGGTGAAAAGATTGCGATTCTGGGCCGTAACGGTGCCGGGAAATCAACCTTGTTGCAGCTCTTGTCTGGTATGCAGACGCCGTTACAGGGCAAGGTCAAACTGGATGGTATTGATTTAACCCTGATTGATCCTTCAGATGTACGTCGTGATATGGGCTTGCTGAACCAGAATTCGCAGCTATTTTATGGTTCGATTCGTGAAAATCTCAGCTTGGGTGCGCCCTTGGCCACCGATCAGCAAATTCTGGAAGCGCTGCAAATCACGGGTGCATTCGCTTTTGTGCAGGAGAAAAAAGAAGGTCTGGATCATATCATTCTGGAAGGTGGTGTTGGCTTTTCTGGCGGTCAGCGTCAGGCGCTGTTATTAACACGGTTATTGATCCGTCAACCGAAAATTCTACTGCTAGATGAACCTACTGCTGCGATTGATGATGTGTCAGAAAAGCAGTTGATTGATCATCTTAAAAGTTATTTGAGCCATCGTACCATGGTGGTTGCGACACATCGCCGTGCGGTACTGGAGCTGGTGGATCGTATTATTGTGGTGAATGATGGGAAAATTGTCATGGATGGTCCACGAGATCAGATCCTGAATCAGTCACAGGGTGGCAATAAGCGGGTTGTTGGAGCAAGTGCATGAGTGAACTCAAAGAACTAAAACGTTCAAGCAAAGTCAGCTTTCAGGAACCACCTTTGCCTAAATCGAGTGTCATTATCTGGATTGTCGGCATTGGTTTATTGGTATTGCTGATCTGGGCCTGGTTATTTAGCTTGGAAGAAGTCTCTACCGGTACGGGTAAAGTGATTCCATCTTCTAAAGAGCAGGTGGTTCAGTCTTTAGAAGGCGGTATTTTGACCACACTCAATGTTAGAGAAGGTGAAATTGTAGAGCGCGGCCAAGTGTTGGCTCAGCTTGACCCGACCCGTTTTGAATCCAATGTCGGTGAATCTGAATCCTTACTGATTTCATCACGTGCGACCTCAGCTCGCTTACGCGCGGAAGTGAGCGGTACGCCATTGGTATTTCCCGAAGAAGTCTTGAAATACCCAAAACTGGTGAAAGAAGAAACGGCACTGTATCAGTCACGTCGTGCCAATCTGGAGGAATCCGTGGCCGGTCTAGAACAGGCCTTGGTACTGGTACAGCAAGAGCTGGAAATGACAGCACCACTGGTGGCTAAAGGGGCAGCCAGTGAGGTTGAAGTACTGCGCTTAAAACGTGAAGCCAACGACCTGCGTAATCAAATGAATGATATTCGTAATCAATATTATGTGAGCGCGCGGGAAGAGCTGTCCAAAGCCAATACCGATGTGGAAACTCAGCAGCAGGTGGTACGCGGCAAGTCAGATACCTTGAGCCGGACTATTTTTAAATCACCGGTACGCGGTATCGTAAAAGAAATTGATGTGATGACCTTGGGCGGCGTGATTCTACAAAATGGCAAGTTGATGACCATCGTGCCACTCGACGAAAAACTACTGGTTGAAGCGCGGATTTCACCACGTGATATTGCCTTTATTCGTCCAGATCAGGAGGCACTGGTTAAAATTACAGCATATGATTATTCAATCTATGGTGGGTTGAATGGTAAAGTTGCGATGATTTCACCAGACACCATCCGTGATGAAGTCAAGCAGGATCAGTTCTATTACCGGGTCTATATTCGCACGGAGAGTGACAAACTGAATAATAATGCGGGTCAGGAGTTTAATATCACCCCAGGTATGGTGGCCACGGTAGACATTCGCACCGGTTCAAAAACTGTCATGGATTATCTGATCAAGCCATTCAACAAGGCCAAAGAAGCCTTGCGGGAACGCTAATCTTTTCAGGCCATTGAGTTAAACAATCGAGTCAAATCGGGCCTCTCCATGGAGAGGCTTTTTATTTGTTGGAGTAAAGCAGGTATACTGCCAGGGTTCGATTTTAAAGCCTGAAGTTATGCCATATACGCTTGCCAGCCTGGTCAGTTTTGAGGAAGACATCAAAAAAAGCCGATTTCAGGCATTTGCGACCCCTGTAGAAAATGAACAGCAGGTCAAAGATTTTCTGGACGTTTATCGTGATCCAAGTACCACGCATCAATGCTGGGCCTGGAAAATTGGCCATCAGGTGCGCTTTAACGATGATGGTGAACCTTCAGGCACTGCGGGGCGCCCGATTCTCGCCACCATTGAAGGTAATGAACTGAGCAATGTACTGGTGCTGGTCAATCGCTGGTATGGCGGGATTAAACTCGGCACCGGAGGTTTGGTTCGTGCCTATGGCGGCTGCGCTGGACAATGCTTGCTGCTGGCAGACAAAATTGAACTGATTGAAAAGAAAAAAGTGCAATTTTTCTGTCAGTTTAATGAATGGGCCATTTTTCAGTATGAACTGAATCAGCAGCAAATCGATTATCAGGAAGACTATAGTGCCGAAGGCGTTCAGGTTCAGGCACAGTTGCAGAAGCATCAGATTGAAGCTTTTGCTTTAAAAATTCAGGATGTGACTCGTGGCCGTGAACAGCTCAAAATCATAGAAGAAGCGACAGATGACTGAAGCAGATCCATTACTGAAATATCGTGAGCAGCATAAACATCGCCTGAACTATATGCCTTGGCTATACTGGTCCTTAAAGCCGAAAAACCGTGGCTGGGCAGAAGCTTGGCAAAAAGAATATCAGGCTTATCTGATGGAAATGGAAACCGTCGAGATTGGTGAAAACTGTTTCATTTCGCCACTGGCACATATTTTTGCGGAACCGGGACGCAAGATCGTCATTGGCGATAATACCTTTATCGCCGCAGATTGCACCCTGCATGGCCCACTGGACATTGGCAATGAAGTGGCGATCAATCATCACTGTATTCTGGATGGTGGCCGGCTGGGGATTAAACTGCATGATCAGGTGCGTATCGCAGCGTATTGTCATCTGTATGCATTTGATCACGGTATGCAGCTAGAACAGCCAATTTATCAGCAAGCGGTACGCTCACAAGGCATCGAAATTGGCCGGGATGTCTGGCTCGGCGCACATGTCGGTATTAAAGATGGCGTTAAAATCGCAGATCAGGCCATTGTCGGAATGGACAGTATGGTCACCAAAGATGTCGAAGCACGGGCTATCGTTGCTGGGAATCCTGCAAGCTTTATTCGATACCGCAAATAAAGCTTTACACTCGGTAGATCTCTTTCATCAATCAGAAAATGATGGTTCTATTGATATTTAAATCCACGAGATATTAAAAGCCCTTTCTTCCTTTCGGATGAGAAGCAGTGCTTCGCAAGGGCATGAGCGGATTTTATAAAGACCTCTTCCTTATGCAACAGTATTGCTGACTTCCTAACAGCAAGAGGGAATTTCGCTGGTATAAATTAGAAAATGATTTTAAAAGCATTTTAATGATCTGAATTTAAGTGTTTGGCCTAATGGCTGAATTATTCTTCTAATTATCGGTCAATCACATAAAAGTTAACATATTTCAATTCAAGCCTTACAGATTTTGCTGCACATTTTATAAAGCTTATGCTAAGTTAAAAATAACAAAGAAATTTTTATCATAAATAGAGAGGCTAAACATGAAACGTGTCATCGCCTGCATCGACTCTTCACCATGTATAAACGCGCTGGCAGACGCGGCTGCATGGATTGCCAAACAGACTGGACGTGAACTGGTTTTGTTACAGGTCTTGGATTATTACCCGGCCAGTTATCATCTGGGCGAGATCAGTGGGGTAATCGGGTTTGAAAGCAATGCCATGTTGCTGAAGGAATTGGCCGAGCTTGAACAAAAACAAAGCGAAATTGCCTTGGATTATAGCAATAATCTGCTGCAACATATTTCCGAGCGGATTTTAGCCGAATATGGTATTCAAACCACACATATTCAGGAAAAAGGGGATTTTCTGGAGCAAAGTTTCCAGATTCTTGAGCCGGATGATATCGCATTAATTGGATTGCTCGGTGAGCGCTCAGCTGAAAAGAATAAACCGATCGGCACCAATGTCGAGAATTTTATTCGTGGTGCCAATTGTACGGTCATGACCGTTGGGGAGCAGTTTAAACCGCCAACACGATTTATTTTTGCCTATGAATATTCTCCAACCTGTATCAAAATGATGAGACGGATTGCGGAAAGTGATCTGCTGCGCTTATTACAATGTCACCTGTTATATATTGGCGATCATGCCGAAATTTTAACTGAGCCGCTGCAATATCTGACTCAAGCGGGTCTAGATGTAGTGCCGCAATATCGCTATGGCGATGTCGCCGAGAATATTTTGACCTATCAACAGGAGATGGGTATTCAACTGATTGTTCTGGGCGCATTTAGTCACAGCAAAATCCATCAGTTTTTCCTCGGTAGTATTGCCACCACAATTTTCCGTAATTCCAAGGTGCCTTTACTGGTCGCAAAGTGAGGATTGCCTAAAAAGCAAACAAAATTAAAATTTAAACGTAAATTGTTACAGCTTGATTTAAAAATGATCAGAGTTATCCTCATATATTGTGGATAACTCTGTGGTTAATGTTTTTAAGTTAATGTTATATATAATAAATATGGCGCTGGGTAATTTTTGTTCTTCTGATTTTATTTGACAATCGCAAGTGCAAAACCATCATGTCCTTTACTGCCTACAGTCTGTAAAGCGGTACAAGACAAGATACGTGGATGATTTTGCAGCGCTTTAAACATGGCACGGATGCCTTCAATACTTGGCTTGTGATTGTCCGGATTGATAATCTCGCCTGCACGGATTACATTGTCCAGAAAAATAAGTGTACCTGAATGCGACAGGTTTAAACTGAGTTCCAGATATTCCGGATAACTCTGTTTGTCTGCATCAATGAAGATAAAATCAAAAGCCTCGGTCTCTGCGGGTAGAGCTTTGAGTACATCTGCTGCACGACCACATTTCAGTTCAACAGTTTGCTTGAGCTGGGCACGGTCAATATTTTCCTGACCCATTGCCGCGTGGGTATCACGTCCTTCAATTGTCAGGATATAGCCATCATCGGGCAAAGCACGTGCCAACCACATGGTGCTGTATGCGGCAAATGTTCCGAGTTCCAGTACACGTTTACATTGATTCATCTGGATCAGCATCTGCAACAACATGCCTTGATTTGCTGCTACAGCCAGATGATCTGGCAGACCATGCGCAGCAGTATTTTCCAGCGTCTGGTTCAGGATGGGATCTTCAGGAATTAAATGTGACTCAATGTAGTTGTCAATGTCTGTCCACATGTGTTGCATAGTTTTAGCACCATCAATTGCGATGGGTGCATTTTAAACTTTTCGCGGCATAGCGCAATTTATTGTGCTATAGCTGCTGTTTTTTTAGGCTATATAAAGTCTTAAATGAACTTTGTATAGCCGTTGTCATGACTTAGTAATTACACATTGAAGAATTTCGCCCCAGACTTGGCCCCCAGGTACGGTAACCTTGGGTATCGATGTGGATCTGACCAGAAGCATACATGCCGAGTCCCATATTCAGACTTTGACCATGTTGCGCCCAGAACTGGCACAGTTTGAACTTGGTATTTTCAATATAACTATAGTCTTGCGCTTGTGGATATTCTGGGCCAATACGAAAATCGATGGCAGAATTATACAGATGGCGTGAAGAATTGGCGCCACCGGCACACTGGTTTAAAGGCAGGTCACGATAGACGGAAGTGACTTCAAAATCAGTCAGGACATTGGCGGCTACTAAATATTTAAATACACGCAAGGTTGGAACCTGATTGGCCCATAATTCACGGCTTGGAATCATGTACTGTGAACGACCACATTTGGCCCAGTCCCGCGCGGTACGCATTAATTCAAAACTGGGAATAATATTGCCTACGCCATTGCGTTCCAGAAACACTTCATACTCACGTACACGTGATAAATTATCCAGCGCAGAGACCCAGTGGGTATACAGATAAGGTACAGTTTTGGGTTGGACTTTGCGGTCGTATTGAACACGTTCTTGGGGAATATAAATCCGCTTTCCATCGGGCACGGTCTGTCCCGGTGGTTTTGGGGTCGTGGTACAACCCACAAAAACGAGAGGGATTACACACAGACTCAATAATCCCTTTGCAAAATTCTTCATTTATAGAAATCAGATATTTATAAATAGCGCTATTTTAGACTAAATATAGGGAGAAATTTGGAGAATATTGCAATGAAATGTGTGCGTTGAGTATAAAAAAGATCAGCATTTGCTGATCTTTTAAAGTTTAAACTAATTACTTTTCAAGGTATTGTAATTTGTCTGCTTTGCCATTCCATTCTTCACGGTCTGCTGGCTGGTCACCAATTTGTGTGATATTTGGCCATTTTTGTGACAGGTCAGCATTCAGTTCAATAAAGACTTCCTGACCTTCTGGTAATTCGTCTTCAGAGAAAATTGCATTTGCCGGGCATTCAGGTTCGCATAACGCACAGTCGATACATTCGTCCGGGTTAATCACAAGGAAGTTAGGACCTTCATAGAAACAGTCTACAGGGCAAACTTCAACACAGTCTTGATATTTACATTTAATACAATTTTCAGTGACAACGAAGGTCATGGCGACAGCTACCTAAAAAATATGGTTCTAATTACGAATGCTGTATTTTAGGCAAAAACAGGGGGAACTAACAATTCCTTTTATTGATATTTGTTATATATAGGGCTGTTAAATTTGAAAAAAGGTCGCATACCGATGAATTACAGCATTCATCGGTATGTTCAGGACATCGACCCTATGCCAGATGAGGTCTAGGACCGAGAATTAACTTGGCTGTTTGATCAGGTCTTTGAGCGCATATAACTGCTGCAAGGCTTCACGCGGAGTTAAACTATCTACATCAATATCTTCGAGTAAGTCCAGTGCAGGCGATTCTTTTTCAATTTCGATGATACGTTCTATAGGCTCCATAACTTCAGGCATTGCAAACAGATCATGCTGCGGGCTCAGTGGCTTGGCCTGATGCTGTTTTTCCAGAATCTTTAAGCGGTTTTGCGCTTCTTTAATCACCGCAGCCGGAATGCCTGCCAATTTCGCGACTTGCAAGCCATGACTTTGACTGGCCGGGCCATGTTGCACCTTATGCAATAAAATCAGATTGCCATTCAGCTCTTTGGCCGTGACATGGTAGTTGTTAATGCCACTTTCCTTATCCAGTTCAGTCAGTTCGAAATAATGCGTGGCGAATAAACACAAACATTGAATGCGTTTGCTCAGATCTAGCACACAGGCCCAAGCCAGCGACAAGCCATCATAGGTACTGGTTCCACGGCCAACTTCATCCATCAGTACCAAAGAATGACTGGTGGCATGATGCAGGATTTGCGAGGTTTCGGTCATTTCCACCATAAAAGTCGATTTGCCTGTCGATAAATCATCGGCAGAGCCAATACGGGTGAAGACACGATCTACAGGGCCTAGGGTTGCAGCTTGCGCTGGAACATAAGCGCCACAATAAGCCAAGAGTACGATCAATGCAGTCTGGCGCATAAATGTAGATTTACCGCCCATATTGGGTCCGGTAATGATGGCCATCCGATGGGAAAAATCCAGTCGCATATCGTTCGGAGTAAAGGCCGATTTACTGAGGGCTTCTACCACCGGATGCCGACCAGCAGTGATACTTACACCAACTTCAGGACTGAATTTTGGACGCGACCAGTTGCGTAAACGCGCCTGATGGGCAAAATTCGCAATCAGATCAATCTGGGCTATGGCGCTGCTCATCATCTGTAAATTGCCGATATCCTGACGCAGTTCATCCAGCAGCATTTCAAACAGCATTTTCTCACGGGCCAAAGCACGCGATTCGCTAGATAAGACTTTGTCTTCAAATGCTTTCAGTTCAGGGGTGATGTAGCGTTCGGCATTTTTCAGGGTTTGCCGGCGAATATAATGCTCGGGTGCTTGTTCGGCCTGTGCGCGGGTCAGTTCAATATAATAGCCACTGACGCGGTTGTAGCCAATTTTCAGTCCCGGAATTCCGCTTTGTTCACGCTCTTTAATTTCCAGATCAATCAGGAACTGGCTGGCATGATCACGAATCTGACGCAATTCATCCAGTTCACTGTCAAAACCTTCGGCAATGACATTACCATCACGAAGCAGGACGGGCGGGTTTTCCACAATGGCGGACATCAGACGTTGATGCAGACCATGGAAGTCGCCTAGCTCTTCATTGAGTTGTACTAAAAGTTTGGACTGTTGCTGACTGACAATCGGTTGCAGGGCATGGCGTAAAAATGGAATTTGCGCACAGGCCTGACGCAGTTGTACCAGATCACGTGGACGGGCACTGCCAAGCGCAATACGGCTCAGCACGCGTTCAATATCGCTAATTTCTTTTAGTACCAAACGTACAGGTACTTCGTGGAAACCTTGCAGCAGGGCTTGAATGGCATCCAGGCGCTCATCCAGCAAGGCGGTATCGCGTAAAGGTTGCATCAGGGTGCGACTGAGCAAGCGCCCCCCCATGGCAGTCTGGCAATCATTGATCAGCTGAAATAAGGATGTCCCATGCTCAAATAAAGGCTCAATCAGTTCCAGATTGCGACGTGTCACTGGATCTAGGGCAATAAAGTCGGAACTCTGTTCTAGCTGAATCGAACGAATATGTGGTAAAGCGGTTTTCTGGGTTTCTTTGGCATAGTGAATCAGTGCCGCAGCGGCAGCTTTTGCCAACGGCAAATGATCAATCCCGAAACCGGAAAGTGTGCTGACGGCAAACTGGTCGCACAAGGTTTTTTGTGCATTGTTCAGGTTAAAGTCCACATTAGGACGCTTCGTCACGGAAATATCAAGTTGCTGCTTGAGTTGCTCGGTCAGCATCGGATCAGTCGTATTTTCATCCAGCAAAATTTCGCTTGGCATTAGGCGCGCCAGTTCAATCATGAGCTGGTTGAGATCATAATCCTGCTGCTGTACTTTAAACAGGCCGGCGCTGAGATCGAGCAGTGCAATCCCGATCTGATTTTGCTGAATACATAAAGCCACCAGATTAGAGCTTTGATGTGCACCGAGCATGGCATCATCGGTCAGGGTGCCCGGGGTGATAATCCTTACCACGCCGCGCTCCATGGGAGCCTTACCACGAGTACTTGTGCTCTCGCCCTCACCAATCTGTTCACAGATCACCACCGTTTCGCCTTTTTTGACCAGACGGGCCAGATAGCCTTCGGCTGCATGGAAAGGCACACCTGCCATTGGGATCGGCTGACCATTGGCTTTACCGCGATGGGTCAGGGTAATGCCTAAAATTTTGGCTGCCTTGTGTGCATCTTCAAAGAACAGTTCATAAAAATCACCCATACGATAAAACATCAATGAGTGTGGATGCTGCACTTTCACCGACATGTATTGCTGCATCATGGGCGTTAAGGTAGAAAGATCAGCCATAATTTCCGAACTGGTCATTAAAAATAAATCCTTTCAACAAGAGAGAAATGCAAATACTGATAAGCAGCGTATGCACAAAAAATTAAAGCACATCTAAACAGATCTATAAAAATATTTTATCGAGGATCTGCTCAGGAGCATAGTGAATGAGGTCGCTTATCTTAGGGTGCTTTAAATCAAGATTGACACAAGTCTATCAAATTTAATTTTTAGAAAGAAATGAAATCCAGATGAATGTTTAAGTCATGCGACAGATCTGTCGGTCTGAGTTTTTATTCAGCATGATTTCCAATTTTAAAAAACAAACCACTGGATGTGAACATGCAGTGGTTGATTTAAATTAAGGGAATTGTTTATTCGGGATCATAAAGACCAAGGTCAGACAGGTGTAATCTGAGAATCCGGCGCAATTCCAGTACAGCCTCAGGGGTTTCCTGAATGGAATGGCCACCCTTGATCACTTTACTGGATACCGCACCTTGCAAATAAGCACTTTCGTAGGAAACAATGCCATCACTCATCAGCTGAGGTTCTGTAGTATCTACGGTATTACCGATGATGGAGTGAAATTTGAAGCCGGTATAGGGCTGAATGTTTTTAGTCAGCGCATTGAATTTCGAATTTTCACTCAAATCACTCGGGCCATTTTGAATCAGGTCATGTCCCAGTTCTTTGACAAATTCTTTTAATCCGATTTCGCCTTGTAAAGTATCAGCAAAGGCACCTAAAAATGCACCTGGAACCCGAATAATTTTACGCGCCAGTTTGGTATGCCAGCGATTGGCATATTCTGTGCCACGATGCGGTGTGGCCAAGAAAATCGCCCGACTAAAATTTGGAATCGGCTGCATTTGCAGGCGTGCTTGAAACAGCGGTTTATCCTTAAACTGTTCAATACGGGTATTTTGTACCAGTTTAAAAGCATCTTGGCTGATATCGGCATTGCTGACCATCAAACGGGCAATCACGCCGCCCATACTATGTCCGACCAGTACGGCATCTTTTTTAGCTGCGGCATTGTTCGCGACCTGGGCAAATCCTTGCTGAACCAGTGCATTGATTTGAAAATGGCTTTCCAGAATCGGCATGTTGGTGGAATAAAACACCTGCCAGACCTGAAAGTTTTCTCTTAGAACCGGATCCCCCATAATATCGTTGGTCATACGAATCCAGGCTTCGGGGCTGCTGGCCAGACCATGGACCAATACCAGGATCTTCTTGTTCGGATTATAAGGTTCCAGCATATACAGGTGGGGCATGCTCAGACTATCATCCCGATCAATCAGGGTCAGATAGGCCAGACGCCCCAGATTGTTCTCGGCCAGCCATAAACCATAAGGTGCTGAAAAATTGGCTGCCAGAGCATATTCCTTAGAAGCGACCTTAATTTTTTCATATTTATAGGGATCATAGAGTTTCAGATGAAATTCGGAGGTCGATAAAATCTGTTCAGTACTATTGGCTGATTTAGGTACAGCGGTGATCGTGGTGGCCAGATATCGTGCTGCATGGATATTGGGATTGATACCATTCGGATATTTGTGATTGAGTGGGTCAGTAATATATTTTTTATCCTTTTCGGATGGTTGCTGCTCCGGTAGAACCACTAAAAACTCTGAACCAAAACCGTCACGACGGGTAATTGAACGCAGTCCAGAGAAGTTCATGTTGTAGGTGGACAGTAGTTGCTCAATGGGCTGGTTTTTCAGCTGCGGAAAATTTTCCAGATCAATGCTATACACACTGTTACCCACCTGAATCCGTTGGCCGGAACGCTTGGTTTCATAACGTTCAGCATAGCGTTGAATCAGATGGGCAATCGCCAGGTTGTAAAAATCACGAATCTGAACCTGACGGTTGTCGAAAATACGGTCTTGCGGGGCACGCTCGGTTTTAAACAGGTAGGCATAACTATAACGAATGCTTTTATCCAGCATGCTGAGCTGCTGATCCAGACATTTCTGGATATTCTGTTTTTGCAGCTGTTGCTTTTCCTGAGATTGGGTCTTGCTCAAAACACTGGTGTTGCACTCGGCTGACTTGGCATTCTGTAAAGAATTGGCGAGATACAACTCACTTGCTGTAGAAAGTAATTGTTCATCTAAAATCTGGGGAATCTTTTTAAGATCCTTTACACATTCTTCGGGCTGGTCAATACAGATCTGGGCTTCACGCCCCGTCATGGACAACACATTTAGACTGGCTTCGCTCAGTTTGTCGCGCGTCAAAATACTGTCACGCTCATTGCTGAGTGTGACATTAAGTGCCTGTTCCTTAACACTGACCACCTGACAGCCGCTCAGCACGCTGGTGATGACTAAAGTGCACAGTATTAATCTTTTATTTATTTTTTCGTGCATAAAACCTTTCACTGAATTTAAGTTGTAAGTTTGGATAATGGTTTGTATTTTACTAATTTTTTCTCATAAAAATAGACCGCCGTAGCAGTCTATTTGTAATCAGAGAAAGAAGATAAATTTTGATTATGGCGTTTTAGGCGTTGCAGCAGCTGGAGCTTGATTTGCGGTTTGCAGAACTTGCCAAACATTCCAGCGACCTTGTTTCTCAATTTCCTGAATCAGACGGTCTGCCACTTCAGCTTCTTGCGGGTATTTCACTTTATAGTTTGCCAAGGTTTGAGCCGCATTTTTTTTCTGTTCCAGCGCAATATAATTATTGGCTGCAGCAAGATAGGCTTCCTGAACGCCAGCTTTCATGGCTTTGTCCAGATAAGGGATCGCTTCACGTTGACCGCCACCTTCGGACAGGCCAAAGCCGAACCAGAAGTTCACTTCAGGATCATCTTGGTTGATCTTAAGAATTCGTTGTGCATAGGTCAGGGATTTGGTGGTATAGACTGAACCCAGATCCAGATTACGTGCCATGACACTGGCTTTAAATGCACGTACCAGAACATCGAAAGAGGCATTTTCACGTGCAGCTAAAGTATCCAGCTGTTGAGTGACTTCACGCAGTTTGGCTTCAAAGCCACGACGTTCCTGACGATCGCTAAAACGTGGTGGATAATGACGTGCTTTACCTTCCACCATTTGCAGGAAATCATCAATCTCGGTGATGTCGATTTCATTGGTATTTGCCAGAGCCGCATAACGCATTGAACGTGTATTGCTGTCTACAATGGGAATAATCAGTTTATTGACATCCAAGGTTAATTGCTTGGATGGATCATTTGGATGAGTCACGACCATTTTGGTCACGGGTTGAGCCGCAGCTTTTTGCAAATGCACCTCAAACGGAGGTGGTTCATTATAATTGAATGGATTTAATGCATAAAATGGCGGACTTAATTCAGGTTCTACAAAAACCACTTGATCCACAGGTTTCTCAGCAGACTTCTGAGAGACGGTCGAACATGCAGTCATTGTGAATGCTAAACAAGCAAGTGCCAAGGGCTTAAAGGTCATAATATTCATCCATTCGTGTTATTTTTTAAAACAGCTAGTACAAAAATCACATGACCGTCAGTCTATGAAAACTCTAACGATCATGCAAGTAAATGCATGTTACAGAATTGAACGCTCTATTCAGGCTTTAGACTGACTGGTTTGAGCTTCACATTCACGGCGCGCTTCTTCCAGAATCTGTAATTCTTTTTTGCTTAAAGGCTGCCCATCTTGTTGCTGTTTATTAAAGGTCGGATCCAGCAAAGAAAGACGGTTGCACAAGTTGTTCATGCGTTTTTCATTTTGCTGAATACGGTCCAGCAGAATGCGCATACCCTCCAGAATTGGATCAGACTGGTCTTCAGTTGCAGCATAGGGCTGGAAGCCGATACTTTCTGCATAATCACGACGACGGGTTTCTGCATCATCCTTCGGTTTGTTTTTGGTAATAAAGCGTGCAGGGTTACCCACAGCCGTCGTGTTTTCAGGAACTGCTTTAGTCACGACCGCATTAGAACCGACCTTGGCATTTTTCCCGACAGTAAATGGCCCTAAAATCTTGGCACCAGCACCAACCACCACGCCATCTTCTAAAGTTGGATGGCGTTTGCCTTTATTCCAGGTCGTTCCACCCAAAGTCACCCCATGATAGAGGGTAACATCATCGCCAATTTCTGCAGTTTCCCCAATTACGACACCCATGCCGTGATCAATAAAGAAACGACGGCCTATCTTGGCGCCCGGATGTATTTCAATACCAGTCGCAAAACGGCTAAATGAAGACAATGCACGTGCAGTTCCCTTACAGTCTTTGTTCCATAGCTCATGTGCCATGCGATGCATGATCAGCGCATGGATGCCAGGGTAAGTGGTTAAGACTTCTAAGGTATTGCGTGCTGCAGGATCGCGCGCAAAGACAGCTTGTATATCTTCTTTGAGCTGTTTTAGCATTAGATTTGATCCTCGTCCTGTGATGATGTATGTGAAGATTTTTTCCAGGTGCCGTTATTTAAGGCCTGAACGCGGCTGAAAATACCACGAAGTGAATGATATTCCATACGATCTAATTGTATACGTCCAAAAAGACGACGCAAGCGTAAAGGCAATAATCTTGGATTTTTTGGGTCCATAAATTCAATTTCGGCCAGCATTTTTTCCAAATGCGGATAGAACTGTTCCATCTGCGCATGATTCACCAAAGGCTCATCCCATTCCATTTCAATGCCATCAATGACTTGCATGGTTGCTTTAGCATCACGTGGTTGTTCAATCTGGCTCATGGCTGCCATGCGCATTTCATAGCAGATCACCTGAATGGCTTGAGCCACATTCAGTACGCCGTAATCGGTATTGACTGGAATGGTCAGGTGATAGTTGGCCATTGCCAGTTCTTCATTGGTCAGACCGCGGTCTTCACGGCCAAATAGAATTGCAACTTCTTGCTGCTCTTGTACCACGGCGCTCATGGCTTTTGTCGCAGCAGGGCGCACATCTAACAGCGGCCAGGGAATGGTACGGCTACGTGCGCTGGTACCGAATACAATCTGACAGTCTTTAATGGCATCTTCGAGCGTTTCTACAATCTCGATCTGCTCGATCAGGTCAGTTGCGCCTGCGGCCAGTGCATCAATATCCGGATGCGGATAGGTTTTTGGCGCCACCAGAACCAGCTTGGACAGGCCCATGGTTTTCATGGCGCGTAAAGCACTGCCGATGTTGGCAGGTAAAGTGGTATTGACCATGACAATACGCACATGGGAGAGATGTGCTGAAACAGCAGCATTGTCAATTTGACTCATGAGGATTCCAATTTAAAGGTGTTTTAAAGATCAGGATTTATGAATATTGTGGCTGGGATTCAGCCTGATACAGTTCCAGCGCATTGTCCATGCTCATGCCAGCAGGTGGCGGTGGAACATTGACCGGTTTGGCCTGTTCATAAGAAACAGCTTTGGCGGCTTTGGACTTGACCTGATATTCAATATGCAATGCTTCTTTACCAAAATAATCACGCAATTTAGCCAATAGTTCGTCCCGTGGCGCCACTTTCCAGTTGAGACCCAGATGAAGTTCGGTCGTAGCATAAGGATAGTCTAAATACAGAATTACCGGAATATGCGCTGACATGTCGATATTGGTATATGGCGTCAAAATCTGCTGCAAGTCACGACTCAGACTTTTACTGAAATGCTCGGCAGTTAGGGTGATTTTAATGCTGTTGGCACGCTTCTGGCGAATTTCATTCAGGCTAAAGGCTTTAGTAAGACGTCCCATTGGGCGGTCAAAGCCTTCACGCTCATAGATTTCACCTTCAATCACCACAACTTTATCCAGCTGGATAATCTCTTTAAAGCGGTTAAAACGTTCATGATTGGCTGAAATTTCAATACGCGCCGTACCATCATCCAGAGTCATCATCATCCGGTTCGGGAAATTGGCAATATCCACCACCAGTCCTGCAAATACGGTGGTCACGCCACGGCGGGTCGGCGTCAGCTCATTGATCTGACTAGGTACAAAGGATTTCAGTTCATTACGATAGACATCAATCGGGTGGCCGGTGAGGTACAGGCCGAGGGTGTCTTTTTCACCTTTCAGGCGAACTTCATCCGCCCATGGCTTGACCGGTTTAGAGGGTTTGCGCTGAACTTCTTCCACTTCACCAAACAGATCCATGATGCCGGTTTCACGGTTGGAGCGCGCCTGTTCCGCAGCTTGCACCGCTTCAGGCAGTTGTGCCATCAGGTCGGCACGATCAATGCCTAAACAATCCAGCGCACCGGAGCGAATCAATGCTTCCAGGGTACGTTTATTGATTTTTTTCAGGTCAATACGATGACAGAAATCAAACAGGTCACGGAAAGGACCTTCTTGTGTACGCGCGTCAATCACTGATTGCATCGCAGCTTCACCGACACCTTTAATCGCACCCAGACCATAGACAATGGTTTGTTCATCCGTGGCATGGAACTGATACAGCGACATATTCACGGAAGGTGGTAAAACTTCCAGATGATTCTTGCGACAGTCATCAATCAGGAATACCACGTTGTCGGTGTTCTGCATCTCCGAGGTCAACACCGCAGACAGGAATTCCGCCGGATAATGCGCTTTTAGCCATGCAGTCTGATAGGCAACCAAAGCATAGGCCGCAGCATGTGATTTGTTAAAGCCATAGCCGGCAAACTTTTCCATATAGTCGAAAATATGGTTGGCAGTGGCTTCATCAATGTCTTTTTTCGATGCACCTTCAATAAAGATCTGGCGCTGTTTGACCATCTCTTCCGGTTTTTTCTTACCCATGGCACGACGTAACAAGTCCGCGCCACCGAGGGTATAGCCGGCACAGTACTGTGCAGCCTGCATGACCTGTTCCTGATAGACCATAATCCCGTAGGTGGGTTCTAGTACGCCTTCAAGCAAGGGATGCAGATATTCAAAATCGCCTCCATGCATCCGGTGGATAAAGTCAGGAATCAGATCCATCGGGCCCGGACGGTACAGCGACACGAAGGCAATAATTTCTTCAAATTTGCTTGGGCGTGCCTCTTTCAGCATCTTCTTCATGCCCACGGATTCAAACTGGAATACCGCGGTGGTGTTGGCATTGGCAAAGACCAGATACGCGTCTTTATCTTCAAGCGGGATATAGGCAATGTCTAGAGGCTTGTCAGATTTGATGCGTTTATTAATATTTTTAACTGCATCTTCAATTACGGTCAGGTTACGCAGACCCAAGAAGTCAAACTTTACCAGACCAGCAGATTCAACATCATCTTTATCGAACTGTGCCACGCGTGAAGTACCATCAGCCTCACACATGACGGCAGAGAAAT
The DNA here is from genome assembly GCF_013420445.1 of Acinetobacter sp. YH01006. Taxonomy (NCBI): domain Bacteria; kingdom Pseudomonadati; phylum Pseudomonadota; class Gammaproteobacteria; order Moraxellales; family Moraxellaceae; genus Acinetobacter; species Acinetobacter sp. YH01006. The sequence goes on along the minus strand of NZ_VOYB01000003.1, from coordinate 283,370 downwards.
CGGTAATTTTGGTTGGTGAGATGACCACACCGCCGGCATGTTTACCGGTATTTCGGGTAATACCTTCCAGTTTTAGTGCCATTTCCCAGATTTCAGCCGCATCATCATTATCTGGGTTGGATGGATTGGTGACGATATCTTTAAGCTGTGGTTCGGCTTCTAGCGACTCAAGCAAGCTTAAACCCAAAGGCTTGGTCGGGATCATTTTCGAGATACGATCGGCCAGACCATAAGATTTACCCAAGACACGCGCCACATCACGAATCGCACCTTTGGCCGCCATGGTACCGAAGGTGGCAATTTGCGAAACTGCATCACGGCCATAAGTACGCGCCACATAGTCAATCACGCGGTCACGACCTGCGATACAGAAATCGACGTCGAAATCGGGCATCGACACACGTTCCGGGTTCAAGAAACGTTCGAACAGCAGTTCATAACGTAGCGGATCAAGATCGGTGATTTTTAAGCTATAAGCCACCAGTGAGCCTGCACCTGAACCACGGCCCGGACCGACCGGAACGCCGTTACTTTTCGACCACTGAATAAAGTCCATCACGATCAGAAAGTAGCCCGGAAACCCCATCGAGTTAATGATATTAATCTCGTACTCGATTCGCTCATCATAAGGCTTGCGAACTTCTGGCCAGTGTTCATCACGCTGTTCAGGTGGATACAGGAAATTCAGACGTTCTTCCAGACCTTCTTTGGACAAGTGTGCAAAGAAAGTATCAATGGTATGACCTTCAGGAATCGGATAATCCGGCAGAAAGTATTGACCCAGTCGCAATGTGACATTACAGCGTTTGGCAATGTGGTAAGTGTTCTCAATCGCAGAGGGAATATCCGAGAACAGCTCTGCCATTTCCTCTGCAGATTTAAAATATTGTTCAGGTGAATAGGTTTTAGGGCGGCGGTTATCCCCCAGTACATAACCATCGGCAATGCAGACTCGGGCTTCGTGGGCTTCATAATCATTGCGGGTCATGAAGTGCACGTCGTTATGTGCCACTACACCGATATTATATTTTTTGGCCAGTTTCACTGCTTCCAGAATAAAGTCATCTTCATCCGGACGGTTGGTGCGGGTCAGGGCGATATAAACGCGATTGCCGAATTTTTCGACCCATTCTTCCAGCAAGGGTTCCGCTTTTTGCGGATTTGAACTCATCAGCATCTTGCCGACATCGGAATGCATGCCGAGCAGGGCAATCATGTCCTCGGACTGGTTTAAAATCCATTGTTTTTGTACGCAGGGAATGTCTAATTGCTGACCACTGATAAAGCCTTCAGACACCAGTTCAGTCAGGTTACGCCAGCCTTTATTGGTCATCGCCAATAAGGTCATACGATGTTCGGCATCATTCAGGCGAATTTCAGAACCGAGGATCGGCTTGATGCCTTTGCCTAAGCATTTGCCATAGAACTTGACTGCGGCATGCAGGTTAGACAGATCCGTCAGCGCGAGGGCAGGCATCTGTTCTTTTTCGGCAGCTTTGACCAAGTCAGGTATCCGTACGATGGATTCAGTAATCGAAAATTCTGTATGAATACCAAGATGAACAAAGTGCATAGATGAGTCCCTGCTAAAACCATTGAATAGTTTAACATGGGATTTATTGTTTCAGTTTGAAAATGAGGGGAAATGGCTAACTTTTAGATTTTAATTAAATGTTGATTTGGGGCTTTGTCCATATCTATAACGAGATGGGATTGTTAACTGAAATTGAATTTCTGACTAGCGACATGGATGTCGCCAGTTGATCTGTGGCACAAGGAAGTATCATCAAGCCAACAGAAGATTTTTGTTACCTTGCATAGCAGTGCTTTCAAAAGTAAAAGAAGAATTTTAAATATTAGGGTCTGTTGACATTTTCTGTTCAAAAAAATAGCGAGAAAGTAAAATTTAATCGCCAAACCAAATTTACTTCTCGCTATACCTCGTACAATGCTGAATGATCAACACTGGTCTAAGTTACTTTCTATTTTCCGAAATTTTGATATCTATTTCAAATCTAATTTGAGAAATTTTGTCGAAGCAATACTTTATAGAATAAGAACAGGCTGCCCATGGCGTGATTTGCCTAAAGAATTTGGTTCGTATAACTCAATCTTTAAAAAATATAATCGTTGGTGTAAAAATGATAAGTTAATGAAAATATTTAAATTAATTTCTTCAAATACTGATATGGAATGGGTTTTTATTGATGGTAGTCATGTTCGGGCACACCAACATTCTGCTGGAATAAAAGATCAGGATATTTCTAAAAGCATTGGTGGAAATAGTTCTAAAATACATTTAGCTGTTGATGCGGATGGCAATCCAATCGAAATTATTATCTCCGATGGAACGATACATGATGTCAAGATTGCTCCCAAAATGATTGAAAAACTTGATTTGAGTGAAACGGAAGTATGTTGTGCAGACAAAGGATATGACTCTGAATCATTAAGAGAACAAATATCTGCGAAAAAAACTAAAGCGAATATTCCAAGAAAATCAAATACTCAGTCAAATAATGATCATATGGATTGGTATTTATATAAAATCAGACACTTAGTTGAGAATGCATTTTGTAGGTTAAAGCAGTTCAGAGGAATAGCAACACGATATGATAAGCTAAAGTGTAGCTATGAGGGGGCAGTTGCATTAGCTTGTATATTTATTTGGCTACCTTTATCGGGTAAATTCTATACTTGAAATGTCAACAGACCCTAGTAAGTTTATTCATGACATTATTTGAAAAATAGAATTTCGTTATTTTTACTTCAATTTTAACTTTGTAATATTTGTGCCTTACTTTTGACGGGGCAAAAGTAACAAAACCCCTTTATCTGATGGTACATCCCAGTACCACAGATCAACGGGCGACTTCCTGTCGCCGTGGCACGTATCAAATAGTTGCAGGACTTTACTTTGAAATAATGAGAAAGGGTTCGTAAGTATTAAAAACAATAAAACCCTCTTTTAGAGGGCTTTATTCATACATAAAAACTAGATTAACGAAGTCGGGACAACCAGTCCCCCAGACTTTGTACAATCTGTACCAAAATCAATAACACAATCACCGTCATGATCACCACAGAGGTATCGAAACGCTGATAACCGTAAGAAATGGCCAGATCACCGATACCGCCGGCACCGACAGCACCCGCCATTGCTGTTGCACCAATCAAGCTGATGGTGGCAGTGGTCAGGTTCAGAATCAGTGAACTACGTGCTTCAGGTAAGACAAACTTGAAGATAATCTGCATTGGGGTTGCACCCATCGCTTGCGCAGATTCAATAATGCCTTCATTCACTTCCAGTAATGAGGTTTCAACCAAGCGACCAATATAAGGGCCGACATAAATAGTCAGTGGTACAATTGCGGCCCAAGTACCAATTGAAGTGCCGACCAAAAACTTGGTCAGCGGAATAACGGCAATCAGTAGAATAATAAATGGTAGTGAACGTAGCGCATTGACAATCGGATTGAGACCGTGATAAATCACACGATTTTGCAAGATGCCGTTAGGACGCGTCACCACTAAAGTAATTGCCTGAATAAAACCCCAGATACAGCCAAACAGCATTGCGAAGAACACCATATGAAAGGTTTCTTGCAGCGCTGTCACAAATTGATCCATCGACAGCGAGCTTTTCCAGAACGGCGCAGTAATTGTCGTCAGCCACTGTACAATTAAATCTCTCATGCCTGTACTCCTGCTTGATCTACCTGTACGCCGTTATCTTTCAGATATTGCACTGCAGCGCTAATCTCTGCGGAATCACCCAGGAGCTGAATAAACATCTGACCAATCACCGAACCATTAATTTCGGTCATGTTGGCAAACAGGATATTTAAACTGATATCAAACTGTTTAATCACGGCCTGAATCACCGTTTCCTGAGCCGAGCTGCCAAGGAATTTTAAACAATAAATACTGTGATGATTCTGGTTTTCCAGATTATTCAGAATATTGACCGGCAAATGTTGCTGAAGCACGGTTTGAATAAAATTTTTGGTGGTCGGGTGTTGCGGCTGACTGAAGATCTGTAGCGTGCTGCCGGTTTCAATCACATCACCTTTTTCCATCACAGCGACATAATCACAGACGGTTTCAATTACATCCATTTCATGAGTGACCATGACAATGGTAATACCTTGCTCTTGATTGATTTTTTTGAGTAATTGCAGAACTGATTTGGTGGTTTGTGGATCGAGTGCCGAAGTCGCTTCATCACAAAGTAAAATCTTGGGATGGTTGGCAAGGGCACGGGCAATCCCGACGCGCTGTTTTTGACCACCAGACAATTCATCCGGAAAAGCCTGCCGTTTATGTTTCAGGTCAATAAAATCTAATAATTCTTCGAGGCGTTTTTCCCGTTCAGCCTTGCTCCAGCCCAGAAGCTTCATAGGCATTTCGATATTGGCCGCCACGGTTTTGGTTTGCATTAAATTAAAATGCTGGAAAATCATGCCGATATTGGCACGTTCTTGACGCAATGTTTTGGCATCGAGTGCGGTAAAATCTGTTCCATTAATGATAATCTGACCTGAGCTTGGACGCTCAAGTAAATTAATCAGACGGATGAGGGTACTTTTACCGGCACCACTATAACCGATGATGCCAAAAATACTGCCGGTTGGAATCGATAGATTAATCTGATTCAAGGCATGCAAGGTTTGACCCTTAAGCTCATACTGTTTTGAAATATCTTTAAATTCAATCATAGTGTCAAAAACTGCATCACGGATAAAAAAACAGGCAAGAAATCGTCCTTGCCTGTTCTAAAAGACTATTATAGTACTATTTTGATTCAGTTAAATACGTCACCGGCTTGTTTACTGCAACTTTAGTGCCACCAAAATTTTCATCGACATACGCTTGAACTGCTGGCGTATGATACAAGGCACCTACTTTTTGCAGTACAGGATCCGTTTGACGATCTGCTGCAACCGCTAATACGTTTACATTCATTTTTGTGCTTTGATCAATTGGCTCATAGTAAACCGCATCTTTTAATACGTTTAAACCGCCTTCCATTGCCAGCGTATTGCCTAGCACAATTGCATCAACTTCATCTTTTACACGTACTGCAGTTGCCATTTGAATAGGCTTAATCACGATTTGTTTTGCATTTTCAGCCACATCAGCTGTTGTGCCTTTTACATTGTCAAAGCCAGCTTTTAATTTGACCAGACCTGCCGATTGTAAAAGTAATAACGCGCGTGATTCATTTGCACCGTCGTTTGGAATGGCAATGGTTGCACCTGTTTTAAACTCATTCAAAGATTTTACTTTGCTTGAGTAAATTCCCATTGGTTCTAAATAGGTGGTAGACAATGGTGCAATTTTTGCTGTATTGGCATCGTTATACGCAACCATATAGGCATATGACTGGAATGCATTGACATCGATTTCTTTATTGGCAACGGCTGTGTTCATTGACACATAGTCAGTGAAATTTTTCACATCAAGTTTAATGCCGGCTGCTTTGGTTTCAGGTAATGTGGCGATATAGCGCCATACATCTGCATCTGAACCGGTCGATGCCATGGTTACGGTTTGAAGGCCATTCGCATCATTGGCTTGTGCTGCATCATTGGCAGGCGCTTCTTGTTTGCCACACCCAGTCAAAGTTAATACAGAGGCACTCAATAAAACGCCAAGTAATTTTTTCATGAAATTTTCCTAATTTTAATCTTGCCTAGAGTATAAGCATTTTTAAATCGTGTTAAATAAGATTTTTATACGATCTAAGTATGTGTCCTGATCGTTGTTGGTACTGGCCTTAAACTAAAAGAATCCAAGCCTACAGCAATCGTTCTGGTGAACGCGATCAAGTCAGAAATGCCACAAACCTGATTGTAAATAATCTATTTTGGAGAGAAAAAATAGATAGTTTATAAGCACATGAAGTAGTTTGAGCATTCTGGGATTGTCGATATCATAGCAATAAAACTATATTCGATATACTGGATAGCAAAGCCTTGTTTAGCTCTTTAATTGAATAAAAAACCAAGTTGTTTTATAAAAATATTAATTAAAACAATATTTTATTTATATTAGGAGTATGGTTTTTAGGGAGTTGTTTAAATAGTGAGCTTTATAAGATTTTATCCAATCTAAATCATAAAAATGGATATATATGATTTATTGATGGAATCAAAGTAGCGTTGCGCTGTTCTAGACATCAGGGTGTTATCTCGATTCAGCTTCTTTGGGAAATAGCACATAACTTCATCGTCTGTGCACATTTGGATAAATGGGTCGGTGTCGGCGTCTTGGTATTAGATTTGCATAAACTTATTAGGGATGAGCATACAGTTTTTTTTAAAAATTTATGTAATTTCAAAAGGTTGCGTTAAGGGGCTTAGGTAACGCCGAGTTTAATGAGTTATATAAAGCTTTGAATAAGTTGCATGAGGAAAACACCTATGCTTTAGATATAAAAAATTGAAGTAGATGTTCAAACTTATAACGATAAATTCCCATATTTGTATGACTATTACCAATAATTTCTTGAAAATAAAGAAAATTATGAAAAACTAGCTAAAAATTACCTTATTGCAAAATAAGAAAACCCCGCACTCAGCGGGGTTTTTACTTAATCAAATGAATGGTTAAGCATTTTCACGAGCAATCGCACGGTAACCAATATCTTTACGGTATTGAACACCATCAAAAGTCACTTTTTGACAAAGCTCGAGCGCTTTTGCTTGCGCTTCACCAATGGTATTACCGAGTGCAGTCACACAAAGTACACGACCACCAGCCGTTACGATGTCACCATTCTCAAGTGCTTTCGTACCTGCATGGAATACTTTCGCATCTGCCATTTCTGTGTCTAAACCAGAAATTACATCACCATTGCTAGAAGTTTCTGGGTAGCCTTTAGATGCAAGTACGATACCTACAGTTTTACGTTCATCCCATTCAGCTTCCGCAGGTAAGTTACCCGCAATACCAGCTTCAACCAAATCAACTAAAGATGATTTTAAACGCATCATAATTGGTTGAGTTTCAGGGTCGCCAAAACGGCAGTTGAACTCGATCACTTTTGGTTGACCTTGTTCATCAATCATCAAGCCTGCGTATAAGAAACCTGTATAAACGTGACCGTCTTTTTTCATACCTTCAACGGTAGGACGCATCACTTCATTCATGGTTTTTTCAAATACATCTGCAGTCACAACAGGTGCAGGAGAATAAGCACCCATACCGCCAGTGTTTGGACCTTGGTCGCCTTCAAAGATACGTTTGTGATCTTGTGAAGTCGCCATAGGTAAGATGTTGTCGCCATCAATCATGCAAATGAAAGATGCTTCTTCGCCTGCAAGGAATTCTTCAATTACAACGCGAGAACCTGCATCGCCAAATTTGTTGCCTGCAAGCATGTCATCGATCGCATCAAATGCTTCTTGATTGGTCATGGCAACGATCACGCCTTTGCCCGCAGCAAGACCGTCGGCCTTAATGACGATCGGCGCACCATTTTTTTCAACAAATGCTTTCGCAGCATCTACTTCTGTAAATACATCGTAGAACGCAGTTGGAATGTTGTGGCGTTTTAAGAAATGTTTCGCGAAAGCTTTAGAGCCTTCAAGCTGCGCAGCAAATTGAGTTGGACCCCAAATTTTTACACCCGCCTCACGGCAAGCATCAACGACACCGTTTACCAATGGAGCTTCTGGGCCGACAATGACAAGCTCAACTGCATTGTTTTTTGCGAAATCGATAATCGCAGCATTGTCTAAAATGCTTAAATTTACGTTTTCACATTTATTTTCAGTGGCTGTACCTGCGTTGCCCGGAGCAACAAAGACTTTTGCAACTTTATCGTCTTGTGCGATTTTCCATGCCAATGCATGTTCACGACCGCCATTACCCAAAACTAAAATATTCATCTAAAAATCCCTCAAAAGAATAGAATCCCACCTTGCGAAGCCATGCTTCTCACCCTGTAAAAAAGAAGGGCTTCACGAATAAAAATGTCCCTTTATTTGTGAAAAGTCCCCCTTTTTACAAAGGGGGATTTAGGGGGATTAATAAATACGACTTTGAATCAATTAGTGACGGAAATGACGCATGCCAGTGAACACCATCGCAATACCTGCTTCGTCAGCAGCCGCAATGGTTTCTTCGTCACGCATAGAACCACCCGGCTGGATAATACATTTGATACCCGCTTTAGCGGCGTTATCAATACCATCACGGAATGGGAAGAATGCGTCAGACGCCATGACTGCACCCTCAACCACCAAGCCAGCATGTTCAGCTTTAATTGCAGCAATACGAGCAGAGTTCACACGGCTCATTTGACCTGCGCCAACACCAATCGTTTGACGGTTTTTCGCATAAACAATCGCATTAGATTTCACGTATTTTGCGACTTTCCAGGCAAAGATCATGTCATCAATTTCTTGTTCAGTCGGAGCACGCTTGGTCACCACTTTAAGATCAGCTTTAGTAATCATGCCCAAGTCTTGATCTTGTACTAACAAGCCGCCATTCACGCGTTTGTAATCAAGTTGCGATTGACGCGCATCGATTGCTGGAAGTTCACCGCAAACTAAAACACGTACGTTTTTCTTCGCACCAGTCACTTCAAGTACGCCATCAGCAATACTTGGTGCAATGATCACTTCAACGAATTGACGCTCAACAATCGCTTGAGCCGTTGCAACGTCTAATTCACGGTTGAATGCAATGATGCCGCCAAATGCAGATTCGGGATCTGTTGCATACGCAAGGTCATAAGCCGCTTGAATGCCGTCTAAAGACACTGCAACGCCACATGGGTTTGCGTGCTTAACGATTACACAAGCAGGTTTCGCAAAAGATTTAACACATTCAAGCGCAGCGTCTGTGTCTGCAATGTTGTTATAAGAGAGTTCTTTACCTTGTAGCTGTTTCGCAGTTGAAACTGAGGCTTCTGTCGCTGTGTCTTCAACGTAGAACGCAGCAGACTGGTGCGGGTTTTCGCCGTAACGAAGATCTTGAACTTTGTTCAATTGTGTATTGAAGGTACGTGCAAACTTGTCCGCTTCACCTTCTTGTTTGCCTACGCGAGCGCCAAGGTAAGATGCGATCATGCCGTCATATTGTGCAGTATGTTCAAATGCTTTTACTGCAAGGTCGAAACGAGTCGCATGCGATAAAGCGCCTTCAGCTTTAAGCTCAGCTACAACAGTGGCATAGTCAGAAGCATTCACCACGATGCCTACAGATGCATGGTTTTTTGCCGCAGCGCGAACCATGGTAGGGCCACCGATGTCGATGTTTTCAATCGCATCAGCCAGTGAACAGTTTGGTTTTGCTACAGTTGCAGCAAATGGATAAAGGTTTACAACGACTAAATCAATAGCATCAATGTTGTGTTCAGCCATCACAGCTTCGTCTAGACCACGACGAGCCAGAATACCACCATGAATTTTAGGATGTAGCGTTTTTACACGGCCGTCCATCATCTCTGGGAAACCAGTATGCTCTGAAACTTCTACTACAGCGACACTATTGTCTTTCAACAATTTGTAGGTACCACCTGTAGATAAAATTTCTACCCCTAGAGCAGCAAGTTCTTGTGCAAATTCAACAATACCAGTCTTGTCAGACACAGAGATTAAAGCGCGTTTAATAGTCATGATCTTCGTCACAGTTTTCAAGGAACAGAATAAAACAAAATCAGCAATTTACAGGTTAAAAAAAATGCCTGCGGAAGCCGCAAGCATTTTATCATTTATTCACTCATTAAACCGTGAGCTTTTAACTTTTTACGTAAAGTACCACGGTTGAGTCCGAGAATCTCGGCAGCACGTGTTTGGTTACCACGTGTATATTCTAGAACTACAGATAGAAGAGGTTTCTCCATTTCTGCTAGCACCATGTCGTATACCTGAGATGGTTGCTCGCCCTGTAGTTGCGCAAAATAATGGCGAACTGCGCGATCTACGTGGATACGTAAAGCAACATCAGATTGTGCAGTAAAAATAGGAGATTTGCTATTCATGCGAATTAATCCGAAAAACAAATATCGCTTGGGTAAAGCGATATAAAAAGTGGTCTAAAATTGAAATGAACTCCGCTTTAGATCCTAAAACTGGAGTTCTAAAACTTAATCATTGCATTGAGCCAATAGCTTGACACATCTCAACGTTTTGGTCGAAAAATAAGCGTAACAATAGTTAAAGTTTTGTTACTGACCAAAATCAAAACAAAAAAATCTGCACGATACGCAATAAATTTTATAGCGCATTAGGCAAGACTGTATTTGTTGTGAAAAAGTAGCGAGGAGTTGCAGCACATAGCTTTCGTGGCGCGTATCATACCATTGTCTAAGCAAAAGTGAGCAAGAAAACTGCATTTTTTTTAACTTTTTTTAATTTTTTAATGCTTTCTATTCAGATTAAGGGCGAATTATTTCCAAACTATAGCGATCAAAGCTTTTACGATCGACAGGAAGCTCAAATTTGAATTTGAATGGACTGTTTTTCGGGATACGTTCAATATTGACCAGACTTTCAATCAGGTACTCTTTGGCAGACAGGTTATAAGTCGCAACAACTTCACCGCGCTGTTCCAGATTGATTCTTAAAATCGGTAAAGCCAGGCTACGGTCATGGAAGTTGATCAGCTCACCGCTAAATTCAGTTTTCTTGTGACTGGTTGCCTTGATCTTGACTTTATTGACCTGAATCAGCGTGTAGTATTTTTCCAGATTGGAACAATTAAACACCTCGCATACATTGTTAAAGGCCAGACTCATGATATGACTATTTTTGATGTATTGCGGATTAAACCAGAAAAACTGGAACAGCAATACGCCAAATAGCATCAGGTTCAAGATGCTCCAGCCAATATAATACATTGGCCCACGGTATATCTGTTTTTCTGCCTGATCTTCCCAGTTCATGCTCGGCAGTACCGAGATAGGTTCGGTACTGAAATAGTTCAGATTATTTAAATAGGTTTCCAGATTGATATTTGAATGTTCAACTTTCTGATCGAAAATATATAAAAGACTGTGCGTATTTTGCTGTTGATCGCGACCATATACAGGTGGGTTATATCGAGAATAGGTTTGATCCTGAGACGCTGAGGTAGTGACCGAGTTTTGGGCTTCGGCCACCAGATGCGATAAGGCATTAAATGAAGTGGTACATTTGGGACAGCAAACCATACCCTGCGCAATGGTGAGTTGAGCAACTGTGACCTTGTAGGTGGTGGAACAGGTAGGGCAATGGGTTCGTTTGTCACTCATAAACTATTTGTAGACTCATTCATTCTTATGGCGTTTACCCGAGATACGGCACCAGTGCTCGTCTCGTTTTTCTACGTCTAATATATCAAAATAATTTGAGTAAATGCTAGTAACATCAGCAACTTGCTCTTCGATAACTCCGGCAAGTGCGAACTGTCCCTCAGATTTAATTAAAGTTGCGAACTCAGGAGCCAACATCATTAGTGGCGCAGCCAAAATATTGGCAACAAATACGTCAGCCTTGGTAGTGCCGAGTTCATCTCTAAATTCTTCTGGCAGGCCGACATAAAGTTTGTCCAGTACACCATTCAGTTCAGCATTTTGCTGGGTGGCCAGAACTGCTTGTGGGTCAATATCAGTGGCATATGCTTTTTTAGCACCTAAGAGCAGGGCAGCTACCGCGAGAATGCCTGAACCACAGCCATAATCGATGACGATTTTGTCTTTAACGTCAATTTTGCCGAGCCATTGTAAGCACAAGAATGTAGAGGCGTGGTTCCCTGTACCGAATGCCAGACCCGGATCAAGCTTGATATTGACTGCATCGGCTTCAGGTGCTTGCATCCATTCCGGTACAATCCAGTATTTTTCAGCAATCTGGATTGGCTCATACGCATCCATCCAGGTGCGTTCCCAAGCCTGATCTTCAATGAATTCGTACTTGATCGGCGCTTCTGGCATTTGCGCACCAATAAAGGTTTCTAGTGCAGCAACGTCAATTTCTTCGCCTTCTTCCTGTGCATAAATACCAGTCACAATCACTTTATTCCAGAGTGGTGTTTCGCCTGGAAGTGGTTCCAGCAAATCCTGGTTTTCAGCATCATCCAGGGTCACACTCACTGCGCCTAGTGAGCTGAGTAATGTCTCAGTATAATCGACCTGAGCTTGTTCAACCGTAATATGAATTTGTAACCACTTCACAGAAATAACCTTTATACATTTTTCAAAAAGCTATTGTAACGGAAGTTCAGACACAACGCTGCTATCTTCTTGATGCATACCCAAAATAAAAAGGATGCCGAAGCACCCTGTATAAAGCTCTATAAAGACTTATGAAACCTTAGAGAGAAGAGGTGTTCTGTCTAATGGTGCAAAGCGGTTAAGCAGCAGACCAAAAATGGCAGCAAAAATATACATGAAGATTGAATAAACCGCGGCAGGCATGGCCACAGCAGTGCTGGACATCACGGTCAGGGCAATAGTCATGGCTAATGTGCTGTTGTGAATGCCGATTTCAAAGGCACTGGCCCGTGCCTGAGCGGTATCTATATTCATTAAGCGGGGGACAAAATAGCCGATGGTCAGGCTGAAAATACAGAACAATGCCGTGGCGACACCGACCTGAGTCAGATATTCGGCAATATTGGTGCGTTCACTATAGATGGCCCCGACAATAATCAGAATCAAGAATATGACTGCAAAAATGCGCAGCGGTCTATTCAGTTTTTCAGTCAGGCGTGGTGCATGATGTCGAATCAGCATACCAATCGCGACAGGAATAATAATGATGCCAAACACCTGAAGAATTTTGCCAAGCTGGAGCGTGATCTGCTGGCTGTCCTGCATGAAATGCATAATCGAAAAATTAACGATCAACGGTAAAGTTAAGGCTGCAATCACTGAATTAATTGCAGTCAGGGTGATGTTGAGTGCCAGATCACCTTTGAAAAGATAGCTAAACAGATTGGCCGTACTGCCGCCGGGTGAGGCGGCTAACAGCATCAGACCCACGGCAAGAAGTGGGGGTAGGGCCAAAACTTTACACAGGATAAATGCAATACCGACCAATAAGACCAGTTGACAAAATAATGCGACTAAAACAGCTTTAGGATGTTGGGTGACCCGGGCGAAATCTTTGAGGGTAAGTTCGAGACCTAAACCCACCATAATAATTGCGAGCGCAAGCGGCAGTAAAATCGTAATAATGCCAGAATCCATCTGTCATGCTCCTTGTTAAAAATTATTTTAATACTTTTGCTTTTCTTGGGAAAAGCATACAGCTTTATCGCAGACTCAGCCAAATAAATTACAAATCCGATAAACGATTTTTATGGCGATAAGCGATATATTGGCGACTCATCATCACCCCGAAAATAGTCGCAAAACTATACATGACAATGGTGTAAATGCCGGCCGGAATCGCCATGGTGACATTGCCTAAGACCGAAATCGCAATGGTGATCGCAATCGCCGTATTATGAATGCCGATTTCAAAGGTACAGGCCCGTGCCATTTTTTCTGGAATACCCATCAGTAGCGGAATGCAATAACCAATAAACAGGCTGGAAAAACATAAAATCACAGTGGCTAAACCAATACTGGAAAAATATTCAAAGAGATTAAAACGATCTCTAAAAACGGCAAATATCAAGAGTATGCTTAAAAAACTAATTGAAACGAAGCGCATCGATTTGCTGACGGTAATGGATAAGCGTGGAAATTTGGCTCGAAGCAGCATCCCGATGATCACGGGGATCAGGGTAATTAAAAACACCTGTATCATTTTTTCAACTGGAAATGTCACAGTCGAGTCGTGACTCATAAAATATTGTAATGACAGATTGATAATAAAGGGTAGGGTGAAAATAGAAATGATGGTATTGATGGCAGTCAGGGTGATATTCAGCGCGACGTCGCCTTTATACAGATAGCTAAACAGGTTGGCGGTTGGGCCTCCTGGTGAAGCGGCCAGAAGCATTAAACCTACTGCGAGTAAAGGAGCTAAGTCTAGAATCAGGCAAATAAAGAAAGCAATACTGGTCAACAGCACGAGCTGTGTAAATAGGGCAATAAAAATGACTTTAGGATAGCGGCTTAAGCGCAGGAAATCCTTGATTTTTAATTCGAGTCCCAGCCCCATCATCATGATTGCCAAGGTAATAGGCAAAAAAAAGTTAAAAAACCCCGAATCCATGAAAAACCCTTTTTATTATTGATTTTTAGATAGATTTTAAGTGTAGCCTAGCTGAATAAATAAGCAATATAAAACGGGCAAAATGTATTCACTTTGCCCGTCAAAGCTTTTACTTGAAATGTAAGCTATTTAGAGCTATGACGGCTTACATTCCTGGCTGAGTTTGCATTTGCGCATCAGGCAGAGTCTGCTGGTCATTCATTGGTTGCTGCATTTGCGGCTGACTCATTTGTGGTTGCATTGGCTGACTGTGCATTTGGGATTGTCCCTGAGGGCGTGGCGGCATAAAGCCTAAAGCACATTTACCTTTGACTTCGGTTCCATTAATGGTGGCAGTGGTCGCGCTACTATTGCCACTACAGGTACTCATGAGTTCAGCTTCATCACCTTTGATTGAAGCATTTTTTGATGAAGCGAAAAACTGTGGCTCACAGGTTCCATTCCAGATAATGCCTCGATGAGCAAAACTGACTTGAGCACCTTGGGTTTTGCCTTTACAAACCTGTTGATACTTTTGCGCATTATAAGTGGTTTCGACCTTATCATTTGCTGAGGCTACAAATGGCGCAAAACATAAACCACACAGAACAGTTGAGAGAAAAATATTCTTATTCATCAGTTATACCTTTGTTTGTAATGTAAGCAGTATATAGCTTAAAAAATACTCAAAATTAAACAGTGTAAATCGAGTAATTTTCTGAACTTATATGTTTAATTTATATAGTCCCTCTGCAAAGTTAAATTACAGTGCTTGATTCTTGTACAGGATGATTCATTTTTTATCTCAGGATAAATTCGACTGAATCTGTCTACTTTAGAATGAAATTTGCTATAATACTCAGCTATCCTTTTTTATCTCTCAATTACCACTATGCATTATCCTAAAGTATACGATGTCATTGTTATCGGTGGCGGTCACGCCGGTACAGAAGCAGCTCTGGCTGCAGCGCGTATGGGTCGACAGACTTTACTCTTAACTCATAACATTGAGACTTTAGGGCAGATGAGCTGTAACCCGGCCATCGGTGGTATTGGTAAATCGCACTTGGTGCGTGAAATTGATGCCTTGGGCGGTGCAATGGCGCTGGCTGCCGACAAAGGCGGTATTCAGTTCCGTATTTTGAACTCGCGTAAAGGTGCAGCAGTTCGTGCAACACGTGCGCAGGCAGACCGTGTCCGTTTTAAAGCGGCAATTCGTGAAACCTTAGAGAATCAGGCGAACTTGGATATTTTCCAGCAAGCGGCTGATGACCTGATTGTTGAAGGCGATACCGTCAAAGGTGTGGTTACCCAAATGGGCATTCGTTTTGATGCCAAAACTGTGGTGTTGACTGCGGGTACATTCTTGGGTGGCGTAATTCACGTTGGTCTGGAAAAATCCAGTGGTGGTCGTGCCGGTGATCCGCCGTCGATTTCATTGGCAGCACGTTTGCGCGAATTGAATTTACCTGTGGGGCGTTTAAAAACCGGTACACCACCGCGTATCGATGCACGTTCGGTCGACTTTTCTGTAATGACACCGCAGCCGGGTGATTTCCCATCTCCAACCATGTCGTTTATGGGCGATGCGTCTATGCATCCGGAACAGGTGAACTGCTATATCACCCATACCAATGAACGTACGCATGAGATTATTCGCGGTGGTCTAGATCGATCACCAATGTATACCGGTAAAATTGAAGGTGTGGGGCCGCGTTATTGCCCATCAATTGAAGATAAGATTCACCGTTTTGCCGATAAAGACTCGCATCAAGTATTCTTGGAACCGGAAGGTCTGGATACGCACGAGCTTTATCCAAATGGTATTTCAACTTCATTGCCATTTGATGTGCAGTTTGAGTTGGTTCGCTCAATCCGTGGTATGGAAAATGCGCATATTTTGCGTCCAGGCTACGCCATTGAATACGACTATTTCAACCCGCAAGCGTTGAAATTTACCCTTGAAACCAAAGCGATTAATAACCTGTATTTTGCTGGTCAAATTAATGGAACCACTGGTTATGAAGAAGCAGGTGCACAAGGTTTGCTGGCAGGTTTAAATGCTGCACGTCGTGCCTGGGATCAAGAGCAGTGGACACCAAAACGCGATGAAGCCTATATGGGTGTATTGGTAGATGACCTGATTACGTTAGGCACCAAAGAACCGTACCGTATGTTTACCTCACGTGCTGAATATCGTTTGATGTTACGTGAAGACAATGCTGACCAGCGTTTAACTGCGATCGGTCGTGAATTGGGTCTGGTCGATGATGCACGTTGGGCGGTTTACTGCGAAAAAATGGAAGCAGTTGAAAAAGAAACCGGTCGTTTGCAGCATCTTTGGGCGGCTCCAAACAATCCGATGGGCAAGAAATTCGTTGAGATGACTGGCGCAGATTTATCTAAAGAATGTTCAGCGATCGATCTTTTGAAACGTCCAAATATTTCATTTGCGCAAATTGCCGAGTTAACCGGTTCTGATGTATCTGCGCAGGTCGGTGATCAGATTGAAATCGCAGTGAAATATGCGGGTTATATCAACCGTCAGCATGAAGATGTGGCACAAATGAAACGTCTTGAAGAAACCCGTATTCCAGGCGACTTCGATTATGACATCGTGTCGGGGCTGTCGCGTGAAATCACGTTGAAACTGAAGGATGTACGTCCTGAAACATTGGCGCAAGCCAGCCGTATTCCGGGTGTGACGCCTGCGGCTGTTCAATTGGTGATGATTACGATTCGTAAGAATGCACAAACGAAAAAATCTGCTTAAGAATACAGTGTGAAAAAGCCCGCGCAATGCGGGCTTTTTATCGGCTGATATTTTTGTATAAGTCTCGGCTATCTTTCAATTATAAATAACTACTATTTAACTAAGTGACTTATTTATAAAGATAATAAAAATTATTAAGATGTAAAAAGTCTATAAATTTTAGCTTTTAGGTCTAATGGAAAGGGTATTAAGTAGAGTTGATGGACTTAAATCCGACTATTGTCGTGGTATTTCTCTGACCAGATTAGGATAAGAATAGGGGAAATAGGATCGTCAGGCTATCAAACGATTTATAGGTTATTGATGGAGATCAATCATGATGCAGCCTTATAGTGAAAAATTACGAAAAATATTGACGATTTTCTTGTGCTTTTGGGTGGCATTTTTTGAGGGTTTCGATCTTCAGGCTCCTGGAATTGCAGCAAAAGGAATTGCGGCAAGCTTTGCTTTAGATCAGGTTCAGATGGGCTATGTGTTTAGTCTGGGTGTCTTTGGAATGCTCTTTGGTGCATTCTTTGGCGGACGTATCGCGGATTATTTGGGACAAAAGAAAGTCCTGATGTTGTCTGTGGCTATTTTTGGTGTGTTCATGTCACTGACTGCAATTGCACCGAGCATCGAGGTTTTATATGCTGCGCGTTTCTTGACCGGTTTGGGTCTGGGTGCTGCAATGCCGACCATGATTTCCGTGGTTGGAGATGAAGCAACTGAAGCCAATCGCGGTAAGCTCAATAGCTTGATGTATTGTGGCCTGCCTGTTGGTGCTATTTTTGTCGCCGGTTTGGCTATGCTGCTTCCAGATATTCAATGGCAGACTTTATTTTTAATTGGTGGTTTAACGCCTTTAGCGCTTCTCCCTTTTATGGGCTTTATTCTTAAAGATCAACCTAAAGCAGCGGTAGCGCAAAAAAGATCTGGCGAAGCTGTACCGGGCATGGTCGAGGTTTTGTTCAAGCAGCAACAGTATAAAAATACAGTGCCGCTTTGGGTGGGTTTCTTTTTTACCTTGATGATCAACTATATTCTGATTAGCTGGTTGCCTAATCTGCTAATGGAACAAGGCTTGCAAAAACAGCAGGCATTTCTGGTGATGCTGGTGTTTCAGGTGGGTGCGGTGATAGGAACCTTGGGTTTGGGTTATTTGCTAGATCGTTTAAAATTGTGGCAAATGGCAACCCTTATTTACAGCGGCTTATTTGTTGCCTTGGTTTTGTTGTTCACCAGTACCTCGATTCCGCTATTAATTTTAGCCGGCGTGATGGGTGGGATCTTTTCTACAGGTGGTCAATCTATTCTGTATGGCATCTCACCGATTTTTTATTCAGGTGCAGGTAAAGTTACAGGCGTAGGCAGCGCCATTTCTTTAGGTCGTTTAGGTGCCATGACCGGTCCGTTATTAACCGGGAAAATTTTGGCATTAGGTTTGGGAACTACAGGTATCCTTATGGCAAGTTTACCTGCGGTGGTTGTATCAGCGGTAGCAGTCACGGCACTGTCACGTTATAAGGCAGCTCATAAATAAGCCAGTTTTCTATTTTTATTGCTATTAAAAAGGAATCTACGGATTCCTTTGTTATGGCTCATATTTTAATTGAGTAAAATCGGCAGATAAAATTTGCTAAAATAGATGGATAGCAAACAGACTGGTTTTTATATGCCTTACCAATTGATCGAACTCGATATTCAGGCCACCGATAATATTGCCTGTCCACATTGCCAGCAGAACATTATTGACTGGACTGAAGAACAATATGTACAGCCATGTGAACATACTTTATTTATTGCCATGGATATTGGCTTTGAATATATGACCGATGAATTTGAGCACAGTATGCCGCGTTCGGTAGATGATCTGCATGCCAATGACGATCAGGTGAATATGTTTGATGAAATTACCGCCAGTACTTATTCAGACTATCTGATCTTAAAGTCAGACTTGGGCGCAGCAGGTTATTCGCGTTATATCGGCTTAACTGTTTAACTCATCTCAGTATAAAAAAGCACCCGAAGGTGCTTTTATAGATTAGCTTGGACTTTCGATTTCTTCTTCTACCTCATCATCGGCCGTATCCATACCGAGTTCTTTGAGCTTGCGGGTCAGCGTGTTACGGCCCCAGCCCAAAAGTTCAGCTGCATGACGTTTGCGACCACGGGTTTGTTGTAGCGCAGCATTAATCAGGGTGCGTTCAAACATCGGCGTCGCAACATCCAGAAGTTTCATCTCGCCATTTTTGAGTTTTTGCATGGCCCATTGACCCAGCAATTCATCCCAGTGCTGTGGACCCACTTGGTTTAAGTTTGGAATTGGTGAGCCTAAATCTAAATCTTGAATTGGGATTTGTTTCAGCTCAGGTGGTAGGTCTTCTGGATAGACTTCACGACCTGTGATCATCACGGTCAGCCAGCGACAGGTATTTTCAAGTTGACGCACATTACCTTGCCACGGCAGTTTTTGCATATATTCCTGGGTTTCAGGACGCAAAATTTTGGGATTAACGCCGAGTTCTTTACCAGCACGTGCCAGGAAGTGCTGCGCCAGCATCGGAATGTCTTCACTACGATGTGCCAGTTTTGGAATGTGAATCCGAATCACATTCAGGCGGTGATACAAGTCTTCACGGAAACGGCCGTCATGTACCAGTTTTTCCAGATCCTGATGTGTCGCTGCCACGATACGCACATCGACCTTAACTGGAATATGACCGCCAACACGGTAGAACTCGCCATCGGCCAAAACACGCAATAAACGGGTTTGGGTTTCAAAAGGCATGTCGCCAATTTCATCCAGAAACAGCGTGCCGCCGTTGGCCTGTTCAAAACGACCTTGACGCTGGGTATTGGCACCGGTAAATGCACCTTTTTCGTGACCAAAAAGTTCGGTTTCGATCAGGTCTTTTGGAATAGCTGCCATATTGAGGGCAATAAAGGGCTTTGCACTACGCGGTGAATGGCGGTGCAAGGCATGTGCCACCAATTCTTTCCCTGTACCGGACTCACCATTAATGAGTACAGTAATATGCGATTGCGCTAAACGGCCGATGGCGCGAAACACTTCCTGCATGGCGGGAGATTCACCGATAATTTCAGTCGATTGAATCGGCGGGGCAACTTTTGCTGATTCTTGTTGTTGCAGCTTGGTAATATGCAAAATCGCACGATTGACCAGTGCCAGCGCTTCATCAATATCAAAAGGCTTTGGCAGATATTCAAAAGCACCAGTTTGATAACTTGATACAGCAGACTCTAGGTCTGAATGCGCCGTCATAATAATCACAGGCAGGTCAGGATAATTGTGTTTGACCTTACCCAAGAAGGTGAGTCCATCAATCCCCGGCATACGGATATCGGTCAGAATCACATCTGGTGCATCAATACTGAGTTGATCTAGTGCAGATTGTGCTTCTTCAAAGCTGGTCACGTCCAAGCCTTCTTCTTTAAAGGTTTTTTCCAGTACCCAGCGCATGGCACGATCGTCATCAATCACCCATATTTTATTTCGCGACATGATTCGACTCCCAAGGTAAATATAAGCTAAACACGGTTTTTCCAGCCACGGACTGACATTCAATCATGCCGTTATGCTGATGAATAATATTTTGAGCAATACTGAGACCCAGTCCGGTACCTTTGGCGCGACTGGTGACCAGTGGATAAAACACAGATTCGATAATGTCTTCGGGGACCCCAGGGCCATTGTCTTCAATATCAATGCGTACCACAGAGCGATGAATTGCCCCGTTAATGGTAAATAGGCGCTGAATCCGGGTTCTTAAAACCAGTTCAGGCTGGTGATCGACAAAAAACTCTTTGTTCTCGGTCATGGCCTGTACTGCATTGGCGCAAATATTCAAGATCACCTGAATCAGTTGATCACGGTCTGCCAGCACTTCAGGTAAGGACAGGTCATAATCCCGAATAATCTTGATTTTCTTTTTGCTTTGATTGGCGATGAGTGAGCGCACCCGCTCAAGTGGCTCATGTACATTTACCAGCTCATAGCTTGGCAGTTGGCGTGAACCGAGCATGGTGTCGGCCAGATTTCGGAGTCGATCGACTTCACTAATAATAATATCGGTAAATTCTTTGTATTGTGGATCATTCAGACTGCGAGCCAGAAGTTGTGTTGCCCCCCGAATTCCGCCGAGTGGGTTCTTGATTTCGTGCGCGACACCGCGAATCAGCTGGCGAGCCACTTGATGTTGCTGAATCAGGTTTTCTTCACGCGAAATTTTAAGCATACGGTCACGAGGATTGAGCTCGATTAACAACAGTGGGTGATAGGGCTTACCCAGATTTAGTTGAGAAACCGTGTAATCGACATGAATGTCCTTAAAGTTGACAATCAGTGTGGCTTCACGGCGCGTATAAGGTTGGCCTGTAGTTAAAGTGTTGTTCAGCGCTTCTTCAGTATTAAACTCATCGGTCGGATGTTGCAGAAGACCCAGTGCCGGACTTCCACTGGCGCGAAATAAGCTCACATCAAATAAGGCTTCGCAGGCAGAGTTGAGATAATAAATATTAAGATCGCGGTCTACCAATAAGATACACGTGGTCATATTGTCCACTAAAACACGATAGTCGATCGGAATAAGCTGATCCATTCGCGGTTTTTTTCCTGTATTAAAATGGCGCAATGGCATCTTCATAAAGCAATTTAATCAATTTTAAGTTCTGATTTGATGCAAGATGCACGCCAACTTTTATGACTAAAGCTTATTTATTGCGATGAAATGCAGAAATGTGCCACAGCGACACAATTCATCTTAGGTATAGCGGATTAAATTGAGGCTGTAAATCTAAAATGTTCTATTTTGGTGCGCGCGCAAATATGTTGTATATTTTATGGCGTTATTTTAGTGCATGATGCAAAGAGTCAGGTTTTCAACTATTTTTATGATGCGAAAAGACATACAATACGCGCATTCTAGTAGAGCGAAAATTCATGAAGTCCCCCAAAGTCGGTTTTGTATCTTTAGGTTGTCCTAAGGCATTGGTAGATTCTGAACGTATTTTAACCCAGTTAAAGACTGAAGGTTATGACGTCGCTTCGGATTATGACGGTGCTGATTTAGTTGTAGTAAATACCTGTGGTTTCATTGAATCCGCAGTGCAAGAATCGCTAGACGCGATTGGTGAGGCGATGAGCGCGAATGGTCGCGTCATCGTAACAGGCTGTCTAGGTAAAGACGAAGACAAGATTCGCCAGATGCATCCGAATGTCCTGAAAGTGACAGGTGCAGCGGCATATAAAGATGTTATGGATGCGGTTCATCAATACGTGCCTGAACCGCCAAAACACAATCCATTTATTGATTTAGTTCCAGAGCAAGGTATCCGCCTAACACCTAAACATTATGCCTATTTGAAAATATCGGAAGGCTGCAACCATCGTTGTACTTTCTGTATTATTCCAAGCATGCGTGGTGATTTGGTCTCCCGTCCAGTTGGTTCTGTGCTTGAAGAAGCCGCAGCGCTGAAACGTGCCGGTGTTAAAGAAGTACTCGTTATCTCCCAGGATACTTCTGCTTACGGTCTGGACACCAAATACAAGCTGGATTTCTGGAACGGCCAGCCGGTGAAAACCAAATTCTATGACATGTGTGAAGCACTCGGTCAGTTGGGAATCTGGGTGCGTTTGCACTATGTTTATCCATATCCGCATGTCGATGCCGTGATTGACCTGATGGCTCAAGGCAAAATCCTGCCTTATCTGGATATTCCATTTCAGCATGCGAGTCCAAAAATTCTCAAGCTGATGAAACGTCCTGCGCACAGTGAAAACACACTGGAGCGATTGAATATCTGGCGTGAAAAATGTCCTGATCTGGTTATCCGTTCAACATTTGTGGTGGGCTTCCCGGGTGAAACCGAAGAAGACTTCCAGATGCTGCTCGATTGGCTGAAACAAGCTCAATTGGATCGTGTAGGTTGCTTTACCTATTCACCAGTTGAAGGTGCGACAGCAAACGATTTGCCAGACCACGTTCCTGAAGAAATTAAACAAGAGCGTTATGAGCGTTTCATGCAGGTTCAGCAAGAAATCTCGGCAGCCAAACTCCAAAAACGTATTGGTCAGACCATGACCGTGCTGGTAGATGATCTGGAAGAAGAATTCCCGGTGGCAGTTGCGCGTTCTTATGCAGATGCACCTGAAATTGATGGCAATGTTTTTGTTGAAGATATCGATAAAAGCGTCATTAAGGCAGGGGATTTGCTTGAAGTCGAGATTACCGATGCAGACGAGTACGATCTGTATGCAAAACTCATTTCAGTCAAATCTGCTTAAAATTTTGAATTAAAAAAATTTAAATTGAATACTTTGGAGTTTGATGATGTTGGATTCTAAAAAGCCACGCTTTGGTCGCATCCTGTTAAAGCTTTCTGGTGAAGCACTGGCAGGCAATAAAGACATGGGAATCGATGCACAAGTGCTCGACCAGATGTCGCTTTCTATTGCGCACCTTGTGGGTTTAGGCGTACAAGTAGGTATCGTGGTTGGTGGTGGTAACCTGTACCGCGGTAGCCAGCTGCAAAAAGACGGTCTGGTTGGCCGGGTCACTGGCGACCAGATGGGTATGCTGGCAACCGTGATGAACGGTCTGGCACTACGCGACGCTTTGGTGCGCCGTAATATTAAAACCCGTTTGATGTCTGCACTGCCAATTGGTGCAGTGGTTGAGTCTTACTCGAGCCGTGATGCGATCCGTCACCTGACTCAGGGTGAAGTGTGTGTATTCGTGGCAGGTA
The DNA here is from genome assembly GCF_013420445.1 of Acinetobacter sp. YH01006. Taxonomy (NCBI): domain Bacteria; kingdom Pseudomonadati; phylum Pseudomonadota; class Gammaproteobacteria; order Moraxellales; family Moraxellaceae; genus Acinetobacter; species Acinetobacter sp. YH01006. The sequence continues at coordinate 259,709 of NZ_VOYB01000003.1, read as the reverse complement.
CAGGTAATCCATTCTTTACCACAGATACCGCAGCATGTTTGCGTGGTATTGAAATCGAATCAGATTTGATTTTGAAAGCCACTAAAGTCGATGGCGTATATAACAAAGATCCAAGCAAATATGACGATGCGGTTAAATATGACACTTTAACCTTTGATCAGGTGCTGGATGAAAAACTGGGTGTCATGGACTTAACTGCGATCTGTTTATGTCGTGACCACAATGTGCCACTACAAGTATTCGATATGAATAAATCTGGCGCATTACTTTCAGTGGTGATGGGCGAAAAAGAAGGGACTCACGTTACCAATTAATGACGTGAGCACCAAAGCACTTTATACTACGCGCTAATTTAGCAATTAACTTTTTTAGAATTAAGTAAGGAAGATCATATGATTAACGATCTTAAAAAAGACAGCGAAGACCGTATGAACAAAACTCTAGAATCTCTAGAGCATGGTTTTGCAAAAGTTCGTACCGGTCGCGCGCATCCATCTATTTTAAATAATGTGATGGTTTCTTACTATGGTTCAGACGTTCCATTGAACCAGGTGGCAAACGTTGGTGTTGAAGATTCACGTACCCTGTTGGTTCAACCGTTTGAACGTTCAATGGTGGCTGCAATTGATAAAGCGATTCGTGAATCTGACTTGGGTCTTAACCCGATTTCAGCAGATGCGATCCGTGTACCTATGGCAGCACTCACTGAAGAAACACGTCGTGACATGCAGAAAGTTGCCCGTACTGAAGCAGAAAATGCAAAAGTGGCAATTCGTAACATTCGCCGTGATGTATTGGGTGATATCAAAGCTTTATTGAAAGAAAAAGAAATTTCTGAAGATGAAGAACGTCGTGCTGCTGATGAAATCCAGAAAATTACCGACAAATTTGTTGCTGAAGTTGACAAACGCTTGGCTGCGAAAGAAGCTGAATTGATGAAGGTCTAATTCATCGATGACCGCTGCTGAAGAAAACCCCTGTCTTCCGAAACATGTTGCCATCATTATGGATGGCAACAATCGTTTCGCCAAAAAAAATCAGATGCAGAAAGGTGATGGACACCGTGAAGGAAAAACGGTTCTAGATCCGATTGTAGAACACTGTAGAAAAAGAAATATCCAGGCTTTAACTGTTTTTGCCTTTTCCAGTGAAAACTGGAATCGTCCACAGTTTGAAGTCGAATTGCTCATGAAACTCCTGCTTGACACGATTCATGAGCAACTCCCCCGCATGGAAAAATTCAATATTGCCTTACGTTTTATCGGTGATCGCAGCCGTTTGTCCGCTGAATTGCAGGGACTCATGTTGCAAGCCGAACAAAGGACTGCTAATTTCAATAGTATGACACTCACTATTGCAATCAGTTATGGCGGTATGTGGGATATGGCACAAGCTGCAAAGCAAATTGCCAGTGATGTTTTAACAAATAAATTAGATCTTGATGCAATTGATACTGATGTATTTGGTCAATATGTCAGCCTCGGTGACTTACCAGCAGTTGATCTGCTGATTCGTACTGGCGGAGATTTCCGTCTGTCGAATTTTCTGTTATGGCAGGCAGCCTATGCAGAGCTTTATTTCACTGAGACGCTGTGGCCAGAATTTACCGTTGAAGAACTTGATGATGCACTTGCCGTATTTGGTGGGCGTGAACGTCGTTTCGGTAAAACATCAGAACAGGTTCATCAGGAAAAACTTGAGAATTAATACATGTTTGAGCGGATTATAACCGCATTGGTGTTGGTAGCAGTTGTACTGAGCTGTATGTTTGCTACTGAATCACATTATCCAATGTTTGTATTGATGGTTCTTGCTGCCGGGGTTGCCGGTTATGAGTGGTTTAAACTCATGCCGCGAAAATTTAAGCAGGTCATCAAGCCCGTTGCATGGGGATATGGGTTGCTGACCGCGGCTCTATCAGCATTGGCATTGTATTTTGCTGAAGTCGCTTTGTTGTTATGGGTGGCTTCTATTATTACCTGGTTACTCAGTATTTACTGGGTCAAGTCTTATCCTGAGTATGACGGCTGGTACAACGCAAGCCTAAATGGCATTGGTGTAGTGCTGATTTCTGCTGCTGTCACCGCAATTTTCTCGGTTTGGCAAAGTTCACCGTGGTGGTTGATGTACCTGTTTTTACTGGTATGGGGCGCAGACAGCGGTGCATATTTTGTCGGCCGTAAATTCGGTAGGAAAAAACTTGCACCAAATGTCAGCCCAAACAAATCTGTAGAAGGGCTGTATGGTGGTGTGGTCACCTCAATGCTGATTGTGATTGCAGTTGCTTTGCTTTATCTGGAGATGACCTGGCCAGAACTTATTTTATTCCTGATCTTATCGGTGATCACGGTCTTCAGTTCAGTACTGGGAGATCTGTTTGAATCCATGATCAAACGACGTGCCGGTATTAAAGACTCGGGCCGTATTTTACCGGGTCATGGTGGGGTGCTGGATCGTATTGATTCTTTGCTTGCTGCAGCTCCAATCTTTGCGGCAGGTATTGCTGTTCTAAAACTTATTGGTGTAGATTTATAAATGTCACAAGCGGTTTGTATACTGGGTGCTACAGGTTCTATTGGTCAAAGTACTTTAAAAATCTTGCAGCGACATCCTGAAGCGTACTCGGTTTTTGCTGTAACCGCGCAAAGTCGTATTGATGAGCTGGTCAAGATTTGCCAGCAATATCGCCCTAAAGTGGCGGTGGTGCCTGCGGCAAAAGTGGAGGAGTTTTCAAAACTCCTTCAGCAACATGGTCTGGCTGATATTGAAATTCTGCAAGATGAAGCCGGTTTAATTGCTGTGGCTGAACATGCGGATGTCGATATTGTCATGGCTGCCATTGTCGGTGCTGCCGGATTGTTGCCGACACTGGCTGCAGTAAAAGCAGGCAAGCGCGTACTGTTGGCCAATAAAGAAGCTTTGGTGATGTCCGGTGACGTCATGATGCAGGCTGCACGCGATCATGGTGCATTATTGCTTCCGGTGGATTCCGAACACAATGCGATTTTCCAGTGTTTACCACAGCACTATTTTGAGGCAGAGCGTCATGGCAAGCCCAAGCTGGGTGTCTCGCAAATTTTGTTAACTGCATCTGGTGGGCCGTTTCTCAATCATAGTCTACAACAGCTTGAAGATGTGACGCCTGCACAGGCCTGCAAGCATCCCAACTGGTCAATGGGCCAAAAAATTTCGGTCGATTCAGCGACTTTAATGAATAAAGGTCTGGAATTGATCGAAGCCTGTCATTTGTTTGCAGTTCAAGAACAATTTGTTACAGTCGTGGTGCATCCACAGAGTATTATTCACTCCATGGTTCAATACGTTGATGGTTCAACTTTGGCACAAATGGGTAATCCGGATATGGGCACACCTATTGCACATGCATTGGCATGGCCTGAGCGAATCAGTACGCATGTACCACCCTTAGATCTGTTTATGCACTCGCAGCTTAACTTTCAGGAACCGGATGTGATTCGTTTTCCTGCATTAAAGTTGGCGCGTCAGGCGATGCAGAGCGGCGGAATTGCACCCACGATTTTAAATGCGGCCAATGAAATTGCAGTTGACGCATTTTTACATCAGCAAATTAGGTTTACCCAAATTCCTCAAGTGGTTGAACATGTCCTGAATCAGATGGACAATCAGCCGGCAAATGATCTGGAGGCTATCTTGCAGGCAGATCAAATGGCACGAGGTTTATCACAGCAGTATGTTGTGAATAAAGGAAGTTAAGACATGAACGCCTTGTTTATTATTGCAGCCGCAATCCTGTTACTCGGTCCCTTAATTGCGATTCATGAGTTTGGTCACTATATTGTGGCGCGTAAACTGGGCGTTAAAGTGTTGGTGTATTCGATTGGTTTTGGACCAACGCTGTTAAAGTGGACCTCAAAAAAATCCGGCATTCAATATCAGCTATCCGCCTTACCTTTAGGCGGTTATGTGAAAATGCTGGATGAACGTGAAGGCAATGTTGCTGAAGAAGACTTGCCCAAAGCATTTAACCGTCAGCATCCCTGGAAACGGATTGCCATTGTGGCAGCGGGACCATTGATCAACCTCATTCTTGCGGTGCTGTTATTCTGGGTGCTGTTTTTACCGGCACAAGAGCAGCTGAATACCCGCGTTGGTAAAGTTTTACCAGATACGCCGGCTGCAACAGTACAAATGCAGCCGGGTGACAAAATTGTTGCTGTGGACGGGACTCCAGTCGAAACCTGGGAAAAACTGAGTTATGCGCTGGTGGATCGTGTGGGTGAAACCGGTGTAGTGTCTATTCAGGCAGAACGTGCCGGGGAAAACAAGCTGTTCCAGTTACCGATTCGGGACTATTTAAAAGACCAGAGTCAATCTCCGTTAGACAGTCTGGGCTTCTTGCCTTATCGACCGGAAATTCCGGCTGTGATTAGCAAGCTGACTGAAGATGGTGCAGCAATTCGCCAAGGCCTGAAGCAAGGTGACAAAATTCTGGCCATTGATGGTGTCCAGATGAAAGACTGGTTTGATGTGGTACAAATTGTACAGGCATCACCAGAAAAATTACTGAAGATGGATGTATTGCGCGAAAACCAGGTGGTGCAACTTGAAGTGATGCCACAGGGCAAGCGTGACAATATGGGCAATGTCACGGGTATGCTCGGTGTACAAAGTGATCCGGGTAAAATCTCGATTCCCGCAGAATATAAGCAGACCATTCACTACAATCCAGCTGAAGCACTGGTGATGGCATTTGATAAAACGGTGCACTTATCTTCGATGATTCTGAACTCGATTGTCAAAATGGTACGTGGCATGATTGGACTGGATAACTTATCTGGACCGATCACCATTGCCAAAGTCGCAGGACAAAGCGCAGAAATGGGTTGGGAAACTTTTATTTCCTTTATGGCGCTAATGAGTGTAAGTTTAGGAATATTAAATCTACTGCCGATTCCAATGCTTGATGGCGGACATCTGGTTTACTATTTTGTTGAATTAATTCGTGGTAAACCTGTTTCCGAACAAATACAATTGGTTGGACTAAAAATTGGTATGGTACTGCTCGGCAGTATGATGCTTCTGGCATTATTTAATGATTTTATGCGTTTATAACAACGTAGATGGAATAAATTAACAGCGGAAAAGACTGGCATGCAGCACACACATTTATTTATGCCTCTGGCACTCGTTAGTGCAATGGCAGTAGCACAACAAGTATATGCAGCAGATGAATTCATTGTACAAGATATAAAATTTGATGGATTAGTGCGTTTAACTCCTGAGAATGTATATGGCCTCGTGCCAATTAACAGTGGTGATCGGGTCAATGATCCGGTCATTGCCAATGCAATTCGCAGTTTATATGCATCAGGCTTATTTGATGACATCAAAGCTGTTCAGCAAGGCAATACTCTAGTTTTTCAGGTGGTAGAGCGCCCAGTCATTTCGAAAATCGAACTGAAAGGCAATAAGCTGATTCCAAAGGAAGCACTTGAAGATGGCCTGAAAAAAATGGGTCTGGCTGAAGGTGAAGTGCTGAAAAAATCTGCTTTACAGACAGTCGAAACCGAGCTTGAGCAGCAATACATGCAGCAAGGTCGCTATGATGCAGATGTTACAGTCACGACGACAGCAAGACCGAATAACCGGGTTGAATTGCAGATTGATTTTATTGAAGGTAAAGCCGCAAAAGTTTTTGATATCAATATCATTGGCAATACTGTTTTCAAAGAATCAGATATTAAACAGGTATTTGCTGTTAAAGAAAGTAGCTGGAACTCGGTGATTTCACGTAATGACCGTTATGCACGTGAAAAAATGGCTGCAAGCCTTGAAGCATTGCGTGCTATGTATCTGAACCAGGGTTATATTAACTTTAATATTACCAATTCCAGTTTGAACTTGAGTGAAGATAAAAAGAATGTCTTTATTGAAGTGTCTGTAGATGAAGGCGAACAATTTAAATTTGGTCAAACCAAATATTTAGGTGATGCACTTTATCAAACTGAAGAATTGCAAGCCTTACAGCTGTTTAAAGAAGGTGAAACTTATTCGCAAGAAAAAGTAAATGTGGTTAAGCAGCTATTACAGCGTAAATATGGTAATGCTGGTTATTATTATGCAGAAGTGAATATTGTTCCTCAAATTAATAATGAAACCAAACAGGTTGATTTAAATTACTATATCAATCCGGGTCAGCAAGTTACAGTACGACGTATTAATTTTACCGGTAATACCAAAACTGCAGATGAAGTATTGCGTCGTGAAATGCGCCAGATGGAAGGTGCTTTAGCCAGTAATGAAAAAATTGACTTGTCTAAAGTCCGTCTGGAACGTACCGGGTTCTTTAAAACAGTCGATATCAAGCCTGCACGTATTCCGGGTTCACCGGATCAGGTCGATCTAAATGTCGCAGTAGAAGAACAGCATTCAGGTACCAGTACCTTGGCAGTGGGTTTCTCGCAAAGTGGCGGTGTGACGTTCCAGGCAGGTTTAAGTCAGACCAACTTCCTGGGCACTGGTAATAGTGTATCGATCGACTTGTCGCGTTCTGAAACCCAAGATTATTATAATCTGAGTGTGATGGACCCGTACTTTACCATTGATGGTGTACGTCGCGGCTATAACATGTACTACCGTAAAACCAAGCTCGATGATAACTATAACGTCAACAACTATGTCACAGATAGTTTAGGTGGTGGAATCAACTTCGGTTATCCAATTGATGAAAACCAGAGTGTTAGCTTAGGCCTAAATGTCGACAATACTGAAGTAACGACTGGTAATGGTGTTTCCACCTATGTTCGTGATTACCTATTAGCAAATGACGGTAAGTCAATAGGCCAAAGTCCTTACTGTATCGACAATGCTGATCCTTGTAAAACTGATTTAAAATCAGACCGCTTTCAAGGTGAATTTTTAACATATAACTTAAACTTAGGCTGGTCTTACAATACTTTAAACCGTCCAATGTTTCCGACGACAGGAATGTCACATCGTGTCAATGCTGAAATAGCCTTGCCAGGTAGTGATGTTGAATATCAAAAAGTGACTTATGATGCTCAGGCTTTCTTCCCGCTAGGCAAAGATTTTGTGCTGCGCGGTTATGGGAAGTTGGGCTATGGTAATGACTTACCATTCTATAAAAACTTCTATGCTGGCGGTTTTGGTTCAGTGCGTGGTTATGAAAACAGTACTTTAGGTCCAAAATATGACAGTGTCTATGCAGAAAATGCAGGCATTAGTGACTTTGATCTAGAGGAGGTTGGTGGTAATGCATTGGTTCAGTTTGGTACTGAACTGGTACTGCCAGTGCCATTTAAAGGCGATTGGGCACGTCAGGTACGTCCAGTGATTTTTGCCGAAGGTGCACAAGTTTTCGATACAAACTGCGATGTTTCACAATCTGGTGACTTACGTCAATATTGTAAAGATAACTTCGGTTTCGATGCAGGCAATATGCGCTATAGCGTCGGTGCGGGTTTCACCTGGATTACCATGATTGGCCCATTGTCACTGAGCTATGCTTATCCGTTGAATAAGAAAGATGGTGATGAAATTAAAAATATCCAGTTCGAAATTGGCCGTACTTTCTAAGATTATTAGCTAATCCTGAATATAGATTTTGCTCATGAGGTTGCGAGGCTTTATGAGCAAATTTTTTTGAATGAGTAAGAATATGAAAAAAATGATCATGGCGATGAGCCTGGCTTTGGCAAGTGTTGCACCTTTGACTCAAGCAGCTGGTATTGGTGTGATTGACTTGGAGCGTGTAGTCGAAGGCAGTACTTATCTGAAACAGCAAAACACGGCATTTCAACAAAAAATTCAGCCACAAACCAGCAAGATTGAACAACTCAGTAAAGAACTGGAAGCTTTGCAGCAGCGTGCTCAGTCTAATACCAAACTGAGCGATGCTGAAAAGCAGAAGATGTCTACGCAATATCAGGCTAAATTTCAGGAATTGAATCAGTTGCAACAATCTGTGCAGAGTAATGTTCAGAGTTCGATTCAGCAGATTCGGACGGTATTTGATGCACGTGTAAAGCAAATTGCTGAACAATTGCGTAAAGAAAATAACCTGGATGTGGTTTTAAATAAAAATTCAGCACTTGCTTATGACGCTAAATATGATTTAACTGATAAAATGATTCAAAAGGTTAATGCAATTAAGTAATCAATGAATCATCAACAGCTTCAGTTAGCTGACCTTGCTCGCCTGGTTCAAGGCGAGTGCGTAGGTCAGGCAGATTTGCGTTTGAGCGCTTTGGCCAGTCTTGAGCATGCGACATCGCAAGATTTGGCATTCGTCAATGCAGACAAATATGTAGAGCAAGCCAATCAAAGTCAGGCAGCTGCTTTAATTGTCACGGCTGAACTGAAACAACAAATAACGTCACATCAGAACTTTATTGTTGTTGCAAATCCTTATCTGGCTTTTGCGATCCTGACCCATGTATTTGAGAAAAAAAATACCCAGCGTGGTATCGAAAGTACTGCTCAAATTCATCCTTCAGCGATCATCGCCGATGATGCGTATATTGGACACTATGTGGTGATTGGCGAGCATTGTGTTGTGGGCGCCAATACCGTGATTCAGCCTCATGTACATGTCGATAATGATGTGGAAATCGGTCAGGACTGTTTTATTGATGCGCATGTGACGCTGACGGGTGGCGCCAAAATTGGCAATCGCGTTCGTATTCATGCCAATACCGTGATTGGCAGCGAAGGTTTTGGTTTTGCACCTTATCAAGGTAAATGGCATCGTATTGCCCAGCTTGGTTCTGTGCGTATTGCTGATGATGTGCGTATCGGGTCAAACTGTAGTATAGACCGCGGTGCATTGGATGATACGATTTTGCAACAGGGTGTGATTATTGATAATCTTGTGCAAATCGCGCATAACGTCAAGATTGGTGCCAATACCGCACTCGCAGCAAAATGCGGAATCGCCGGAAGCACTACAATTGGCAAAAACTGTGTATTTGCAGGTGCGGTGGGGGTAGTAGGCCACATTAATATCGCAGATAATGTCACAATTACTGGCATGTCAATGGTGACAAAAAATATTTCTGAGGCGGGCAGTTATTCTTCTGGCACACCTATGTTGGAAAGTTTGCACTGGAAACGTGCTGCTGTGCGTTTTAAACAATTAGCAGATGTGCCATTGACCCAGGTGATGAAACGACTAGATCATATGCAATCTCAAATTGAGTCCATTGAATCAACATTTAAGTTGCGTAAATAATTATGATGACAGAGTCGAATTTGCCTACATTCACGAAACCTGAATTGCCAATGAATATTCAAAAGATTCGTGAATATTTGCCCCATCGTTATCCATTTTTATTGGTTGATCGCGTGGTCGAGATTACCGAAAATGGCATTGTTGGTTATAAAAACGTCTCAATTAATGAAGAGTTTTTGCAAGGCCATTTTCCGAATTATCCAATTATGCCGGGTGTGCTGATTGTTGAAGCACTGGCACAAATCTCGGGAATCTTGGGTTTTGTGATGAACAATGAAACACCAAGTGCGGGTTCATTGTTCCTTTTTGCCGGTGCGGAGAAGGTTAGGTTTAAAAAACAGGTGGTTGCAGGCGATCAATTGGTATTAAAAGCTGAATTGGTGATGCAAAAGCGCGGCATTTACAAATATAATTGTATTGCCACTGTAGATGGCGTCGTCGCAACAACCGCGGAAATTATGGTTTCGCATCAAAAAGTCGAGCAGGCATGAGCAATAATCCCCTTATTCATCCAACTGCCATTATTGACGCATCAGCAGTCATCGCTGCTGATGTAGAAATTGGTCCATACTGTATTATTGGGCCAAACGTCACTATTGGTGCGGGTAGCAAACTTCATTCACATGTAGTGGTGGGTGGCTATACGCGTATAGGTGAATATAATGAAATTTTCCAGTTCGCCAGTGTAGGCGAGGTTTGTCAGGATCTTAAGTATGCCGGTGAAGAAACCTGGCTTGAGATTGGCGATCACAACAAGATCCGTGAGCATTGTAGTTTGCATCGTGGTACCGTTCAGGATCAGGGTTTAACCAAGATTGGCAGTCATAATCTTCTAATGGTCAACACCCATATTGCCCATGACTGCATGGTCGGTGATCACAATATCTTTGCCAATAATGTCGGTGTGGCTGGACATGTTCATGTCGGGGATTATGTGGTCATTGGTGGAAACTCAGGGATTCATCAATTCTGCAAGATTGACTCTTATAGCATGATTGGCGGAGCATCACTGATTTTGAAAGATGTGCCGGCCTATGTGATGGTGTCAGGTAATCCTGCGCACGCTTTTGCTATGAATATTGAGGGAATGCGTCGTAAGGGCTGGTCTAAGGCCATAATTGACGGTTTGCGTACTGCCTTTAAACTGATTTATAAATCAGGTTTAACCACTCAGGAAGCAATCGAGCAGATTCGTAAAGATATCTTGCCGGAAGTTGCCGAAGCACAACGTTTGATTGATTCTCTTGAACAATCCAAGCGTGGTATTGTGCGCTAAAATATTTCAAGTAAAAAAAGACACCTTTAAGGTGTCTTTTTTATTGCTGAATTAAGGGTTATCTAGAAGATTATTACTTAAAAAATTTAGCTTCTTCAGATTGCGGGTAATTACTGAGTAATTTGTTCTTGTACTGGGTGGCAATGGCCGGTTTTTGCTCGACGTCCTTGCTAATGTTATGCAGTTGATAAAGCGCACGCGAAGCACGGGTCGACTTTGGATAGCGGTCTGCCACAATGGTGTAATTGCGTTTTGCTTCTTCAAAATTTGGCGGATCGATGGCCAGATTGAATTCTGCTAACCAGAAATAGGCATTGCTGATATACACACTATTCGGATTGTTTTTAATAAAGTTCTGCATGGGTGCAATGGCTTTGGCTGCACCGCCATTTTTATAGGCATCTAAGGCTACTGTATAGGCTGCTTTGTCCAGCTCGGTGGGCTGTTGTCCGCTGCTCGCTGTATTGATCTCATTCGCATTTAAACTGGGAGAACTATCCTGTGGGTTGTCCTCCGTTGGGTTTTCTTCAGCCGGTTCAATTTTTTGCTGTAACAGTTCCAGGCGCTGATCGAGATCGGCATAGCGATTGGTCAGTTCGCTTTTCAGTTGGGCAATTTCATTTTCCTGTTCTTCCATTTTGCCGCGCAAGATCCGCAGATCACTTTCCAGTTGCTGGTTTTTTTGCATAATCTGCCAGCTGGTATTGGTTTGCACAGGTGTCGATACGCCGGCAGAACTCGCAGACTGGGTATTCATTGACGCTTGATTGGCAGTCTGGCTCAAGCCACGCGATTCAATTGGAATATTGGCAAATAGCGGTGTGGTAAAGAGTGCTGTCACTGCACACAATACGGTCTTTTTAAACATCATAAAATTTCCATAATTCTTTGTGAGATACGTATCCGCTGCTCATCTTTTAAAGAAGATCATTCATATACATTGCACACATTAAAAACGGCATTTTTAGAAATTGCAACAAGGTTTTACAAAGATCATGCGAATCTGGGTGTTGATGGATTGATTGTGAAGATCGCTTGAAAATCAGCAGAAATATTAATATTGTTTTTAAAATAATCAAACGGATAGCTTGATGGATTATTTTAAGGAACAAAGCTTGCAACTTGATTAAAAATCTCTATACTCTGTTTTTGTAATGGTAGCCCTGCTGGTTACTTCGCAATTGTACTCTATGAACCCCGCCAGGACCGGAAGGTAGCAACGGTAATAGAACTATGATGTGCCGGAGCTTTGCTGGTAGGGTTGCCACCATATTTTTAAATAATAAAAACATTTTATCCCAGCCTATTAATCTCAAAGCTCACTTCTAATATCAGCTAATTTTTAATATTTTATTATCCCGATAATTCGTTCTGCTAGCGAACTGATTTTCTCATTTTAAGATCAATCTGCAAACACTTTTGTAGTGGGTCTATTAATGAATCTGAATACAAATTAATCTTCCACTTTACGGTTAATCGCCTTAATAATCGTATCCATTTCAAAACCACGGTACATCAGAAAACGGATCTGTTTGGCCTTGAGCTTCGGATCTTTAGTAACTTCCGCCCCATATTTTTTGACTTTCAGCGCATAGGCTTGCTGCACCCAGTCAGTTTCTTTCAGTTCTTCTGCGATTAAAGCCGTATCAACTTTCTTGTTTTTTAATTTCATTTTAATCTGATTGGGGCCTTTGCCTTTACGCTTTTGGCTCGACAGCATGGTTTCTGCGACACGCTGATCACTCTGGTAATTCTCTCGTGATAATTCTTCAACTAATTCTAGTACTTCATCGCGATCCTCTGCATATAGGCATAGCTTCTCGATCAGTTCGGCTTTGGCATATTCCTTGCGGGTCAGTACGGCAAAGGCATAAGAACGCAAACGCGAGCCAGTTAAGCCCGGTTTTTTCTTTTCATCACCAGAGGTATCAAACAGGCGCTCTTCTGAATCGAAAGTGGGTTTTTGTTTCGATGTGTTTTGCTGGGTCGCTTGATCATCAGCATCGCCAAATTGCTGTTTTAAAGTTTCATAATCGAGCAGTTTGCTGAATTTTGCCTCTGACATCTTTCTCTCGCATTTTATCATCTACCCATCATAACAAAACGCCCCGTAGGGCGCTGTGTCGTGATGTTTAAAGACTAGGCAAATAATAGATTAGGCATCTAAAAGATCTGCTTCTTCTTTATTATCTTCTTCAGTGATCACGGCTTTGGTCAGCAGTTGCTCGCGAATCAGCTTTTCAATGGTTTGTGCCATTTCTTTATGCTCTTCCAGATAACGGATGGTATTGTTCTTACCTTGGCCAATTTTGTCGCCTTGATAAGAATACCACGCACCGGCTTTCTGCACGATTTCTTGCTGTACAGCAAGATCGATCAATTCACCTAGATGGTTCACGCCTTTGCCGTACAGAATCTGGAACAGCGCTTCTCTAAATGGAGGTGCCATTTTGTTTTTCACGACTTTGACTTTGGTTTCAGAACCAACGATCTCGTCACCTTCTTTCACCTGACCAATACGACGGATGTCTAGACGTACAGATGCATAGAACTTCAATGCGTTACCGCCAGTCGTGGTTTCCGGGCTACCGAACATGACACCAATCTTCATACGAATCTGGTTAATGAAGATCACCATACAGTTGGAACGCTTGGCATTACCGGTGATTTTACGCAGTGCCTGGCTCATCAAACGGGCTTGCAGACCCATATGCGAGTCACCCATTTCGCCTTCAATTTCCGCACGTGGCGTTAGAGCAGCTACAGAATCGACCACGATCATGTCAATTGCACCAGAGCGTACCAGCATATCTGCGATTTCAAGTGCCTGTTCACCGTGATCGGGTTGCGATACCAGCAGGTTGTCGATATCTACGCCAAGCTTACGCGCATATTGCGGATCAAGTGCATGTTCGGCATCGATAAATGCGCACGTACCACCGGCTTTTTGACATTCTGCAATTGCTTGCAGGGTCATCGTGGTTTTACCTGATGATTCAGGACCATAAATCTCGACGATACGGCCCTTCGGTAGGCCACCAATACCGAGTGCGATATCCAGGGTTAAAGAACCTGTAGATACAGCTTCAACAGCCTGAACGGTATTGTCACCAAGACGCATGACTGTATTTTTACCAAACTGTTTTTCAATCTGGCTTAAGGCAGCGTTAAGCGCCTTGTTTTTATTCTCATCCATCTTACAACCTCAATACGATGTCACTCAGTTAGTACTCAAGTGGATGTCTTAAATTAGAGCTTTGTTCCACAGGCGTATAGTGACAGAATTTTCCCTAGTGTTCTATCAATGTCAGCGCATGTACGACACATTCTGACGCTTGGATTTAATCGTCATTATACGACCATGACTGATCAAAACTCTGACTATTTTCATTTTTAAATTTACTGATATCCCGGCGATCTTTCTTGCTTGGGCGATGATCGGGACGAGCTAGATTATGCAACTTTCTTTGTGAGGTAATCAATTCCCGTCGAGCAATACTGACTTCGGTTTCTTCATACAGTTTTTGTGCCACAGGTGCAGGGCCGCGAACATCAGAAAGTTCTTTAACCAGCACGGTTTTCTTGTCGATGCCTTGCTGAATCGTCAGTTCCATGCCAACACGAACTTCGCGTGATACTTTGACACGTTCACCATTGTGGTGGACTTTACCACCTTCAATTGCATGTTTGGCAATGGAACGGGTCTTGAAAAACCGTGCTGCCCAAAGCCATTTGTCTATACGCATGCCTACCACATCTTCGGGTAAAGACGATTTACGCATATTTTTTCTCTACCTCAGCCTGATTTAAATAAGTGATTAAATCTGTTAATTGGTGCAGCATCGGATAATTGCAAGTCTCGCGTGCGACTTTGGCCGAAGAGGGTTGCTGGATACTGAGCAGGTTTTCAATCCCGTAGGCTTTGGCTCCATTCAGGACTTTTTCAGTATCATCAATAAAATAAGCATGTTGCGGATCGAAGGGATGCATGGCGTTCAAGCCTTGCCAGAATTCAACAAATTCTTTGGCGTGCCCAATCGTTTCTGAACTGACAATCACATCAAAATAATGGCTTAAATTTAAGTGATCCAATTTAAAGGCCAGTCCGGCACAATCGGCATTGGTGGCCAGCCAGATCGGGTAGCCATTCGTTTTCAGATAATCCAGTAATTCGAGACAATACGGGCGTAAAGCGACTTTGTCTTTATGTTCAATCTGCATCGCCAGAACATCAACTTCGACTTTAGCCGTCCAGAAGCGTGAGGAGTACCAGTTTAGGGTATGATTATGTTCCTGATAGAATGCGGAGAGGGTCGCCTGACTGTGTTCCATGCTACAGCCATGTGTGGCAGCATAACGCACAGGCAGCAACTCATTCCAGATGAAATCATCGTAGGCAAGATCAAGTAAAGTTCCATCCATATCGAAAATTATAGTCGGCTTCTGCATTCAAGATTCTCCAAAGTTTTTCAAAGTTCAACAAAGCATATAGAAAAGCTTTAGATTCAATAGAATTACTCAACTTTCGCGTTTATTAACGACAATCAAATAATTTCAAAGTTCAACAAAGTCATTTACCTTTCAAGAAAAAATATGTACATATGTGTGTACATAATTTCGCTCTGCCTGAATATGTACAGAGTATAGAACATTTGGACTGGAAAATTTAAATGGCTTTAAGTGATAGTTGGCTCAAATCCAACAATGGGAAACCGCGTGAAAAAGTTGAGGTGGTGACGGATCGGGATGGCCTGTCAGTTCGAATTACACCTAAAGGCAAGATCGTCTTTCAATATCGCTATCGTTTTGGCGGCAAGGCCAAAAGACTGGACTTAGGGACCTATCCTTTACTCAGTTTGAAAGATGCCCGGGTACAGGTGCATAAATATAAAGCTGAACTCGACCAGGGCAAGGATCCGATGCAGCTTAAACTGAAAGGGGAAAGCGACTATCTGAAACAGCTCACAGTCAAAGACATTTGCGATCTTTGGTTTAATACGGTGGCCATTCATAAAGTCTCATATAAGGATGATTATCGGGCCTTTGAGTTGCACGTTTATCCGCGTATAGGTAGACGGATCTGTGATGATGTATCGCTGCAAGAATGGTCACAATTGCTTTTTGATATTGCTGCAGATGCTAAAACCGTATCGATTAAAGTACTGGGCAATTTAAGAATGATCATGCGCTGGGGATGCATTCACGGAAAATTACAGCATCAGCCGATTCAGCATTTAAGAGCAGCAGATCTAAACGTGAAGAAAGTGAAACGGTCGCGTTATCTTTCAGAACAGGAAATATTCTGGGTGGTGCATGCTTCACTGAGATCCAATGCCATATCACCAAAAAACAAAGCTATTATCATCATGCTGCTGTTCTTCGGTTGTCGTGTATCAGAATTAAGGCTGGCCAAGAAGTCTGACTTTGATTTTCAGGAAATGATCTGGCACGTACCACCAGAGAACCACAAAATGGGGGATCGTACCCATAAGCCGATTATTCGGCCCATCATTCCGCAAATTGTGCCATTCATTAAGTATGTGTTTTCACTATCACCAGATAGCTGTGAATATGCTTTCCCGAACTTAAAAGGCAAAGCCTATACCATGCTGGCCAAAAGCTTTCAGACCACTATCCCTGTATATGTGAATGAGAATGTGCGTAAACGTTTTGGTGTGGAGATCCAGCACTGGACCACACATGATTTACGCAGAACAATGAGAACGCATATATCCGAACTGGCACCACCGCATATCTGTGAAATTATGCTTGGCCATGGTTTACCTGCAGTGTGGGGAACTTATGATTTACATGAGTATTTAGATGATCAGGCGCAGGCGTATGAAAAGTGGTTCTTCAAGCTCTGCGCCATATTAGACAATTACGAGCGCTTTGATATCAAAGGCTGTATTTCAAGTGATTCAAGCAATCCGTTGTCTCTTTCCCAAGCATCCACGGCTTTGATCCCGTAACGGCTGCTTGAGCGCCCATGTGCTTTGATCACTGGTTCAGGAAAATCCTTTTTATTGCGCCAGTTGATCAAAGTGCCTTTTGTTACCCCATAACGCTTCAGTAACTCAGGCGTTGAGATATATAAAACCATCAAGACACCTCCTTTGAAACCTTCAAATATTCCGCTTTAGCAGCTGCCCAATTCGCTGCATCGTATGGGCTTAAACCTTGTTCTTTGCACCAGTTGGTACACCAGAGGAATTGAGCATGATCAAAGTTCATTGGCTTTTTCCTGTGCTTCGATCATTTCGTTAATTACTTCTTCAACAAAGTCTAGAGCCATCAACTGGCCAAAGCTTTTATCGTCATAACCTTCCTGATGCATTGCGTCATTAACGGTGTCATATTGATTTTCAAGACGCTGTTTTAGGTTTCTAATATTTTCAGACTTAATCAAAATAAACCCAGCTTCATTAATTGCCTTCAAAACTGCTTCCGCCTGATCTTCTGTCCACTCCGCAAAGTTCGCATGTAATGCCTTGGTAATAACTTCTTTAAGTTCCATCACGCCACCTTAATCCATCTGCCAGTGCATATAGCAATCAACACCATTATTTTTCATGTGGTCTAATGCAACTGATAAGCCTTTGCAATTTTTATTACCTTGACCAAATGAACTGCTTAAAATAAATGTTCCTGGGAAACTCCAATGCTTATAGCAGTTGATACCAGCATTATTTAACGTGCTTTCACGAACACCTTTCAGGCCACTGATACAAATTCGGTCATTGTTGGCAGTGCCACCATCATCAACAGTTTTTGCAGCCTCACGACCTAGACTTACTGCTTCACTAATTATTTTGCTTAAGTCGCTGTATTTATTTCCCATCACGCCAATTCCTCTAAAAATTCTTTTCCGTGTTCCAGGTACTGGCCTAAGAACATTTTAAATACCGGCTGACAAGGTTTATTCATTTGCAGTCCGATGATCTCAATCTGTTTGTGCTTCGGCTTCCAGGCTGTTAGATGGTCGCCTTTGCTAACGCCACGGTATCCATTTCTAACCAGCCAGTTTTTAAACGGATTCAATAAATTTAATGGGATAACTTTCATAATTTATTCCTGTAGACCACACCCGAAGGTGTGGCCAGATCCGTATTATTTATTTGGGAACATATCCATCTGATCTTCGATCAATTTCTTTTTTTGCTGGTAGGCTTGCAGTAATTCCTGTTGATGCTCACTGGTCAAGTTCGGCTTCGCTGCATTCATTTGCTGGGCGACTTGTCGAAGATCCTCACCGTTCTTGGCATCAGAGATCAGTAGGATAAGACCGCTTTTAACTGACCCACTTTTGAGAGGATCTACAGCTGGCGCTTGTGATGCCTCAAACTTGGCGCGTACTTCCTCAATGTTGTCTGCTAGATACTTTGCATCACCTTGATTTAAGGCACTGTCATTTTCGATCTGTTCTTCGATATCCAAGACTTCAGCTAGTGACTTGGCTTGGTTTAATGCTTTGGCGTAAGCTCTGCGCAATTCAGCAGGTGCCGGCTGTTTCTTTTGCTGTACCAGTGCTTCAGCTTCTTGTTGCAGGCGCTTCAATTCATCAACGCTTATGCCGCTATCTGCATCATTTGATGACTTGGATTCTGAAACCGAACATTCTTGAGCTCGAGCATTAATCTGTCTCATCAGGTCTTCTTGTTGGTCGATATTCAGACCATCTTCATTAATAACCTGAATACGTAGATCAGCAAATTCCGAATCTTTAGTGCACGTTTTTAAGCTCTCAGTGAATTTTTCTATAAGCTTCACGTCTTTGGATTTAGTCGCACGCTTTGGCTTTTCTTCTGCAGCAACTTCTTTCACAACATTCTGCTTAATGCTGTCCAAAGTTTGCGGTGCTGTATTCACTGGCTCAGGCGTTACATCAATGATTGATTCAAGTTCTTCTTCCTGTGTACGGATACCCATCAACACTTCTGGTGCATAGATCCGGCCAAAGAATGATGCAGCACGATAGCGAAGCATCTGCTCAGGCATGGTTTGCCATTTAGATCCATTCTTCTGGTACCAGCCTTCTTTAACAGCCATTTCCATAGAGATTTCGGCAGATTCAAGACGCTCACCTGTACCGGCTTCAATTGCCCAGGCTTTACATACGATGTTGCGCAATTTAACTGTATGTGTTTTTTCTTCTGGCAAGCTCTTACGTTGTTGAGGATTCCACTTCCATTCTTTGGTGGTATAGGTCACTTCAATTTCACCACGATCTTCCATTGCAAAGCGAAGCGGTGAATATTTGCCAGAGGTATTAATAGCACCAATAACAAACTGAGATGACCAGGCTGGACGACCTTCAACAATGTAAAGGTTTTGCATAATCATTAGCGGATCTGCACCCATACGATTGGCCATATTGAGTGCAATCACACAGTTGGCCAAGCCGTTTGGATTTGGTTCTGAACGATATAACCAGTTGCCGTTCTGATCTTTACCATCTTTGACTTTTAGTGTGTCGCGGTAAACTTCCGGCACCATGGTTGAGGCTGCAAGCATCTTGGCAATACGCTGTGCTAATTCAAAGCCTTCAAGTGAAGTAAGGCCCACTTCAACCGGTTTAGGTGCAGCATGAGCAGCTTGGCGAGAAGTACGAAGTTGTTCAGTTGTCATTACTTGAGAAGTCATTGTGGTATTCCTTATTTTTTAAAAAATTAATTACTTACGAAATTTGCAGGTAGCGTACGCAGGGCAGAACTTTTCATTGCAGAGCATTGATTTAGAGTTGCCGTAAAACGTACCGTGTTTAATAATTTTGGCCGCGTGGTGCAGTAGTCCTGGATCTTCTTCAGTACCCAGCAGTACTTCTGCAGGTGATTCAATTTCACCGATACCCACGTGCTGACCTTTATCTGTTTTGCCAGTGGTCAGGCCATAAATACGGGCAGGGGCTGTTACCGGTTCCTGTAGAGCATGTGCAGCAAGTACGGTATAAATTCCCATTTGCGGCGCATGGCCAACGGTCTTCACTACGCCGTCACTGCTTACAGCAGCCTTACCGGTTTTGATATCAGAGATACCTAATTCACCATCTTCATTTTCATAAATGCGGTCGATGGTGCCAGTAAGTTCAATGCCTAGATCTGCAAGGATTAATGATTCACAACGCACTTCCACACCGATGAAGTTCTGAGTAGGTGCAATGTGAGTGATGTACTTGTGCATCAATGATTGACCAATTGATTCAGCGTCATTTTGATTCAGATCAGACCAATCAACTTCCTCATTCGGCTGCCAGATCTGGTGATGCAAAATTTCTTCGCATTCTTCCAGGCTAACTTCTTCACCGATTAAGTTCAGGTGATCCCATTGGGTTACAGCTTCGTGAATTGCAGTACCCAAGCGAGTGCGTGCACCAGCTGGATTACGTTTATTTAAAAGATTCTTTGCTTCCCAGCGTGCAGGGCAATCAAACAGATCACCTAACGATGAAGCGCGGATCGGGATAATCCGGGTAGGATTGACGTAGGCATTCACTTCGCACCCCCTACAGACTTCGCAATCGCTTCCGCCTGATACGCAGACTGCTTTTCCGCTGCATGCAAAATCATGACTGACAGACCAAAGAAGATTGAAAACAGGAGCATCCAAGCAGCGACATTAGAAGCGACTTCTTTCGCTACAGACTTAGATTCTGGGTGCTGGTACAAACGCTCAGACGTTTGGCTTGATTGGCCGAACTCTGGCAGGTTGCTTTGAATAGGATTTTGTTTCATACTTATCTCGCATATTTGCAAGCCCGCTAGATTTCCAGTCCCTGCGGGCTTTTTATTGGGCACGATATAAATATCGCATTAACGATAAATATAGTCAATAGCTATTGCGATATTTTATCGCTAAAAAGATCTAATTATTTTTATGGCAATAAAAAACCACCTGAAGGTGGCTTTGGGGGCAGAAGGTAATTAACGTGACTTACACATATCTCCTTTGTATCTATAGCTCTCCACTATTCCCTCAACCAACTTAAATTCTAGTCTGCACCACATGTTCTGAGGAACTGAGGTTTGCGTATTGATTAAATAACCATTGACTACAGACGTATCAGACTTGGAATTGAATACGGTTTGGCTTTGGTTGTATTCAAGGATTTCAAAGTTACTTATTTTATATTCTCTGTCCGGAATTCCCATTTCCTCAATCAATTGGGCTTTGTTTAAGCCCTTTTTTTCATCCATTCTTTTTTCAAACTTAGCAACTGTTACGCAAGCTGAAAGAAAGAGTACAAGTAAAGAAGCTACTGATAGTCTTAATAATTTCTTTTTGTTCATCACCAGTTCTCCATGGATTGCCAAGACCAAGCCCAGCCAATAATTTGAAATTGTTGATCAATTATTTCCTGAGCGGTTAATCTTTCTTCTGGAAATTCCACAGTATTATCGGAAACAATTCGCACACCACCGAGAGGGAGATTGTAAAGTCGCTTAAATTTAAAAAGTCCACCATGGCAAATAGCAAATACTTTGCCATCTTTTATAGTTGTACGCTCTAAATCAACGTAAACAGTATCCCTGTCTTTAATAGTTGGTAGCATTGAATCACCACTCGCAGGAAATGCCACACAGTTTGCTTGATGAATGTGCCTATCGTTTAGAGATTTACTATTTATAGTGATTTCCTCATGCTCTTGTTCAAGAACCTCCCCAAATGATCCAGATCCACAGGAAATAGAAAGATTCGGATAATACCTAATTTTCACTAGATTATTTATTTGATAAATAATCTCATCATTATTATTAACATGTTCAATTATTTGATCAATTGTGCCGTTGGTATGCTCTTTGTTATTTACAGATTCCTGTTTACCTGTCAATAAATAACTACTTGAAGTACCTAGTGCCTGAGCAATAGCTTCCATATTTATAGCTGATGTACTTTTTTTATCATTCTCTAAATCGGAAATAGTTGATTGGCCAACTTTTGCTTTTTTAGCTAGTTCAGGCTGAGACATGCTTAGAGATCTTCTTAGTGTTCTAATTCGATTTCCTACACTCATGATTATTGCTCCAAAGTTGATATCGCTATTGTGATGTAAATTTATATCGCTATGGCGGTTGCTTAAATATCGCAATCAAGATAAATTATCCCAATAGCTATTACGGGAATGATGAAATGACTAATTGGAGTCAGTTAATTAAAGACCTTCAGGACAAAGAGAAGGGGAATATGACTCAGCAACAAATTGCAGAGAGTGTTCCTTGCTCACAAAACTACATAAGCGACCTAAAGGCTGGAAAGAAAGGTAAAAGGCTTTCTTATGAAATCGCTGACGGTTTAAAGAGACTACACAAAGAGAAAGTAAACCCAGAAAACGAAGGGGTTGCTTAATGTCAGAAAAATTAACTGAAAGCATCACGTTCAAATGCACGTATGAAGAAAAACGTGATTTAGAAGCTATTGCGAAGTCTGAAAACAAAACTTTGTCTGAACACATTAGAAGTTTGGGCATATCAAATATTTCTGAAATTCGGGAACGTTTAAATAATCTCGCATCTCTTATGCGTCTGACCACAGATACCGTAGACACGCCTATTTTTGAATTAACACCCGAACCATTGATGAAACCTACCGGCACAAAAAAAGCCCATCTGTACGACCAGATGAGCTTCTTTGCCATTCACTCAGAAAGTAAATGAGGCATGTAACCAATGTTGAATTTAACACGAAATAAAGAATCTATCAAAGGGGAAGTGAATGAGTTGGCTCTTTTCGCAGGCGCTGGTGGCGGAATACTCGGATCGCATCTCTTGGGGTGGAACACAGTCTGCGCAGTTGAACGTGATGCCTACGCAGCACAAGTTTTGGCGCAACGACAAAATGATGGAATTCTCGCGCCTTTCCCAATTTGGTCTGACATTACAACTTTTGACGGAAAACCATGGAGAGGAATTATTGACGTTATATCTGGCGGATTTCCATGCCAGGACATCAGTTCAGCAGGTAAAGGTGCAGGGATCAATGGGGAGCGTTCTGGGCTTTGGGCAGAAATGGCACGAATTATCGGTGAAGTACGACCGCAATACGTGTTCGTGGAAAACTCACCAATGCTTGTTTCCAGAGGACTTGCCCGAGTCATCAGTGACCTTGCCGAAATGGGGTATGACGCACAATGGGCACGTTTTTCAGCATCTAACTTTGGAGCGCCCCATCAGCGTGACCGAATCTGGATTGTTGCCCACGCCAAAAGCTACGGATTCTCGATCGAGGACTTCACCAAGCGATTTCCTGCGCAAATCACCAGGACTGGAAACAGTCGTCAATATGTGGCCAACACCGAAAGCATCGGACTGGAACAAGCGGGGGGAAGTCAGCCCTCATCCTCGCAACGGTCTTGCGGGAGCTGTAATGAACTTTCCAACCCCAACTGCTTCAGATGCAAACAAGTGGAGCAACGAATCACTGGAAGAAAGACAAACCAAGGGCAGGCAGGTGCGACTGAACACTGCGGTAGCCCCAGAGGGGGGCAATGGTGGTCGGTTGAACCCCGATTGGGTCGAGTGGCTGATGGGGTGGCCCATCGGGTGGACCGACTTAAAGCCATTGGAAATGGACAAGTTTCAATCGTGGCTAAAAACGCATTTGAGATCTTAGGCGGTGAAGTATGAATGCTGCAAAAGTAATCGACTTCCCTAAGCCGACACTGAAGCAAGGGGCTGGGAAAAACATGTATAGCGATAAGTTTGATCAAGGCTATGTGATGTCTAGCCGCTTGTATCGAAAAGAAGTGTGGCCATTCATTAGTGATGCTGCACGTAACGTCTATGCGGAGCTGGAAAACCGCATTAACGGACATAACAAGGAGTCTGATTTTGTCAGCTATTCACAACTTCAGGGCAGTGATCTACCAGGTGCACGTCAATTGGGCCGTAAAACTGTATCTGCTGGCTTAAAGGAACTTATTAAATACGGCGTTATTAGTGTTGTTGCTAGCGGAAAACAAGGCATGAAGTCTTATCGAATTAATGAGATTTCTATCAAAGATCGGTTCACTAAGGGAACTAGTTCACCTACGACACCGGTTTCATTAGTGAACCAAACTAGTTCACCTACGACACTAGTAACTAGTTCACTAGGGGAACACACAATAGATACTCCTATAGATCCTTTAGAAAATAATAATTATAAAGCGCCGTCTGAATTTGTTCCTCAGGATCGTGGTGCTTTGAATTTTATTGACTACCACTCTGACGATCCAAAGCTGTACACGCTGAAAGATCTATCTGGGATCTACCCAATCAAAAAAGATTTCATGGCTCAAGCAGCTGTGAGCTTTTCAAAGCTGTCACAAGACATCGTACTTGAACAACTCAAAGAGCTGGCGCAATGGTCAGTTGGCCAACCTGAACGCATTTCTCAAAAGTGGATGACCACCTGGTTGAACTGGTTACGCAATTACCAGCCGGCAAAACCGAAGGCAGAGTCAAAACAACCTAAGGCTGAACAACCAAAACGCCATCGCTATGGCCAAGGTGTAATTCCACGAGGTGAATCATGAGCAATATTCAATTATTCCAGGACGCATTCGTTGTTGATTTCCCAGCTGAGATTGCAGACCAGGTCTTAGGTCGGATGCAAGTGCTGTACGGTGAAATGTTCGATAAAAAATACGGATATATCAATCCAGCAGAGCTGCAATTCACTGTTTGCACGGTTTTGAACGGTTTGAAACCTGCAGAGTTACGCCGTGGTTTAGAGCGTATGAATTCTGAAAAATGGTGTCCATCACTTCCAGAGTTTCGTTCTTGGTGTGTGCATGACGGCGACTGGTGGACAGCTGAACAAGCATGGGCCAAAGCTTTAAATTTTGAAGCAGATCCGACCAATAAGATCACGACATTGGCCAAACGTGCACTGGATGAAGTACGCCACATACTCAAAACCGAAGGCCAGAAAGCAGCTCACTTTGCATTCAGAGATATTTACAGCGATTACCTGGACAAAGCTAAAAAGGCCGGACGTGTTCAAGTGATGTACGTACCACCGATGAAGCCAGTAGCGATTGAGCATAATGAGAAGAATCGTAAAGGCGTGCCATGTCCACCTGAATTGGCGGCAAAAGTGAAAGGTGTTTTTAATCGTGCAGGGGGTGCAGCGTGAGTATCAGTCAATCACACGGCCACATGTTTGAACTCACGATTGAAATCGTTTTGTTCATCACGTTCCGGAGAAAGAAAACCTATGTGCAGGATGTTCTGGATGATGTGGTTTCAGACGTAAGCAAAAGAACTGTGCAGAAGTATCTGGCATCACTTGAGAGGCTTGGATACATCACAGGCGATAAAAAATACCCACAAGGCTTCCTGCCAACCGAAAAAGCTAAACAATTATTTGAGGCTGGTACATGACTGGAACCCGTTGGAGCGAAAAGCAGTTAGAAGTTCATTTGAATAAGCATAATTTGCGCAAGGAATGCGCGTCAGTGCAATTTAAAAACAAAATTGAAGCAAAGACACATGAAGCAGAACAAAACGCCGTAGACGCGAAACTAGGGCGAAATAGCGCAGGGGGAGAAAAAGTTATTTTAGATTTTAATTTGCCGGCTATTCCTCCATCGGTAAACCACTACTGGAAGAAATCTGGACGCGGTTTCAAGTTGAGTGATGAGGCAAGAGATTTTCACGATCTGGTCAGCATGTTGGTACCGCCAACCAGAACAGCAGCACGGTTAAAACTGGAGGTGACGTTTCATTTTCCGAATCGATTAAGACGGGATATCGATAATTACTTGAAAGCAACGATTGATAGCCTGGTGAAGTGTGAATTTTGCGTAGATGACGAACAGTTTGATGAGCTGATAGTACGCCGGGGCAATGTGGTTAAAGGCGGATTACTCAAAATAAAAGTGATGGAAATTTAAAGTGAGTATAGGGGTTGCTATGGGAAGTTCTATGGGGCTGCAACTAACAGGCGGTGAGTGTGGAGAGGGGGTATATACGAACGACCCTCGCGCGCGCGCGCGTTTTATCAATCTGCATACCAAAAAGAAGGTCAAAGAGTTCAAGTTAAAACTACGGAATTACAAGCGTCCGGACTTCAATCGCATGATTCTGGACTTAGGCAAATGCGGCTGGACACACGAAAAGATTGCAGACGTTCTGCCGGTGTCTGGTGCTTCTACAGTTTCAGAATGGGCGCGTGGTGGCGTTCCAAACTATGACAACGGCCATGCATTCATTTTGCTATGGCAAACAGAGACGGGCATTGTGCGCTACCCACTGGAAGGTGAATGGATGACATACAAGTACAAGATTGGCCAGATGGATATTTTTGATGACGGCGGCCTGTGTGATCAGGTTATTGATGAATTGGATCGGGAGTTAGGGTTGTGAAGAATTATAAAAGCTTTAACCAATGGATGGGCGAGCAAGGCTTTAATGCTCTGCGTCATGCCAATTGCTGCCGTATCGCTTATGAGGGTGGTCAGGAGTCTATGAAAATGCGTATTGATGAACTGCAAGAAACAAACCTAAACCTTGAGGGGGAGTGTGTACAGCTGCAGAAACGTCTTGATGCTGTAAAAGCAATCATGAATGAATATTACACTGGGAGTTATGAAGAATCGGCAGAAATGGCAGGATTAATCAGTGCTGCGCTGGAAGGTGACCATGCCACCTGACTACACCCACATAGAGAATGACGGCACGCCGTGGAAGGAATCCAACGGCGATTGGTTTTACTGGCGTGATGTATGGGGCTGGATTCAGTATGTCGGGCCGAAGAATAGTAATTTTTTTAATAAGTTTAGATAACTTGCACAGTAAAACCGAACGAATGTATTGAGAGAATGAAAGGTTTGACTAGTATCCAGGAAACACAGCAAACTTTCCTGCAAACATCGGCACAGTAACCCTATCAACCAACGATAGGGTTTTTTTATGGCAGCTCGCAAAGTAAATACACCAGGTGCACCAGAGAAAGCACCAACTACAGCAGAACAGGCCGATGCAGCACTGGAACACATCACAGGTCAGGATGCTGAATCACAAGACCAGTCTACTGATGAAACCAGTTCACTAGGTGCACTAGTTGAACCTGTCGAAGATCCACGTATTGATCAGATCCTTGTAAACCAAGCACGCATCGAAAAGAAACTCGACCAGTTATTAAAGTCGGGTGGCATTGAAGTGAAGAAAAAACAGCGCTGGTCCCAAGGTAAAAACGGTCTAGAACTTAAGGATATCTAATTATGTGTGGTGGATTCGTAGGCAAGGCCATTAGCACTGTAACGGATGCCATTGGCCTGACTGATACCAAAGCAGCATCTAAAGGCTATGACGCTCAGGCAGCAGAAGCCAAAGCCCGAGCAGAGGCACAGACAGCAGAAAATGCAGAGATTGCCACACGTAAAAAGCGTAAGGCATCTGAGGTGCTTTCATCATCTTCTCAGGACGAGAAGAAAAATACCTTAGGAGGCTGATATGTGTGGTGGAAAGTTAAGAGGCTTATTTGGCGGTAGCATCAAGGACTTTGGTAAAAACCTTCAGAACTACTCCAAAGACCAGGCTGCTGAAAACTCACCAGAGGCCAAGCAATCGAAACAGGACAATGCACAGGCTGCCATGAAAAAGCGTCGCGCATCGGAAGTTCTGAGTGCTGGTGATAGCAATAAAAAATCAACACTAGGCGGATAAGGCATGAGTGATCGAGCAAGTCAAATTTGCAAACGGTTAGGTGAGCTTCGGGCAGAACGTGCCAAATATGAAGCGCACTGGACTGAATGCTACAAGTACGGAGCACCTGAGCGCCAGCAGTGTTTTAGTGGTAGTTCAGGTACCGAAGGCACCAGAGAGAAACAGCGTGCTGATTTGCTGGATTCTACTGCTGCCGAATCAATCCTGATCTTTGTATCTAACCTGATTGCAGGTACCACACCTGCAAACGCGATCTGGTTTAAAGCTGTGCCTGATGGCATGGATGATCAAGCTGAACTCACACCAGGGGAACACTGGCTTGAACAGGTCGCACAATTCTTATTTCGCAATATCCACGGCGCAAACTTTGACAGTGAAATCTACGACATGATCATTGATTTCGCCGTTGCTGGTTGGGGCGTGGTTTATCAAGACATTGACCGTGAAAAAGGCGGTGGCTTCACATACCAGTGCTGGCCAATTGGTGAATGCTTTATTGCTTCCACGCGTCCAGACGGGCAAGTAGATACGATTTACCGCGAGTACACCAAAACTGCTGCACAGCTGGTGACAGAGTTCGGCGAAAACAAAGTAAGTGATGCAGTACGTAACGCTTACCAGAGCCGTCCAGATGACCGTTTCAAGATTGTGCATGTGATTGAACCACGCAAGGTCAAAGCATCAATGACCAACCGTGTATTGCTGCCAAAGAACATGCCGTTCGCTTCATATCATGTGGAGGTAGATGGAAAAAACATCCTGAAAGAATCTGGCTATAACGAATTCCCATGTGCGGTACCACGTTTTAGAAAGATCCCGGGTAGCGTGTACGGGATTGGCATCATGTCTACGGCGTTACCAGATGCTAAATCAGCCAATGCTTTGATGCGTGACACCTTACGCAGTGCTGAGATTGATGTGCTTGGTTTCTGGATTGCTGAGGATGACGGGATTTTAAACCCACGTACTGTACGTATCGGTGGCGGCAAGATCGTTCCTGCAGGAAACGTGGATTCAATGAAGCGTCTGGATAGTGGTCGGGGCTTTCAGGTCGCAGATCCGCTGTTAGATCGTCTTCAATCCAGCATACGCAGAAAGCTTATGGCCGATGGTATGTCTCAGCATTACAACACGCCACCAACGGCAGCAGAGATTTATGCACGTGTCGATATGATCCGGCAGCAGCTTGGTCCCTTATATGGCCGTGCACAGGCTGAGTTACTTGTCCCTATCCTTGATCGTGCTTTTGGTTTGGCATATCGGGCAGAAGCATTAGGCGAAGCACCAGAAGATCTACAAGGCCGCAATCTTTCATTCAAGTTTATTTCACCACTGGCACGTGCTCAGAAGCTTGAGGAAGTGGCCAGTATTGAACGTCTTATGGCTTCACTTGGATCAATTATTGAAGTCGCACCGGATGCACTGGACAACATCAATCTTGATGCAGTTCCACAAGTACTGGCGGCTGGTCTAGGTGCACCAACTTCAATCATGCGTACTACAGATGAACTTCAGGCATACCGTGAACAGAAAGCACAGGCACAACAGCAGGCAGCTGCACAGGAACAAGAAGCGGCCATGGCACAACAGATGACAGGTGCCATTACTCAAGGCATGGGTAAAGGTCTGGAAGCACAAATGGTCAGTGAGGTGATGCAATGATTTTAGGTTTTGCGGTGATGGCTATTCTTGCGCTGATTGCTTGTGCTTCGTTTTATGCGGCTGAAAACAAGGTCAAAGCCTTAAGCAATGAGCTGTTTGAGGAAAGAGCAATATCCAGCAACTTGCGCAATGAAAAGCACCATGAATGGGAACGTGCAGAAATACTGCAAGGACAAGTTTTTGCATTGAAGCAGGACATTGCCGACCTTAAGGCTCAGCCTGATCAGGAATTTAAAGAACTGGTCCAGGAGCAAGAGGGCGAATTAGGTTTTGGCCACCACGTCAAATGGCGCTCACATCGAAAGCCAACGGCGCAAACCTACCAGATTCACTTTGATATTGAGCCGAACGGCCAACGAATTTTAGAAGAACTTACGGCGCGTTTTAAGCGCAATCCATTTACCGATGATGAACGCGAAACCTGCCGCCGTCTTGGCCGTGCGGAAGTCGTGGACTTCATTCTTAATCGAATCAACACAGCAAACGATCCTCGTTATAACGAGCAATTAGAACTTGCACACATGGAGCAAAACAATGGATGAACAACAAGCAGCAAACACACCAGACGTTCAAACAACTGAACAAACTCAGACTACAACACCACCTGCAGCAACAGAAACGCAGCCGGTGCCAGGTGCTGATACAACACAGCAGGCTCCTGGTGAGCAAGAAACGCAAACAACTGAAACAGATCCAGCTACGGCGGTACCAGAGTCTGCCGATGCTTATGCCGTTGAAATTGAGGGCTTCGATTTTGATGCTTTTAAAGCGGATAACACTGAAGTACTGCAATCATTCCATGCTGAAGGCATGACCAATAAGCAAGTCGAAGCAGTCGTTAAAGCCTATGAACAACACCAATCCGTTCAAATGGAAGCACTGCAGGAAGAATGGGGTAATGACTTTGGGGTGAATGTGAACTTGGCCAAGCAAGCCATTGAAGCACTAGGTTTTCAGGCTTCGGATCTGGACTCACCAATCGGTGCGTTAAAGCTGGCAGCCGCTATTGGTAAGCACATTCAAGAAGATTCACCACCACAGAACACACAGCAAAGCGGTAGCGAGTCTATTGAACAATTGATGTTATCGGAAGCATACAGCAATGCTAATCATCCTGATCATAAGTCAGTTGCAGCGCGTGTAAGCCAGCATTTCCAAAAGCAGTTCCCAGAATAATTTAAGGGGTTAAAGATGTCTCAAGACTTCGCAACAAATAATGGAATGATCACCGCTGCATTTAAGCGTGAGTTCCATGCCGCATTTGAAACTAAGGCCAAGACTACAGCTTCAGCACTACAAGTCTTGACCGTGGATCGCGGCAATATCGGTGGCTCATCATTCACAGTGAATGACTTGGGCACTCTTAAAATGAAAGAAATGACTGATCGTTTCCAGGATACAGATTGGTCGGTACCAGAAGCCGGTACACGTCTTGCTGTAATGAAAGATTTCGGCTTGTTCGTGCCAGTTGATCCACGTGATGAAGCGAAGCTTTCAGCAAATCCAACATCTGAATATATGCAGTTATGTTTAGGTGCTGAGTATGACGAACGTGACACCACGATTATTAAAGCACTAGGTGCTTCAGTACAGCGTAAAACAGCTGATGGTGAGGACTATACCGCTACGCCGTTGCCTAGTTCACAAATCATTCTGGCGAATGCATCACCAATGAATAAAGCCAAGATTGTGAAAGCACGTGCAACCATGCGTAAAACCAAAATGGACAAGCGTGGCCCGATGTATGCCATCTATAACTCAGAAATCCTTGAACAGATTCTGACTGATGATGAGCTGACCAAATGGGATCGTGACACTATTCAATCGATTCAAGATGGTGATGTGGCTAAAAAATGGGCTGGCTTTATCTGGTTGCCTTATGAAGAGCTACCAGACGGCGCAGGTGGTGTAACTGAAGGACGTACATTCTTTTCTGCATCACGTTCAGTTCATTTCGGTCGAAACATGATTTCTAACTTTGACATTGCTGTTCGAGCGGATAAATCCAATACCAAGCAGATCGGCGGTATCGCTTCATACGGTGCAGCACGTTCACTGGAAGAAGCAGTTATTGCTATCGACTTCCTTCGTTAAGTAGGGGTTTTGGCTCGACATCTTGGGCATGGGGTGTCGGGTCTTTTTTAATTGGCACGAATTCGAGGGAATTAGAATGATTCAATTTCTGATGTGTCTTTTTGGTTTTCATGGTGCGACTGAGATTGGATCTGATGCCAAGCCAGAGTGCCGCAATTGTTTGAAAGAAGTGGAATAAGAATATGAGTAAAAAATTACTAGCCTTAACCATGGTTGCATTCGCTGGTACAAGCCTGGTGCACGCAGCAACTATGACTCGTCAGGAATATAACGATTATCGCGGTTGGCAACTGCCAGAAGGTGAAAATGGTGAGGATCAAGGTTATTTGATTGAAGACCGGGCAGGCAAAAAGAATACTGAACAACTTAATGGTTTTGTTCTATGGTTGCCTAAAGATGAATTTGATCGAAAATTTAAGCCGCAGCCTAAAGTCACACCGGAACGAATTAAGGAATTATTGACCCGTGTGCAATTGCATTTCACTTTTGGTGAGACGCCAACTAAATACGTTCGTGCGGATGCTTGGCTTGATGGCTCTTTTCATCTAGCAACAGCAATGTCAAAAGCAGTAAATCCGGAAAATTTTAGCAAAGAACTTGGCATTGAGTATTCAAGAGAAGATGTCATGGCCATTGCAGAAAATAAACTCTGGGAGCTTGAGGGCTATCGCCTGTTCCGTGGCTAACACCCAACAAACTACAATTTAAAAGCCTTCAAGATCATTAAAACTTGAGGGCTTTTTTATGTCTATTACAACCAGAACATCCATCGTCAACCATGCTTTAAGCCTGATCGGGGATAGCAACATTGCATCATTCGATGAGAACACGGCACGTGCTGAACGCTGCCGGAATATCTATGACCAGGTGCGTAAATCCATCCTGCGTGATCATCCGTGGTCGTGTGCAAAGAAACGTACCATTCTTGCACCGGTGACAACTTATCCGGCCTTTGGCTATAGCAACGCCTTTCCTTTGCCGCGTGACTTCATCCGGCTTGTAAGCGCCAATACAGAAAAATATGAGGTCGAGAATCGCTACATTCTGGCCAATCAGCAGCAGATCAACCTTGAATATATTTTTGACAACGATAACGAAGATTCTTGGGATTCAATGCTGGTGGAAGCCATGTCACTTAAAATGGCCGCCAAGCTATGCAAACCGAATACTGGTAGCGATGCAGCAGGACAATCAGCAGAAGCGCAGTACCGCGATCTAATCAAGCGTGCACGTACGATCAATGCGCAAGAACGACCTTCTGAAGACATCGTGTATGAGGAATCACGCTATATCGGGAGTCGCTACTAATGAAGCAATGGCTACTCAAAAATAACCTGTCCAGTGGTGAGCTGTCACCGTTACTGCATACTCGAACTGATGTGCAGCAATATGCCAACGGCGCTAAAAAACTATTGAATGCAATTCCATTGGTCGAGGGTGGAGCAAAGAAACGACCAGGTACTAAGTTTCGCGGTATTTTCGCTGGTGCATTGCGTCTGATCCCTTTTGTACCGAACTCAGACAATCCATTTCTATTGATCTTGGGTATTAATACACTGCAGGTGTATGACCCTTTAACGCAATCCATAGTCCATACAGGAAGTACGCCGTATAACACAGCGGCCAAAGTTGCACAGATCCAAGTGGCACACTCACGCTATCGCATGTTCTTTGTTCAGGGTGATCATCCGGTGCATCGTCTGGTCTGTAGTAAAGACTTTGATAATTGGGATTTTGATCAATTCACTTTTGTCACCGCACCGGTGGATGAAATTAACACTACGCCTAACGTGGCATTAAAGCCAAATGGCACAGATGTTGGCAAAACCATCACATTGACCGCTTCATCATATCCAAACTGGAAAAATACTGAAAACTACATCATTGGTGAGCGTGTTATTCACCTGCTTAAAACATGGGAAGCGGTATCAGATAACTCTGCATCCGAGCCGACGGATCTGAATGATAAGTGGCAGGAAGTCGCTTGGTATGACATTCCAGTTTTTAATGTTTCTCACATTGGCGCAATCGTAAATATCAACGGTGGCCAAGTCCGTATTACTACGATCACATCGGGTACAGTGGTTTCAGGTGAGGTGCTAGTCAAACTCAATGCAGACGTTCAGGCCATTGCCAAATCATGGACCTTAAATACTGCAGCGTTTACAGCAGCGACTGGCTACCCATCCACGGTGACATTCTTCAAACAGCGCCTGGTCTTTGCCAACACAAAGAACAACCCGAACCAGTTATGGGTTAGTGCAATCGGGAATGATGGTGATTTCTTGGAAGCAACGGACGATGCCAGCGCATTTTCCATGGCTTCATCTTCTGCACAGGCAGACAACATTCTGCATCTGGCACAGCGTGGTGGTGTGGTGGCGCTTACTGGTGGATCTGAGTTTCTGATCAGTTCAACCGGTGCATTTACACCAGCATCTGCACAGATCGAACAGCATACAACTTACGGCGCACAATCTAATGTTCGTCCGTGTCTGGTGGGTAATGAGCTGCTATTTGTCCAGCGTGGTGGTAATCGTCTACGTGCCTTGTCTTATCGTTATGAAGTAGACGGTCTGGTCAGTCCGGAGCTGTCAGCCATTGCACCACACATTGCAGAAGATCACGGTGGTATCAAAGAACTGACCTATCAGCAAACGCCGTATAGCCTGGTCTGGATGGTGCTCAATGATGGCAAGGTGGCCAGTATTACTTTAAACCGTGATCAGGAGATGAATGCCTGGGCACAGCATGACTTTGGTGGATCTGTACGCTCAATCTGTGCATTACCTCAAGCTGCCGGCAATGACCTGTGTTTCATGCTGATTCAGCGTAAAGCATCTGTGGTGCTTGAGCAGCTGGACGAAACATCATTCATGGATTGTGAGATCGCACATAACGGCGCATTGGCAAATAGAAACCTGCATAACAGCACACAGTATCGATTCCAGAATGCAGACGGTTATTTCTATGATGATAACCAACCAACATCCGGCACGTGGTTTGCCGGTCAGTCGTTCAATATGGAAGTTGAGTTTTTACCACCGGATCACAGCCAGGTGCCAAGTACTGCAATGCTTCATAAGATTCAGGCGCATGAAACGGTTTTGTATGTGCGTAATTCAATTGGTGGCTACTGCAATCAGTACGAACTTGAGCATAAGTCATTTAACCAGTCTGCATTCCAGAACCTGACCTATACGGGGCCAGTCAGTGTCAGCATGAATGGCTGGTCGACCTTGCACGAAATGGAATTAAAAATAACACACAACAAACCGCTGCCTTTCCACGTCCAAAGTGTAGCTATGTTGGTATCAATGAATGAGAGATAAAGATGCTTGTACGTGCAGCAACACTAGAAGATTTAGACACGCTTGTTGACTGGGGCAAGCGTCTGACCAATGAATCACCACGGTTTAAAAAGCAGGGCTTTGATGAGAAGCGCGCTAGAAATGTATTTACGCATTTGATTAATGAGCTTGAGTCCATCTTGATCGTGATAGACGAGTACTCGAATCCGGTAGGTACATTGATCGGTGCGATTGATATTGATTGGCGAACAGGCCAGAAACTTGCTTATGAGCAGGGGCTTTATGTCCTGCCTGAATATCGTAAATCAGGTGCAGCCAGTGATCTGATTGAAACATTCAAAGTATGGGCAGAGATGAACAAAGCAGACCGTATTCAAGTCGGTACCATCACCGGCATTTATGCTGAACGTACTGTGAAGCTGTATAAATCTCTAGGCTTTGAGTTGGTCGGCTATGTTCTGGAAATGGAGGTCTAATCATGTGCAATCCAGGCGGAATCATGCAAGGCGTTCAAAACATGGCAAATGCTCAAATGGCGGATGCTATATCAAAAGGTAATGCTAAGACAGTTAATTCAGTCGCACGTGCAGAAGCTGAAAAAATGAAGCGGCAAGGCAAGAGCAATGCTTCAACGGCGCGTGCACAGGCTGCGGAAAATGGGGTGAATGTTGATGTAGGTGCAGCAGCAATGCTTCAGGATGAGCATATTTCTGATGCAGCCTATAACGCATCACTCAATATTTCGGATGCAGGTTATCAGGCTAAACAGGTTCGCATGCAGGGCAAAATGCAACGTAATAATTATGCGATGCAAGCCGCCTCTGACTTTATGGGTGCAGCATCAACAGGAGGATGGAAATAATGGCGTTAATTCCAAAATCTCAAGGTCGGAATACATCTCGGCCAGTTATGCAGCAGCACACACCAATGACCGGACTCGGAAGTATTGGTAAGACAATTGACGGCATTATTGATGAACGCAGACGAAAATCCGATGAAGCCGATGTATCTGCCAAACGTGCAGAGCTTTATCATAATGATCTGGCAGAGAAAGAAGCCAAAGTTAAGCTAGATGATGTACTGACGACCGAACTATCAGAGCAGGTTACATTGCTTAAAAACGATGTGGCCAACGGCGCAATGAATGCTGATGTAGCCAATAAAACATTACAGCAATGGTCTGAAAAGCGTTTCAAAGATATGGAAGGTGAGCTGCCCGGGCATGCACATCAGGCATTAAGTCAGCACTGGTCCAGCAATGTGAGCCGTAATGCCACTGCATTCCTGCCATTGCAATTAAGCGCAGACTCCAAGAAAGGCGAGGTATTGGCTGATCGTTATCTTGAGATCGGCACACGTATGGATCGTGAAGCCGGTGCGGAATACGTCAAATCCAATATTCAAAGCTTAAATATCCCAGAAGCACAAAAACAGGCGCTGATTTATAAATACCAAGGCGCACGTGATCTGCAAGATATTGACGGACGTATCACCAGTGCCATTGAAAACAAGGATACAGCCAGCCTGCAGCAGCTCATTACCGAAATGGATAACGGTGGTTTTGGTTATACCGATGGCCCAACGCTACAGCAAAAGAAAGCCCA
The DNA here is from genome assembly GCF_013420445.1 of Acinetobacter sp. YH01006. NCBI lineage: Bacteria > Pseudomonadati > Pseudomonadota > Gammaproteobacteria > Moraxellales > Moraxellaceae > Acinetobacter > Acinetobacter sp. YH01006. The sequence continues at coordinate 223,887 of NZ_VOYB01000003.1, read as the reverse complement.
GGCACTCAGCCGGATCGATGCAATCAATAAACAGGTTGAAGTTGAAGAAAATAAGCGTCTGCAATTAGCCGGCAAAGTTCTGAATGATTTTAAATCTCAGGTGCTGACTGGTCGTGCTTTGGATGATGATTATCTGGCAAGTGTAGGCGGTGCAGTGGTCGGTACTGAACATGAAGCCGAATATAACTTCTACAAATCACAGTCCAATAATTTTCAGCAGTTTTCTAACCTGTCTACATCTGAGCAGCTAAAGCGTATCAATGAACAGAAGGTGCGTGCCAAGAATAGCAAGACCACTGATGCTGTGAATGAGGAAAAGATTTTAGGCGTGTATGAGTCGATCCATAAGGAAAAGACAGAAACATTAAAAAATAATCCCAATCAGGCGGTACGTGAAGCAGGTTTAGAAATACATAGCCTGAATGCTGGTGAGTTGAAAGGCAGCCCTAAATCATTTGCTGCAAAGGCGATTGATAACGGCGTGAGTCAATTGGCACTTAAAGATCCAAACATTGTGGTGAAACCAATTGCTGTAGAAGACCTGCCAGAAGCCAAACAGGCGTTTGAAGCGAAGTCTGTGAATGACAAACTGGATTTTATTGGAGAGCTGATCAACCAATCAAAAGGCGTACCGAATGGCAGTAAGATCTGGTCTGCAACCATGGGGCAGCTAGGGGGTGGCGATCTATCTTATTTAATGGCTGGTGTAGCACGTGCCAATAACTATCGCTCACGTGATGGCGAGGATGTAGCGGCTGCAATCATTTCTGGTACTCAGGCACTAAAAAACAAAGCTTTGGTTATGCCTACAGATGAACTACTCAAAGAAGAATTTAATAATTACGTGGGTAATTCTGTTTCTGGTGCTACAGCAAACATGAATTTTTCGGCGTTTAAATCAATCTATGCACATTTATCTGAGCGTAATGGCTACCAGCACAAAGACAAAGACGATATGAGCAAGGATCTGGTCAAAACTGCATTAAGCATGGCTACTGGTGGCGTATATGAACAAGGCATGAAGTACGGTAATCAAAAGACATGGAAGGTATCTAAGCCCTATGGCATGGATGATGACCGCTTTGAAAGTGAAGTCAGCAAAGGCTATGCCGCGATTTCTCAGGCTACTGGTATCAGCACAGCCGAACTGGAAGATTTACGCCTACGCCGATCTGACAAGCGATCTAAAAAAGGCGAGATCCAATATGACTTGATCAATGAACGTGGTGCACCCTTGCAAGTGGGTGGCGTGATGTGGCGGATCAATATGCAGGGAGCAACCAAGTAATGAGTAACTGGCTATCTGAATACTCCACTGATGACCAAAAGCAGGTCGATCAGCTGAATACACCAGGCGTGGCGTTTAAGCCGCTTGAGCAGAAAGCAGAATCTGGCGCATTGTTTAAGGTGGCTGCACCGTTTCGTGGTGCGGCAGCTGGCTTTGCCAAAGTCGGTGATGCGATTGCCGCGCCAGTTGATGCTGTTGTAGATCGTGTTTCATATTCCCTTGATGATGTTGGCAAAGAAGAATTTAGCGAGCCGTATTCTGCCTACAAGGAACGCAAGCAAAAGACGCGTGATGATCTGGTATACGAGTCGATTGATTATCTGCAAGACAAAGAGAATACCGGCACAGTCGGCAATATCGCATTCAGTCTGGGCGACTATGCAACACGTGCGGTGGTCGGTAGCGCTGTTGGTGGTATTGCCGGTGCGGCAGCTGTTACCGGTGGATCTGAAACTCACTATGTCTATGGTGATTTAACCCGGGAAGGTGTGGACGAAGAAACCGCTTTAAAAGTCGCTTTGACTGATGGTGCTGTGGCTGCAGTATCAACGGCTTTGCCTATGTCTTATGGTTTTAAAGGCACAGGTGGAGTGATTAAAGATGGTCTGCTTTCCGTTGGTGGCGCATCTGGTCTATCCATTGGTGGCCAAGCTGTATCAGGTGCAATCCTAGAATCGGAAGGCTACGACAAACAGGCCAAAAAATACGAAGTCACAGCCGAATCAGTCACCACCGATGTTCTATTAAATACCCTGTTTTTTGGTGCAGCACGTGGTGCAGGCAAGTATTTTAATAATCCCGATGTCACACCAGAACAGCAGCAGGCAGCACTGGTTTTAAATGAATTGGAGTTTGAAAATACACTGGCACCAGTGAATCCGGCCAATCCAGTTCAAGCCAATAACCATTATAAAAATATGGATGCCGCAACTGAAGCAATCCGTATGGGTCGACCGGTGAATGTGGTGCATCCAGTTAATGGTGAGGATAAGCAGAAGCCTGTTAATTACGACACCATGGCTTTACCAACCAATGCCAAAACGATTGCACGCAAAGCACAACAGGCCGGGATTCCTCCAAATGTAGCTTTAACGATTGCCCATATTGAAACTGGCGGCTCATTTAGCCATACAGCCAAAAACCCAACATCTACTGCACACGGTTTATTTCAGGTACTGGATAAGTCCTGGAAGAACTTAGGCGGTGGTGATCGGGCGAATATTGACGAACAGATCCGCATCGGTTTCAAGCACATGAAGCAGGCAGAAAGCCATATCAAGAAAAGTATTGGCCGTGAGCTGCAACCGCATGAACATTATTTAGGGCATTTACTTGGACCAGGTGGAGCGTCTGCAGTATTAAAGGCAGATCCTAATACTCCTTTGATCGATGTGGTTCGTAAATACGATCCAAAAAATGCCGATGCTATTGTGAAAAATAATGCCATGGATGGTATGACCGTCGGCCAAGCGATTGGCAAATGGCGTAACAAGTGGAATGGTTTAAGCGCTCGATATGGTGGCAATGGCACCAGTACTGCAATCGGCATGGATGGTTCAAGCTATGACATGGCTTATGAGGTCAAATCACTGGATGAACTAATCGCATCAAACGATCTGGCTTATGGGGTAAATCCGCTTTATCCATCGGAACTACAACCGCGTGACCGTACCCGTGAAGCATCACGTCAACAGATTGAACGCATGGCAGAGGATCTGCGACCTGAGTTGCTTGGCGAATCTCCAAAGCTGTCTGATGGTGCTCCGATCATCGGCATGGACAATGTGGTCGAGTCTGGTAACGGACGTACACTGGCCATTGCAAAGGCTTATGAATCGGGCCGTGCTGAAGAATATCGGGCCTTTCTGGAACAGTACGCGGCTGAACGTGGTATCGATATTGCTGGTATCAATAATCCTGTTTTAGTCCGGACACGTTTAACCGATACCGACCGTACGCAATTCGCAAAACTGGCCAATGAATCGGACGTTGCGCAGTACTCCGCTACAGAACGTGCTGTGAGTGACTCAGATCGTCTGCCTGATGCTTCCTTGCTAAAGATTAACAATGATGGCTCAATTAATTTAGATGGCTCTATGGACTTTGTACGCGGTTTTGTGGGGTCATTGCCAAAGTCAGAACAGGGTACAGTGATTACCGGTGACGGACGTTTAAGCCAGGAAGGGAAACGCCGTATTGAATCTGCAATCATGCAACGTGCTTATGATGATTCGTCCTTGATTGGCCGCATGGCTGAGAATCTGGATGATGACAGCAAGACAGTATTGAATGCCTTGTTACGCGCTGCACCACAATTGGCACAGCTTGATAGCTTAGTGAAGCAGGGTGGTCGTCATCAAAATACTTTGGCCAAGGATCTGGCACAGGCAGCGCAAAAGCTCAGTGATCTGAAAGCCAATGGCCAGACCGTACCAGATTATTTAAATCAAGGTCAGCTCCTCGAGGACGGTTTAAGTGATGGTGCAAAGCAGTTTTTAAACGTATTTGATACCAATAAGCGCAGTGCTAAGGCCATTTCAGACAATATTCAAAGTGAGATTGATCGGATCGAGGGGATGGGCGATCCGCGACAAGGTTCGTTGTTTGGTGATGGACCAGAAGAGTCAGCGGCTTTAGATATCATCATGCAGAATCCGGATCAGCAAATTTCTGTCAGTCGTATGCGACCGGATGGTGAGATGGAAGAAATCACAATGACCTTGCGTGAACGACTGGATGAAATGGAAGCTGAAGCGCGTCAGGCACAAGAAGATACTTTGGCCGCACAAACTGCCATTAGTTGTGCTTTACAGTTTGGGGAATAAATCGTTTAATGATTAGGCGGATAGGGTCGCTCCTGAAAGGCATTTAACCTGAATGCTTTCCGCACTCTTTTCAGGTATTTACAGAGGTGTGAAATGGAATTAAAAATAGAAAATTGTTTTTGGCTGGATACAAATGCTCCTTATGTTTTTCTTAATGAGAATAATGATGGATTATTTTTAATAAAAAAAATGGAAGAAAACTCTTTTGAATATTTAGATCAAAAATTTTTCACAAAAATATATACATTTTCAGGAAGTCCGAATGATGTAGTTCGTTTAGCAAATGAAAAGGAAAGATTGGCTGGTCACAGATTATAATCCCTACCCAACAAACCCAATCCTAAAAGATGCTCAGATGATGAAAATTATCTGGGCATTTTTATTATGAAAGACCAATGTAAGGCCGCCGTAGCCAAGGCACTCGGTAAGGCCACACTAAACCAGCAAGAAGCAGCCGACATTGAAAACCGCATTAAAGATGCAATGAAGTCTTTGGCCAAGCAGGATATTCAGAACTGGCGCAATTTATCTGATGCTGAAAAACTGGTGAAAGCCGGTGAATTTGTCGCAGAAGATATTCAGGCACAACTAAAACGAAAACACGCCATTGCAGCACGCGACATTCTCACTCAAAACAAAAACCTTGCCCTGCTGGATCATCCGACCTTAACCGCCAGTGAAGTTGTAGATCGTATGGTTGCAGCACATGGTGATATGTCCGGCATCCAATCAATTGATACTAAAGCTCGTGCGATTGCAGCCATTTACCGTGGTGAGCTGGTGGACTTTTATACCAATGTTAAAGGCGGTTTAGGTGTATTCACCGATGCTGAACTGGTGCAAAAGATTGTTCGTGAACGATTCAATGACAGCACTGGCGACCCATTGGCCAAGAAGATCAGCGACAAGATGGGCGAGGTCTTTGAAGGTATGCGCGAACGCTTTAACCGTGCCGGTGGTGATATTGGAAAACTGGATGATTGGGGATTACCGCAGACGCATAGCTTAGAAAAGATTGTATTAGCCGGCAAACAGGCATGGGTGCAGAAAGCTGAAAGCTTAATCGACACTTCAAAATACGTGCATGAGGACGGATCGTATTACTCTCAGCAAGAGATCCGCGAACTACTCGAATACTCATTCGATACCTTGAGCAGCAACGGTGCCAATAAAACTGAAATTGGCCGTCAGTCCTTCGGTGGTAATTCCAAAGTTACCAGCCGACATTCTGAAAGCCGGGTACTGCATTTTAAAGATGCTGAATCATGGATGGAATATCAGGCAGAGTTCGGCGGTATGCCGTTTGTAGACTTGGTGGAAGCACATATTAACGGCTTATCCAAAGATATTGCTATGGTGGAAAATCTTGGCAGCAGTCCTAAAAATTCCATGCGCATATTGATGGATGCAGCAGAGCAAAAGGACTGGCAGAAGGGTGTTGATGCAAACGATACGGGCAAGTCGCGTAAACGTGCACAGACCATGTTTGACGAGTTTTCAGGCCAAAATACACCGCAATCCGAAGTGCTGGCCAATATGGGTTTAGCGTACCGGTCAATGAACGTGGCATCCATGCTAGGTGGTACCACAATTTCATCCGTCACCGATCAGGCCATGATTGCAAAAACTGCATCGATCCATGGTATTGCCTACCGCAAAACCTTTGGTGAACTGATTTCGCAACTCAATCCAAAAAATAAAGAGGATCGACAGCTGGCGCACAGTTTAGGTCTGGCCACAGAGGAAATGCTCGGCTCTATCGCACGTTGGTCTGATGATGGTCTAACTTCAGTACATGGCAAGTCACAGAAACTGGCTCGAGTGTCCAGTGGTATTGCTTCACAGGTTATGCGCGTATCTGGCCTAAACGCACTCACAGCAGCTTCAAAAGTCGGCTTTAGCAAGATGCTTATGCATAAATACGGCACTTTAACCCGCTCTAAAGCATGGGCCGATCTGGACGCAATGGATCGTGAGCTGATAGAAAAAACAGGACTGAACGAACGCGCTTGGGAAGTCATGCGCCTGGCTGATCCGGTCGTGGATCGTAAGGGAAATCAGCTCATGTCAGCACGTTCTATTTATGAAATTCCAGATGATAAGATTTTAAGTGCTGTGGATGGTGACGTTAAAGCTTTGACGGATGATATTGATAGTCAGATTAAAGCACTAGATGATCGTAACGCTTTAGATGATCAGCGCATGACCAACAGATCACAAAAGGTTGATGATGTTAAACGACAGCTATCACAACGTCTTCTAGATTATGCCAATCGAAAAGATGCTAAATCACAGGCTGAAAAACAAGCCCTTCAGGATCGTATTGATTTAATCGATGCGCAGAAGGAGGCTGCAACTGCTCAGACAGATATAAACCGTTATCTTCAATCAGAAAAGCAGGCTGGTCGAATTCAAGATTTCCTACAGCAAGTCGAAGATGGCCGTCACTCCGATAAAGCTTCAGAATCCACACGCAAGAATATTGAACGCAATGCTAAGCAGTATGGGAATAGAGCAGAAAGTTTAGGTTATCGCCTTGGTAATGCTGAGCGAAGAATGACAGAGCTTCGTGCAAAAATGCGCAATGCAGATAGCAGTGCCAATAAATCTATTCAGCAGAAGTTTAAGGAACTGGATAAGCGTGTAAATACCTTGGATGCGGAGTTTATTGAATACCAGACAAAGGTTGCTGAGCGCCAGGCTAAACGTCAGCATGTCATGGATCGCCTTGCAAATAGCATTGATGGAGAGAAAAAATTATTAGCGCAAAAAATCCGTGATGAAGTGGCCACACAATTTCAGGCGCATTTACTGGATGAGCAGGGAATGGCGGTAGTTGAAGCCGGTCTACGTGAGCGTACATGGATGAGTGCAGGGCAAAAGAAAGGTACAGCCATGGGTGAAATTCTAAAAGGGATGCTTCAGTTTAAATCCTTTCCAGCAGCATTCTTGATGCGCCATGGTTCACGTACCATGGCACAGGATGGTGTGAAAGGTAAGGCGGCTTATGGGGTGTCATTATTTGCCATGACCACCATACTGGGCGCACTGGCGGTACAGCTTAAAGAACTGGCCAACGGCAATGACCCTTCGACCATGTGGGATAGTGACGATCCACAAAAGACTATGAACTTCTGGACTCGTTCAGCGGTTCAGGGTGGTGGTCTATCCATTCTTGGCGATATTCTTGTTGCTGGTACGGATACTTCAGGGCGTAGTACCTCAGACTTTATGGTAGGTCCATTGGGTTCAGATGTTAAAGCTGTGCTCGGTTTGACTGTAGGCAACCTGACGCAGTACTACGATGATAAAGATACCAACGCATCCAATGAAGCATTCCGCTTGCTCAAGAACAAGATACCAGCGCAAAACCTGTTCTATACCAAAGCTGCGACTAATCGCCTAGTCTTTGACGAAATTCAGGACATGATTGCACCAGGCTACCGTGAAAAATTATTGCGGAAAGCTGAACGTCAGCACGACCGGACGCGCTTCTGGGGTGATGATGTCGGTGATATTCAGATGCCTGATTTTGATCGTATCGTGGAGTAAGTAGGACACCCAATTTAGCCCAACCGAACCCCCTGTATATATAGCTTATATACGGGGGATTTTTTTATGCGTGATGACCAGATAGAGCGAATCAAATTACTTTCAGAAGAAATTGCAGACGACATGGTTAGTACTGCGGAAGCAGCGATTGATACCAACATTGCAACAAAAGTAGGGCGTGGGGATAAAGCCTTTTTATATGGCATCGTCAAAAATCAGGCTGGTGTTATGGCGACCCTGCAACGTGTTTTAGATGTTAAATCCGGCAAGATTCCGCCGATCAGTGCAACTCAGGCAACACAGGAGAAATACGAACAGCAACTGATTAAAAAAGCCGAAGCAGAAGCTGCAAAACTTAAACAACGCCTTAGCTAATGACTAAACCTAAGATTTCATTCTTAGCGTTCTTTCTGCTTTGGGCTGAGCTGCAAGGCTGGAAGGTACCGCTATTCCATGTTCAGGTCTGTATTTTCCTTGAAGAATTTTATCTTAAAGGTCGTACAGGCTTGCTTATGCTTCCGCGTGGGCATTCCAAGTCAAGTATTCTGGACGTGTTTAACGCCTGGGTAATTTACTGCTGGCCACATACACAGATCCTGCACCAGGGAACAACTGATTCAGATGCATATAAATGCTCAAAAGGCACACGTGATGTACTGGAAAAGCATCCGCTGTGTATTGATAATCATAATGTCAGCATTCGTCAGGGGGAGATTGAACGCTGGTTTGTAAATGGTACGCTAGATGTTCGATACGGTACCATGCTGGCCAAAGGGATTCTTTCTGGTGTCACAGGCCATCGTGCGCACTTCATTCAAAATGATGACGTTGAGACACCACAAACCACAGCCAATCCGGATCAACGTGAAAAGCTGCCGAAAAAATTATCTGAGCAGACACACATTGCCATACCAGGTGCAAAAAAGCTTTGGATCGGCACACCGCATACCCACGATTCACTTTATGAAAAAATTAAAAAACAAAGAAAGGTGGATAAATTAATTCTCAAAATGTTTGAGCATGAAAAGCGTTTTGAGGATACCCAGAAAGGCCAGAAAGTTTTACTTGATTTCAATCCTGTTCACGGCTTCTCTGGCATCGGCGTTGGTGCAAAGTACCTGCATAAAGGTGAACATTATGAATGCCGAAAGCTAAAAAATGTCTGGGAAATTACCTTTCTTGAATCAAACTATATTGTTGATTTCTATTCTGAAGGACTTTGGGAGGAGCGATTCACACCGGAAGAAATGGAATTCCGGCGCGAAGAATGTAAAACCCTGAATGAATGGGATTCACAGTATCAGATGCATGCCAAACCTATTGGTGATGTGCGTCTTGATCCAGATAAGATTCTGGCCTATGACTGTGAGCCGGTGCTAAAACGCGCCAATGGAGAATACTTCATGATGCTGGGTGAACGCCGTATTGTCGGCATGTCCGCCAAGTGGGACCCATCATCCGGAAAACTTAAATCAGATATTTCATCTACAGCATTGGTTCTGCATGACGACCTTGGGAACAAGTACTGGCACAGATCCATTGCATTGACTGGTCCGGATATTATCACCAATGAAAATGGTGAAATTATTGGCGGTCAGGTATGGCAGTTGTGCGATCTGATTGAAGAATTCCATGTGCCGAAAATTGTAATTGAGACTAACGGCATTGGCGGCTTTGCGGGTTCTTCACTTAAAGCAGCTTTGAAGAAGCGAAAACTTCGTTGTGGTGTAGAGGAACGACATGCTTCACAGAATAAGAATAAGCGCATTCTTGAAAGTTTTGAAGGACCGCTTATGTCTGGTCTGCTTTGGGCGCATATCTCTGTTCTTGTGGTTGCCAATCCAGATGGTAGTGAAGAAGATGGTAGTGAAGAAGATGCACCAGCGGCTAAACAGATGCGTGAATGGAATCCAGCCGTGGCCAATCAACCAGATGATTACATGGACTCAGCAGCCGGTGCAATCGTAGACCAGCCGGAACGCGTAGGCAAAATACACAGAAATAATGAGGTCAATGAAGGCCCTAATTGGAGAGGGAATAGTGGCGTGATTGAAGCCACTCTAGACTTTGAAAATTAGGGGCAGATCATGGCAGTTCCAGAACAAACGTCGTATATCGAACACACCGGGAATGGTGCAACTACTAGCTTTGCGCTGAAATTCCAGTGTGAATCAAAAGACCATTTAATTGTATTAATTGATGATATAGAACCACCGATTGCAACGTGGAGCTTAACTGGTGGAAATGTGGTATTCACTACTGCACCAGCAGCTGGTAAAAAAATCACATTACAGCGAAACACTCCATTTGGCCGGACTACAGATTACCAATCTTTCAATAACTCATTTCGACCACAAACGGTAAACAGTGATTTTGATCGGCTTTGGTTAAAGCTGCAGGAGCTTGGTGTAGCTGACTGGCTTATGAAGCTTTATGTGGATCGACTGCATCAGCAACAAGAAGAAAAAATCAACGATCTAAAAGGCTATGTAGATGATCGAGATGATGAGCTTCGAGCTTATCTCATGGAAGAAATCCGCAAGCAGGGTGTAGCTCTAGATCAGCTAGATGAGTATTACAATTATCTCATGCAGCGCCTTGCCCAAATTGCTGTAGATAAGGGTTGGGATGCCTCTTTTGTTGTAGATGGAGATAAAACCCAGAAACAAATTAATGCTGCTTTGATGGATGGTAATGCTTATGTAGAGTTTTTTGGAGACACTACTATTGATGCAACAAATGCTATTAATATGTGTCTACTGTACTGTCAGACTTACAATAAAGTAGCGAAAAGCGTACACGGAAAAACGTATACATTAAATGACACTGTAATCGTACCAACAAATTGCGATTTTAGTGGATCAGAATTTGTATTTCCTACTGCATTGAATAAGCCTGCTGTAGAAATTAAGCGGATGTCTGGTGCTAACCAAGTTCTTATTGAAAACGTATCTATAAAGCTACCATCTATTGCGAATAATCGAAAAATTGGTCAGATACCCGCTGCGGGGGGTCGAGGTGTAAAAATTTCCGGTCTGCGTGATAGTGAGGTAGTGTTTAACTCGATTCGAGGGTTTGAAGAAAATATCGAAATGTTCAGTGATACAGGGAATATCTACATTTCTTACAACGATTTCAGATTCTTAGGTATGGTTGATGCGTCTAAAGTCAATATCCACATTAATGTTGAAGGTGGTGGCTGGATCAATGAATGTACTTGGTATCGGGGACACTTCGCACGGTACACGGCAGACACAACGGCATTCGGAACAACTTGTTTAAAAATATCAAAAGCTGCGGGTGGTAATAATGCGCCTAACGGTCATGTGTTTTTCGCTTGTTCAATGGAAGGTGCATTCACTAAGACTATTGATTTCAACTATGATCCTGCACTTACAACTTCGTTCTTTAGCGCAAATAAGTGGATTTCCTGCCGCTTTGAAGATGCACATGAGTTTAAATTCTCTGCTGTTTCTCTATATGACACATTTATTTCTTGTATGATTTCACCTCATGCTGTTTTTACAAATGATGTTACTCCAATCATGCTTGCATGTACACGACACGCCAAGTTTTCTTTGGATGGGGCTGACGATATTGGAACCACAAGAAGAACAACTAAAAGTCATTTCTTTGAATCCAAACAAAGTGCATCAAATATGGCGCTCAGCGTTGGTATTTCCGGACAGTTAAACTTTGCTGTTACTTCATCGGGTGCTTTGCATGTATTCAGCCCTTCAGACCCTCTAAAGTTATGGGGTATAGCAAAGCTATATAGTCGTGGCGGTGTTCCAGCTTTAGCTTTTGGTGACGGTTTTGCGGATGCCCCCGAATCACTGTTTAGAAATAATATCGGCGACTGGAGAATTGAGGCGAGTTTATCACCAACCGTAGCACAAACGGGAACGAGGGATTTGGGGTATGCGAATGCAACTTGGCGAACTCTGTATGCTGTTAAAACTCAGCTTTCCGGCGGTATAGGTGCGTTTGGAGTAACACCACCAACAACTAAACGAAGTATTACAGGGAAGAAAACACCTACAACCATTGCAGAGCAGAATGCTGTCCTAGATAGTATTGTTTCGGCGTTAGTTGCTTACGGTCTTGTTAGTGATGATCGGACAGTTTAGGAAACACATCTTCGCAGGACACACAACAAACAACATTTAACCCTGATTTTTAATTAGATCAGGGTTTTTTAATGTCAAAAATTGGGGGCGGCATGTCCGATCAGAAATCAGCAGTAATGGAAATGGCAGCGACTGTCTCATCCGCTGCATCAAAAACAACGTATGCAGGGGCTGCTTCTGGTTTTGTGGCATGGCTGGCTTCAGTCGATGTCCTGGCCTGGATGGGTATCGCACTTGCTTTAGCGGGCTTTGTTGTGAACTGGTATTACAAGCGGCTGGAAAATAAACGAGCTGACGAGATCCACAAACTAAAAGTAGAGCAATGGGAGAAATATTACGATGTCAAACAAGACTAAATACTATGTGATTGGTTCTTCTCTGGTGCTTGCTGCAGGCATGTGGATCACTGGTCCAAGTGATCAACAGGTGCAAGCCACTGCAGTAAAAGAAGGCTATACACCCAAGCCAGTCATTCCAGTTAAAGGGGATGTACCGACTATTGGTCACGGCACGACAGTCTATCCAAACGGTGTGCGCGTAAAGATGAGTGATCCAGCGATTGACCGCAAACAGGCGTTTGAATATCTCAAACTGCACATGGATAAAGATGCACAGCGCTTCAATAAAACAGTTCTGAATATTCCAATTTCACAACCTGAATATGATTTGTACTTAGATTTCACATACCAATATGGCACCGGCGCATGGTCTGGATCGTCAATGCTTCGTCATTTGAAAGCACGTGAATATATCCAGGCGTGTAAGTCACTTTTGAAATGGAAATATGTGGCCAAGCGCGACTGCAGTATTCGTTCTAACAACTGCTATGGCGTATGGACCCGACAAGTTGAACGCTATAACAAATGCATGGGAGTGAACTAGATGCCGTTTTTATCGCTGATCTGGAATAACAAACGCTGGTCCTTGATCGTGGTGCTGTGCATCGTGATTCTCTGCCAGCTCTTTCAGGCCAATCGTTTAGCCGGTGATTTACGAAAAGCTGAAACGACATGCCAGGACAAAATTAATAAAAAGCTAAAGCCATATCTTGATGCTGAAAAGGAAGCACAGAAGCTGGCCAATAAAGCAGGGGAAGAATATGAAGAATCAAAAGAAGTTGAGCGCGTTAAAACCGAGACAATTACACGTGAAGTGCAAAAGATCGTTGAGCGTCCTGTTTATATCCACACTAATTGCTTTGATGACGACGGGGTGTCAGCAGTCAACACCGCTGGTAATACCGGCAAACCTTAAAACACTCTGTCCGGATCTACAGGAATTAAAGTCTGGCCAAGCCAAAGAAGTACTGCAGGTGATGGTTGATGATCGACGAAAGTATGTAGATTGCCAGAACAGACACAAAGCCATTGTGTCGATTATAGAAAAGCCCTCTAAGTGAGGGCTCTCTAACTTAATAAATCTTTATAAAATATATTTAAGTCGTTTATTCAGGAGAACCAATATCAAGCCGGCAATAACAGAACTTAATAACACACAGATCGAAATCAAAGTGTTTTGATGGTTAGGAATGATTTGTCTAAATAAAAATAAAAACAGGGGGTGTATTAGAAATATTCCCGTTGATAAGCTTGCTAAATTCTTAGTCTTTCCTTTTATTTCAAGATTAAGCACAAAGATGAACAGGGCGGGAACTACCAAGAACAACATCAGCAGCTGGTCTAAACCTTCTGTTGTGCTAATAAACATATAATTTAAATATGACTCAATAATAAGCAAGCTTGAAAGCAACAAAACAAGATTAATGTTTATTTTAAATTTACTGAGGTAAACATGGTGCTTATTAATTAGATAGCCAAGAGTGAGAAAAGGAAAACAGATAAAGAAAAAATTACGATGGAATGGTGTAGAGTTCAATAATTTATCAACGCCACCTGAGAAAAGATGCATATTTCCTGCTTCTTGAGCTAACCATCCAAGAATATAGATCAACAATGAGGCAAGAACTAAATATAAACTTTTCACATTTTTAACGAGAAACAACATACAACCTGCGAGTGCGGTTCCTGATAGATACCAAAGCACAAAATATCCATTAATCGCATTAAATAACAGGCTCTTTAATTCTGGTTTATACCAGAATGGGAGATAGAAAAGATTCCAAATTAAAAAAAGAATAGCTACTCTACTTAACCACTTTAAAAATTTTTTCAAGTCTGTAATTAGAAAGAAGTAATAACCAGTGATTATTAAAAATGTTGGAACAGCAATACGAAAAACACCGTTAACCAATATAAAACTGAGTTCTTTAGAAAAGTCAAAAAACAATGCTGTATGAAGAAAAACAACAAAAATCGCTAAAGAAATTTTAAGAATATCTATCGATATATTTCTATCCATAATTTTGACCGTAATCCTTTTTTTAATTCACACGCCATATTAAGAGAATTTCGTACCTTTATCTAAGAATTTTATATTTATTTTGCTATATCATTTAAAAGTGTAGAATTGAGCACTAAGTACTCTAATGAATACCAGTACTAGATAGGTATATATGTGGATGTGTACAGGAGTGTGTACATAAATATTTATAAAATTAGATATTAAATAAAAAATATATCTAAATTAAAGGTTTGTAGTCTTAACCGTCCATATCGAAAATTATGGTAGGTTTTTCAGAGCATTTTGACATATTTAGGTTTTCTATGTTTAAAGCAATAGCAGCACCACAAGATCCGATGATTTTGCAGTTTGTGCCCATTTTGACACAAGCCTGTGAAATTTTGCGAGAAGAATATCAGCGTTATTGTTCTGGTGCGGCTTTTGATGTCATCCAAAAAAATGATAATTCTCCGGTAACTCAGGCAGACTTAAGGGTCAATACTTTTCTAACTCAGGCTTTGGCAGATATTTCAGACTTGCCTTTATTGTCAGAAGAAGGAAAAGAACATGAGCGTCGTTCATGGCCAGAATTCTGGTTATTAGATCCGCTAGATGGCACCAAGGAGTTTTTGCATCAGCGGCCTGAATTCACCATCAATTTGAGTTTGGTTCGTGGAAGTTTGACGACTTTTGCCATATTGGCAGTACCAGAACAGCAACTGATTTATTTCTGTGCAGAGCAGGGGCTGCCTTATAAATATGATATTCAGCGAGATACGTGGTTTGGCTATGAAGCAGCGCCAACAGACCAACGAATTGCGATTGGTCTGAGTCAAAGTAGCCAGCAGAAACCGAAATATGTCGACTATTTACAGCATCTGGCCAAACTTACCGAATATACAGAGTTCAAAGCGGGCAGCGCCTACAAGTTTTGTATGATGCTGGAAGATCAGGTGGATATCTATCCACGTTTTCACCCAACTTCGGAATGGGACACCAGTGCTGGTCAATGTATGCTCGAACGGATTGGTGGTGGTTTGGTCGATTTAAAAGGACGGCCATTTATTTATAATCATCGCGATACCTTGCTCAATGGCGGATTTATTGCCTATAAAAATAATAATATGAAAAATATTGCATTACAGGCGGTGGCTGACATGCAGGCCGAGCATTGAGCAAAATCCTGAGCATGGTATAGTGATGATTAACTCATTACCAATCCAGTTGGCTGTCACGTGTCCCTGAAACTGCTTCCACCGAGTATGTTAAGTGCAATTGATTTATTGCCTGATGTACAGACGCCTGTCACCTTATTCACACGCCATTCGGTTCGTGAAGATGTTCCGGGTCAAGGTCTGGCAGGTTATGACCTGCAATTGACTGGTCAGGGGCGGGATCTGGCACAGGAATGGGGCGCTTATCTGGCTGATCAGACAGATCGTGTAATTCATCACTGTATTTCGAGCCCGATCCAGCGCTGTATTGATACTGCTGCGCTCATGATTGAAGGTGCGGATGCGGTTACCCCTGAGCAGAATACCCATCGTATTGAAATTATCGAACAGGGATTGCTGGTCGAGCCGGGCAGTTTTGTGCTGGATATTCAAAAAGCCGGTCCTTATTTTGCCAAGCAGGGCGCTCTCGGTTTTGTGAACAGTTTTGTGAATAATGCCTTGCCGGGGATGAAACAGCCGATTCATGGTGTGGTGGATGTGCTGGAACTGATTTATAACACCCATCCGCAAAATAAGTATGGGCTGAGTCTGGCGGTCAGTCATGACACGATTCTGGCAGCGATGATTGCCGTAATGTCCGGGCGTCAGGACATCAGCCGAGAAGACTGGCCTAAAATGATGGAAGGTCTGTTTGTCTGGTTCGAGGGTGATGTTTTTCTGGAATCAAAACTGAAATGGATCTGGCGTGGTCAGGTACATGAGCTGGATATTGCTGATTTTAAGCGTTCCCAGTAATTTTAATTCAATAGGTATTCATTTATCATAAAGGAAGCCCAATCGCAGATATGATTGGGCTTTTTACATATAGGTCTGTTTTTTTCTAAATATTGGCTTTTAAACGCTGAGGATAGGCATTGAGATCAAGCAGGTCACCTGTATCATTCAGCGGCCAAAGAGGACTATTGACTGGAACCTGTTGCTGATGAATGCGACTATATTTGTCGGCGGCGATCAGTGTTGCGATGTCATGTTCCGGAAGGCTGTAAGCTGCGACGACTTGTTGGGGATAGCTGGTGCGTATATAAAAATCTACTTCATTTTCACCGTTATATCGGGCAAAGATATATTCTACTGCGGGCAAATACACACCATAGCCTAACCAGGCGTCTACGCCTTGAGATGCCTGAAGTTCAGCAGTGCCTTTCATGTTGGAAATCACCCGGCCTAAAATGTCTTTTTCACCTTGGGTCTTAAAGTATTCAATATATTGCTGTTCGATTGCTAGAAACTTCTCTAAAGATGGCAAATATTTTGTAATCATGGTTTTTATTCCCCTCACAGCCAGCGAAATAGTGACAAGCTTAAAATTATAGTGATGTAAGCAATATGATTGAGAATACCATAGTTTTTATATGGGATTATATCAGAGTAAAAAATTGAAAATAAAAATGAGAAAAATACAGAATCATTTTTTAGCAGACACAAAAAAAGCCCTAAAAAGGGCTTTTTTCATTGCAACAAATTAGTTAGCTAATGCTTTAACTTGTGCGTTCAAGCGGCTCTTGTGACGAGCTGCTTTGTTTTTATGGATGATGCCTTTGTCAGCCATGCGGTCGATTACTGGAACAAGCGTTTTGTACGCTTCAGTAGCAACAGCATAGTCATTAGTGCCGATAGCAGCTAATGTACGTTTAAGATAGGTACGAACCATAGAACGCAAGCTTGCGTTGTGTTTGCGTGCTTTAACGTTTTGACGAGCACGTTTTTTAGCTTGAGCAGAGTTTGCCACTCGTGCACTCCTTGAAATAGATTGGTCTGGGCGGGCTGAAACTCAACTGAAAACCATCATCAGAGGAATTATCACCAGCCCGTAAACAAGTGCCATATTTTGATTAAACTGAGCACCGAAGTCAAGTCTTGACATGCTTTGACAACATTTTAGATGCAGAAAAATTCTAAAGAAAACGTTAGATTAGTATTCTACCTAGGAGATCGTATAAAAAATGACTAAATCGCTGATTCATCCCATCGTCATAGGTGCCACCGGTTTGGTGGGAAAACAACTCTTAAAACGTCTGCAAGACGAGCCAACTTGCCAGCAGATTACTGCAGTGGTCAGAAAATATCAAAATGATCTGGATAGTTTGGATAAAGTCCAGCAATTGGTGCTTGAAGATTTCCTGATGCTGAATGATCAGGATGTCAGTGAGCACAGTCACGGTTTTAGCTGTTTGGGCAGTACCATGAAACAAGCCGGATCCAAGCAGGCCTTTTATAATATTGATTATACCATTAATGCCCATTTTGCCGAATTGCTGCAACAGACTTCAGCGCATTACTTGTTGTTGAGTGCGATGGGCGCCAACTCCCAGTCTCATTTTTATTATAATCAGGTTAAAGGCCAGCTAGAAGAATATGTACAGACCTTGAGTCTGGATAAAATCAGCCTGATTCGGCCTTCATTATTAATTGGCGAACGTCCCGAGCAGCGTTTTTTGGAGGATGCCGCACAGCAGGTTTATCATAAAATATCGCGTTTTATTCCGGATGGTTTTGCTTATAAGCCAGTGACAGCCGAGCAGGTGGCTC
Organism: Acinetobacter sp. YH01006; assembly: GCF_013420445.1. Lineage (NCBI taxonomy): Bacteria > Pseudomonadati > Pseudomonadota > Gammaproteobacteria > Moraxellales > Moraxellaceae > Acinetobacter > Acinetobacter sp. YH01006. The sequence goes on along the minus strand of NZ_VOYB01000003.1, from coordinate 205,988 downwards.
ATACTATGGTCGAGGCCGCGCTGACTCAGACGGTAAAATTTGAAATTTATGATAATTTACGCATACAAAAAATGAAATGAGGGGAAACACCGTGTCTACAGCAGCATTTGTCACCTGTGACTTATTAGATGATCATCCGGAATTAGAGCTTCAAGTGGTGACACCTTGTCTGGACGGTAAATTTTTTAAAAGTTATGGGGCCCGTAAAACCTTTGGCGGTCAGATTGTGACGGTGAAATGTTTTGAAGATAACTCCCGGGTGAAAGAGTTACTGGGCACAGATGGAACAGGCAAGGTACTGGTGGTCGATGGCGGTGCATCGATGCGCTGTGCCTTGATGGGTGACCTGATTGCGGAATCTGCGGTCAAAAATCACTGGAATGGTGTAATTATTTATGGTTGTGTGCGTGATGTCGATGCGATTGCTGAATTAGACCTTGGTGTGCATGCCTTGGCGGCTATTCCACAAAAGAGCAATCGCAAGGGCGTGGGTGAGGTGGATATCTCCCTCTGTTTTGGTGGAGTCACGTTTAATGCTGGCGATTATGTCTATGCAGACAATAATGGCATTGTGATCTCTAAAACAGCCTTAGTGGCTTAATTGGCCAAGTGTTACATTAAAGAATAACAACAAAACTGATCTATACCGCGAAAGACAGGATGCTTAGATTCTGTCTTTCAGTTGAATAAAACTAAAATAGGAAAATATTATGTTGGGTCATCAAATTAAAGTTGCACAAGCTTTGGCCTCTGCAGTCGCTCAAGGTGGACGTGGCATGGTCGGTACACCATTTCCGAATCAGCCTGAAAAAGCCTTAAAGCTCTATGAATATGAGGGTTCGCCATTTTGTCGCCGGGTGCGTGAAGTCATGACTTTGCTGAATCTGGATTATGAAGTCTATCCATGTCCACGGGGTGGTACTCATTTTCGTCCCGAAGTTCAGCAATTAGGCGGAAAACTCCAGTTTCCATTTCTGGTAGATGAAAATACGGGCGATCGACTTTATGAATCGCAAGATATTATTCATCATCTGTTCAAGCACTATGGCAAAACAGGCAAGACACCCAAAAAATATGCTCACTATCCCAAAATTCCGGTGGTTGCAATTGCTGGCACAGTCATCAACGGTTTACGCGGAGGAATGGTGAATCCCAAGATCAAGGATCGGCCAACACCTGAACAGTTACTAGAATTATGGGGTTTTGAGGCTAGTCCTTATACCCGGATCGTACGTGCCGTTTTGAGTGAGCTGGAAGTTCCCTTTATTTTTCACAATGTCGCCAAAGAACGCTGGCAGGATTATGGGCCAGCCAAGTTGCGCTTAAGACCAGGGAAATATGAACCACTACCAGGCGGGAAGCGTGAACATTTATTTGAAATGATGGGAAATAATATCCAGGTTCCTTATCTGGTCGATCCAAATACAGGCGTGAATATGTTTGAATCAGCTGAGATTGTAAAATATTTAAAACAGCAATACGGCGTCGCTTAAAATATTCAGCCTATTAAAATTCTAAAATTGTGCTTAAGAAATGCCATTCACTGCGTAGATGGCATTTTTTATGCTGGTTTTAAGCAGACGGTATTTAGAATATCCCTATGAGGCTAGAAAGAAATAGCATAAAAATGAAATAAATCATGATTTTTAGAGTTTTTTTGGTTATATTTTACTCTTCAAGGTGACATAACAATAAATATAAGGGGCGTGCTTATGACAGCACTAGAGGCAGTCTTGCCAGTACCTGTATTAATCGTTGAAGATGAGTATGTCATTCAACGACGTTTAAAAATTATATTAACCAATTTGGGCTATAGCGAAGATGTTCTGCTCTTTGCCAATAATCTTAAAGAAGCATATTTCATTTTAAAACAACAGCCGATTTCACTGGCATTGGTCGATTTGGGGCTGCCAGATGGGAGTGGGATTTCGATTATTGAAAAAATTCGCGAAAATGACGCACAAACTCTGATTTTGGTGGTTTCGGCCTGGAGTACGCAAAACAGTTTATTTACCGCAATTCAGGCGGGTGCCACCGGTTATGTATTAAAAGAACGCGATGATGTGGAGGTCACTTTGGCGATCCGCAGTATTTTACGGGGTGGCGCGCCAATTGATCCTTTTATTGCGCGGGAAATTCTCAAGCAGATTTCTATACCTGCTTCATCACCACCAGTCGAACGCAACCATTCGGATGCCGAGCAGGAAGTGCTGACCCATCGGGAAAAAGAAATTCTGTCACTGGTCGCACAAGGCCTGAGTAATCGAGAGATTGCCGAGCAACTTTGTGTGTCACGTTATACCGTCGAAAGTCATATCAAGCATATTTACCGGAAACTGTCCGTCAGTCGGCGTACCAAGGCAGTCAGTACCGCACGGCATTTAGGAATTCTGTGATGCATCCAGCTCGTTCTGGAAGCAGGCAGCGACAGAGATTGCAATGGATCGGTATTTTGCTCTTTTGCTGCTGGCTGTGTCTGTTAAGTGGTATGAGTCAGGCGCAAGACCATTTTCAGGTCAATGATCTCTGTGATGTAAAGATTGACTACATTCAAAAGGTTCAGGTGCAAAATCCTAGCCAGATGCCTGCATCTGGCTGGCAAAGTGTCAGTTTACCGGATAACTGGCAGCGTAACTGGAAAGATTATCATGGTGGGGCCTGGTATAAAATTGTTTGGAACTGGTCATGCCAAGACAATATTCGTCTTGCAGAACCGATTGCCTTTTCCATTGATTATATTAATTCGGCCGGCGCCGTGTTCCTGAATGGTGATTTACTCTGGTCAGATCAACACCTGCAAGAGCCATTGTCAAAAAGTTGGAATATGCCGCGTTACTGGATTTTGCCCATCAGTGGCTTAAACAAGGGCAGTAATGAAATTCTGGTTTATGTACAGGGTTATAGTTTTCAGAACGCCGGACTGGGTAAAATTGAATTTAATAATGTGCTGGTCAATAGCCAGAAGCATTTAGGCGAAATCTGGGATCGTCGCACGCTGTTTCAGATGAATATGATTTTCTCTGCAATGATTGGGATCATCTGCTTCATTGTCTGGCAATTTCGACGTTCAGAAACCACCTTTGGCTGGCTGGCACTCAGTTCATTCCTATGGATTCTGTTTATTTCCAATGTGCTGACCACAGAAAGCTTTCCATTTCGCTCCAGCATCGCGGCCAGCAAAGCCAATATGCTTTGTTTTATTGCCTATATCCACTGTTTTAGTCTGTATTTGATCCGCTTTTTAAAACAGAGATTTAAGTATGTGGAGCGGGGATTTATCCTGATCACGCTTTTATTTGCTCTGCTGATTGTGATGAGTTCCTTGGATTATCTGGGGCAGATACTGGGTACAGCATTTATTTTCTATGTGGGATTATTTATAAGCTGTATTATTTATGTGAGCTATCAGGCACTGAAAACCCGCAATGGGGAATATCTTTTCCTGATGCTGTGTCTGTGGGGGATTTTGTTATGTGTAATCGTAGATCTGATCATTTTAAGTCAAACGGCAATTAGTGATTTTTCACCTTTATCACCCTATACCTCACCGATTATTACCCTGTTTGTGGTGCTGATTATGGCCACGCGGTTGAATCGTAATGTCAGGAAAATCGAAAAATTTAATAGCCAGTTAGAACGTAAAGTCCAGCAGGTCGGTGCTGATCTGAATAAAAGCCTGAACGATAAACATCAACTGGAGCTGGATAATGTCCGCTTACAGGAGCGGATTAACTTATCGCATGAACTGCATGACGGGCTAGGAGGCTCGATTGTGCGCTCTATGATTCTGGTCGATCAGAGTACTGACAGCATTCCCAACCGACAGTTTCTTTCCATGCTGAAATTGCTCAGAGATGATCTCAGACAAATCATTGATAGTGGTTCGTCTATCGAAAATAAAGTACCGAAAACCCCGCTACTCTGGATTGCCCCGGTACGTTATCGTTTTACCCAGTTGCTGGAAGAGATAAATATTGAGGTTGAATGGTTATTTTCAAAAGTCTGGCAGCGTGAACCGACCGCATTGCAGTGTTTGACCCTGATTCGGGTGGTCGAAGAAAGTCTGACCAATATCATTAAGCACAGTCAGGCCAGTCAGGCGAAAGTCAGTCTGGAATATTTTCTGCCACATCAACTCACCTTAAGTATTCAGGACAATGGCGTTGGGTTTGATGCTGAAATAGTGCAAAAAAATGGTCTGAGTATTGGGATGCGCAGCATGAAAATGCGGGTCGAACGTATGGGAGGCGTGTTTCAGATTGAGTCTGAGAAAGGGCATACAGTGATTCAGGTCGTATTGGAGCTCTATCAACCCTAATCTTTGCAAATAAAAAGAGGATTATTTAATCCTCTTTTTATTTGGCTTTAGCTTAGAATTAGTCTTGTTCTGCTGGCGGAACCAGCATCAGTACCGCATCATTTAATAATGCCGCGACATCTTCCAGAATATCTTCATCAGCGAAGTTTTCATCGAGCAATATGGTTTCACCGTCTGCAAGCTGCTTGAGTTTTGTGGTAAATGCCTCAGAGATCTCAATCCCTTCACCATTGGCCCAGAACAGAACATCGCCGTCTGCTTCAGTGTAGAGCAGGCGTGAAGCCGGTTCGAGCATCAGGCTATAACCCTGATCCAGTGCTTCTTCCAGATCACCTGTACCGATTTCTTCTGCTTCTGGAAGGTTCTCTGGATATTTGGGTTCTGACATTAAAGTCATAATGGCATCTTCTAAAACATTCGAATTATGCAGTTGCTGCATGATCTGTTCTTTTAGATATTCCAGCTCATTGCCGCTGACTTCACCAATGGCTCCGACCTGGTCACGAATAATATCAACCAGTGGATTGCGTAAACTTTCATTCTCAGAAAATTTATCACCAACACGGTCCATCATATCGCTCACATTTGGCATACGGAAGCCAAAGGAAAAGGTTAGACAATCATCTTCTGCAACGCCGTAATGCGCCAAACCAGGTGGCACATACAGCAAGTCGCCAGGTGCCAGAACTTCGTCAAAATTCACCTCAATTTCAGGCAATAATTTCAGTGGCTGACCCGGAACCAATGCAGTTTCGGCATCACACATTTGTCCGAGCTGCCAGCGACGATGCCCGTAGCCTTGTACCAGAAAGACATCGTAAAAATCAAAGTGCTTTCCTACAGAGCCGCCTTGAGGTGCATAAGACACCATGATGTCATCGCGGCGCCATTGCGGAATAAACGGGAACTTTTTCCACATTTCCGACAGGTCAAATGAATAATGATCTACCGCCTGAACCAAAAGTGTCCACAGCTTGGGCATTTTCTGAAAATCAGCTTTAAGTAAAGGCGAAGATTTCACGCTCCACTGATTCGGATCGCGATCTTTTTGCTTGATTAAACGCGCAGTGACATGTTCCTCAAGCGCAAGTTCCATCACGTCATCAGGTTCAAGCAGATTGGCGATTTCAGGCATCGCATTACGCACCAGTAACGGTTTTTTTTGCCAGTATTCACTCAAAAATTGTTCAGCGGTGATTCCGCCTAAAACGTCTAAAGGTTGAGACATAGATTACAGCCTGAATTAAGGGGAGATTAAGGAACTAAAATTTTCAATTCACGAAGAATGTGACACAGCTTGATCATCGGCATGCCCATCAAAGTGGTCTGGTCTTGCCCGATCATTTTTTCAAACAGGCTGATGCCGAGGCTTTCACATTTGAAACTGCCGGCACAATGCAGTGGCTGTTCAATCGTGACATAGCGTTCAATTTCGGCTTTGGACAGTTTACGGAACTTGACTTTATAGTGCTCGACCAGCGTTCGTTCATAACCAGTAGCCTGCTGTTGCACACTGAGTGCAGTACTGAAATAGACAATCTTGTCCGAATTGGCCTGTAACTGGCGAATGGCTTTTTCAGGGGTTAAAGGTTTGCCAATAAAAATATCTGGTGCGCCTTCACGCCATGCCACCTGATCCGAACCAATCACAATCGCTTCAGGATTTTTCTCAGCAATATATTTGGCTTTCTCAAAAGCCAGACGCTTGGCCAAATCATCTGCGTGATTTTCACCGCGAGGAGATTCATCGATATCCGGTACTAGAGAAATATAATCAATATGCAGGCGATCCATCAACTCTTTACGGGTTTGGCTGGAGGATGCCAAAATAATCTGTACAGCATTCATTAGACAGCATATTCCTCAAGAATATTTAAAGGTACATAAGACAGCACCGCTTTATGGCAGGCTTGCAGCTTGATCGGGGGCGCTTGACCTGCTTCATAGGCTTCGACCCAGCGTGTCACGCAGAGGCACCAGAAATCACCGGGTTGCAGGCCAGGGAAGTCCAGCTCTGGCAAAGGTGTGATCAGGTCATTGCCCACTTTTTGCGAGAAATTGAGAAATTCCGACGTCATCTGCGCGCATACCGTATGCTGCCCCAGATCAGTGGTCGCAGTATGGCAAAAGCCATTGCGGAAATAACCGGTAATCGGATCGAAGCAGCAGCTTGATAAAGGCTCACCTAACACATTCAAACGGTTAAGATTTGGATCAGGATGTATCGACATAGGCACTGAATCTAAAAGAAGCTTTTTTCTATCATAACAAAACTTTGGCATTCAGAATGTTTTCTGCAAAAGATGCTAACCTTTTTCTGCATAATCATTTAAAATCGGCTGGTTTTAATATCTATAAAGTGAGCTCTACATGAACTTTCAGCGTATGACTGACCTCGATTTAGCAGGTAAACGTGTTCTGATCCGTGAAGATTTAAACGTTCCTGTTAAAAATGGTGTGATCACCAGCGATGCGCGTCTTCGTGCAGCATTGCCAACCATTCAAGCAGCAGTTGAAAAAGGCGCTGCAGTGATGGTGTATTCTCACCTTGGTCGTCCGGTTGAAGGTGAGCCTAAAGCTGAACAATCGCTTGCACCTGTAGCGGCTTACTTGACTGAAGCTTTGGGTCAAGACGTAAAATTATTTACCGACTACCTAGATGGCGTTGAGGTTCAGCCGGGTCAAGTTGTGTTACTTGAGAACTGCCGTTTTAACGTTGGTGAGAAGAAAAACAATCCTGAACTTGCTGCAAAATATGCAGCGCTGTGTGATGTATTCGTGATGGATGCATTCGGTACAGCGCACCGTGCAGAAGCATCGACTGAAGGCGTAGCGCGTCTTGCTAAAGTTGCAGCAGCAGGTCCTTTATTGGCAGCTGAACTTGATGCACTAGGCCGTGCACTTAAGACACCTGAAAAGCCAATGGTGGCAATTGTTGCGGGTTCTAAAGTATCGACTAAACTTGATGTATTGACTTCACTGTCTGACATCTGCGATCAATTGATCGTGGGTGGTGGTATTGCCAATACTTTCCTTGCTGCGGCAGGCTATAACGTTGGTAAGTCACTGTGTGAAAAAGATCTGATCGATACTGCAAAAGCCATTGCTGCAAAAGTATCAGTGCCACTTCCAACTGACGTTGTGGTTGCCGATGCTTCTGAAATCAACTTTGAAGATTTCCTGGGTTCATTGGCTGCTGCGAAAGCAACTGTGAAAAATGTTGCCGATGTTGCTGATAACGACATGATTCTGGATGTAGGTCCGGAAACTGCGAAAGCATTTGCAGAAATCCTGAAAACCTCTAAAACCATTCTCTGGAATGGCCCGGTGGGTGTGTTTGAAGTCGATCAATTCGGCGAAGGTACCAAAACTTTATCTTTAGCGATTGCTGAATCTGCCGGTTTCTCGATCGCGGGTGGTGGTGACACATTAGCTGCAATCGACAAGTACGAAGTAGCAGATAAAATTGGCTATATTTCTACGGGTGGTGGTGCATTCCTCGAATTCGTTGAAGGTAAAACCCTTCCTGCAGTTGCCGTACTCTTAGAACGTGCTTGATTGCATGTCCTAAGCTAAAAAAGCTGGCCAAGTGCCAGCTTTTTTATGTCATTTTTTTGACAATGAAAACTTACCCTTCATAGCTTCGTCATGAAAATGCAATAAATCTGTCATAAGATGCAGTCATTAAATCACCAAATGATGAGATCACGTGATGAAAAAACAGTTAACTTTGGCGGCTTTATTCGCTGCATCATTGGCACTGACTGCATGTGCGAAACAGGAAAATGCACCGGTCGCTGAAACAGAAAGCTCGGCAGCAGTAGCCAATGAGACTATAACGCCAGAGCAGCAAGCAGCCATTGATGCTATTGACCAGCCAGTTTTAGATGAAAAAAATACCGATATTCCAGCTGAAATTGCCAATGCGCCAGCAGATGAAGCAACTGCAGACCAGTCAGTTGCAGCGACTTCTGAGCCTGTAGCACCTTAATCCAGTGCATGTGAGACAAAATCCCTGCAAAAGCAGGGATTTTTTTTAAATAGTGTTATTTGTTGCTGAATTGAAACCTTTGAACATGTAGAATATGTGGCATTCACTGGGAGGATATTATGGCTCTTATTTCATTGCGCCAGCTCTTGGATCACGCCGGCGAACATGCTTACGGCGTACCAGCATTTAACGTAAACAACTTAGAACAAATGCGTGCAATTATGCTTGCAGCAGATGCAACCAATTCACCTGTTATCGTACAAGCATCTGCGGGTGCGCGTAAATATGCAGGCGCTCCGTTCTTGCGTCACCTGATTTTGGCTGCAATTGAAGAATGGCCACATATTCCAGTGGTAATGCACCAAGACCACGGAACCAGCCCTGACATTTGCCAACGTTCAATCCAGCTCGGCTTTTCATCAGTGATGATGGACGGCTCACTTGGTGAAGATGGCAAAACCCCAACTTCATACGAATACAACGTTGATGTGACTCGTCGTACGGTTCAAATGGCACATGCATGTGGCGTTTCTGTAGAAGGGGAGATCGGTTGTTTAGGTAGTCTTGAAACAGGTATGGCGGGTGAAGAAGATGGCGTGGGCGCAGAAGGCGTACTGGATCATTCTCAACTCCTGACTTCAGTTGAAGAAGCACGTAGTTTCGTTGCAGATACCAATGTGGATGCGCTGGCGATTGCTGTAGGTACTTCACACGGTGCGTACAAATTTACGCGTCCACCTACAGGCGATATTCTGGCGATTGACCGCATTAAAGAAATTCATGCGGCACTTCCAAATACGCATTTGGTTATGCACGGTTCAAGCTCTGTGCCACAAGAGTGGTTGGCAGTAATTAACCAGTATGGCGGCGACATCAAGGAAACTTATGGTGTTCCGGTTGAGCAGCTGGTTGAAGCGATCAAACATGGCGTGCGTAAAATCAACATCGATACTGACTTGCGTTTAGCATCTACAGGTGCAATGCGTCGTATGATGTCAGAAAAACCAAGCGAATTCGATCCTCGTAAATTCTTCAGCGCAACGGTTGATGCCATGAAGCAAATCTGTATCGATCGTTATGAAGCATTTGGTACTGCCGGTAATGCAGACAAGATTCGCCCAATTTCTTTAGAGAAAATGGTGTCGTACTATAATAAATAATTCCCAGTGAATCATTTATAGAAAAAGCCCACAGCGAATGTGGGCTTTTTTGTAGACTGATAAAGATCAAGAATAAGAGCAGCATATGGAACTGATTTTCGCAGCAGCGCTGTGTAGCGTTGTGGTCTCAATATTATTAAAAGTCGCCAAAAACAGAGGACTGAGTCCGATCCACATGATTAGCTGGAATTATGCCACCGCCAGCTTGTTGTGCTTTTTCTGGTTCAAGCCGGATATCCAGCATATTTCGCCAAGCCAGACACCATGGTTCCTCATTCTGGCATTGGGTATTTTGCTTCCGAGCGTATTTCTGTTGCTGGCCAAAGCCTTAGAAAGCGCTGGAATTTTAAAAACAGAAATCGCCCAGCGGCTTTCTGTAGTCTTGTCACTGGCGGCGGCTTATTTTATTTTTCAGGAACAGTTTAATCAGCTGAAAATACTCGGTATTGCCCTAGGTATTGGCGCAGTGCTGTGTATTTTATTTTCACATCGGCAAGGATCAGGACAGGGCAGTCAGGGCATGTTGTATCTGGGGCTGGTCTGGGTGGGTTATGCACTGATTGATGTATTATTAAAATATACAACCAGTTTAGGTTTGCAGTTCGCCGTTGCACTCAATCTGATGTTTATTTGCGCTCTGATCATGTCGATGGGCTATCTACTACTTAAATATAAAAGCTTGGGGTCGATACAGAATATCGGCGCTGGTCTGTTATTGGGTGTGCTGAATTTTGCCAATATTGCGTTTTATGTCAAAGCTCATATGCTGCTCAAGGATTCGCCGGCAATTGTCTTTGCTGGCATGAATATTCTGGTGGTGGTATTTGGAGTCATTGCAGGTCTGATGTTCTTTAAAGAGCGACTCAAACCTGCAAGTGCCGCGGGTTTACTGCTAGGTCTCACTAGTGTGATTTGCCTAGCTTATGCAATGTCTGTTTGACATAAGACGATGCAAATTCAATCGGATGTCGCAGCAGGTCGCCTGCCTCGGCCAGTCCAAGCAGTAAACCCGCCTGTTGGCAGTCAGGACAGTGCGGATAACGATGCTGTTGATCTTTATAGTGTTGGAGATAAATTTTATCGCAATGATGGCATGCAAATTTCAGGGATTTGGAGGTAAGGAGCGACATAGATGACCTCTATTGTTATTCTATTGGATGACAATTAAATAAAGCAAAAAATAGGCCCGAACTGATATGGAAAGGGGCGCCTGGCCCCTTTTATAGCATAAAATCCTTACAGTTTGGTGAAAATGTCTTCAGCAGGTAGACGTGATTTCGGCAGTTTGGCATTGAAGTCATTTTCACTGCGATAACCCAAAGTCAGCAAGACAGAGGGAATTAAACCCTGTTCTGCGAGTTGTAATTCTTCACTAATTATCTCTTCATCAAAGCCGCCAATTGGTGTGGCATCGACACCTTCAATTCCGGCAGCCAACAGCATCTGACCGAGCGCAATAAAGGTCTGATTTTCAGCCCAGCGCTGAATATCACCTTTTTCATTACGATAATAATGAATATAGCCTGCACGGGTATTTTTCTGGCCTTCTTTGGCCGATTCATCTTTAAAACGCCCGCTGAGATCGTCGCGATTCAGTAAGTTTTCCAGATGCAGCTCATTAATATCGGCTTTGGTGCAAAATAAAATAGTATGCGAAGAATCCAGAACTTTGGGTGCATTGTAGGCATAAGTACCGATCAAGGCTTTGGCAATGCGCTGTTTGGCGGCATCATGATCGGCAATAAAAAAATGCCAAGGCTGAATATTGATTGAGGAAGGTGCAAAACGCAAAACTTCTAATAAACGTTCAAACTGGGCTGCCGGGATTTTCTTGCTAGGATCATAGGCTTTGGTGGCATAGCGGGTCTGTGTGATCTTGAGTAAATCCATCAATGGACTCCAATTTTTTTAAATAAAATGAGGGTAGATGCTCTGGATCTATAAAATTTTTCAGATCTGGAGATTATTACAATAAAACAGCATCAGGCAAAGTCTGTTGTTTAATGATCTTGATATAGATTCAAGCAAAACTTAGTGTTGAATCAGATGAAAACCCGGTTTTTGTCTATTGGCATTTTTTAGCAAGAAGCGTGGAAGAGTAAGTATCGCCGGCAATGTGCAAATGGGGCAGTGAATGCGGTTTACAATTATTTTAAAGATAAACTGAAGACCTGGCAGCAAATCGCGTGGTGGATTGGACTGTAAAATGCCGGAAATGAATCTGAGTTAATAGGCTGTAGAGATTTTTATTTTCTATCAGGAATAATCTGGTTATTTAAATCCAAGTGAATGTTAATGAACCGCTACAAAGAGGAACAATTTGTACGAAAAACAGCTTAGAGAATAGCGCTGATAAAGTGTGCAAAATAATTATTTAAAAGAATAGGGTTAATCTTTATTTGTAATGACAATGTATGTTTGCTTTCTATTAAATAAGCATGTATACTTATAGATACTTCGAGCGGGTATAGTTCCCGCTTTTATTATTTCTAGCTAATTGTGATTCACTTTTGGTTCAAGCTTGAGCTTGAATAACATCTAGTAACTACAGAATTATTATACAAATTTGGTTTTCTTAATCTCTTTGTACAGTCACAAAAAGCTCATTTTATGAGTAAATATTTTGAATATATTAAATGAATGGCATACCGCTACAGCCGTAAATGGTGGCGAAATTAATGTTAAACTGGTTCCTTTAAAGCGTAAGCAAAACACTCAGGATGGTTTTATCTGGGTAGAAGTTGGAAAAATGATCCAGCTACAAACAGGTGAAGAAATTCTGTTTAACCTTGATGGTAAAAGTTTCTATACCGGTGTGAATAAGCTTTATCGTCTGTGCTAAGCAAACACATATCTTAAAAAAAGTGGCCGATTAATATCGCCACTTTTTTAGTTTTAGGGTCTCGAAATCTTGGTTTTCCTGAATTTCCAGTATCTCGGCACTGTCTTCCTTCCAGTCACCCAGTACGATTCTTTTTTTCTGACCTAGCGGATGAATGGCTGCGCGATGCGTATGGCCATGGATCAATACGTCAACGTCTTGTAATGCCAGCTCAACGGCCTGATCATTAACATCCATCACTTCATAGCTTTTAAACTGCTGCGCCTGATGACTTTGCTGACGAAAGCCATTGGCTAATTTTTTACGGAAAGACAGCGGTGTACGCTTTAATAAGCCTAGCAGAAGTGGATGCCGGATAATCTTTTTAAAGCGCTGATAAGCGATGTCATCGGTACACAGTGCATCACCATGTTCCAGGCGAAAACGTGTTCTTGCAATGTTCAGTTGGTCTATCTCAGGAAGCAGCTTTCCGCCAAATTGAGCTAAAAACTTGCTGCCGAGAACAAAATCCCGGTTGCCTGCCTGAAAATATACCTGATTGCCAGCCTGAATAAACTGTTTTAAGGCAGTGATAATTTCGTCCAGCCATGGGGCTGTATAGTCATCACCGATCCAGGCATTGAACCAGTCACCCAAAATATACAATCGGGTATTTTGATCTTGATATTCGGTCAATAAATCTAAAAACCCCCGAACAAGTCGAGGGTGATCAGGTGACAAATGTAAATCTGAGATAAACAGATAGGTCACGAATCTTTTCCTTATTTTTTAATCCCACCTAACCTCCCTTACTTGTACTTCATTTAAAGCAGTGCTTTAAATTTTATTCAGGAAGGAAAGTCCCTCTTTTTTAAAGAGGGATTTAGGGAGATTAATTATTCAGAAATGATTTTTGCAGACTCAATAACCACATTTTCTAGTGGAACATCAGCGTGGTAGCCACGGTTGCCAGTACGAACGCCTTTAATTTCGTTGACAATGTCCATGCCGTCAGTCACTTTACCAAATACTGCATAACCCCAACCTTGTGCTGTTTTACCAGAATGGTTGAGGAATGCGTTGTTGCCAACGTTAATGAAGAATTGAGCAGATGCAGAATGTGGAGCTTGCGTACGCGCCATGGCAATTGTGCCCAAATCGTTAGTTAAGCCATTGTCTGCTTCATTTTCGATTGCATCACGGGTCGCTTTTTCTTTGAAGTTTTCATCCATACCACCACCCTGGATCATGAAACCATCAATCACACGGTGGAAAATTACGCCGTCATAAAAACCGTCACGCACATATTCTAAAAAGTTAGCCACTGTTTTAGGTGCTTTTTCAGCATTGAGTTCAAGAACAATACGACCTTTATTGGTGTTTAATTCGACTTGAGGAAAACTCATTGTGTAATCTCCTAATCATGGACGAGTGCCATGGTTTTTTCTGAATGAGTGAAGCATAAGCAAACTACAATCGACTAGGCAAGTAAAAACATTATTTTCTTTGTTAAAAGCATAAAAATAGTACCTTATTTATACGTTGATTTATCAAGGCATTTCAGATATTGCCCTATCAGGCACCCTATTTTGAATTGGCGTAAATTAATGATTTTACTGCTTGTACAGGCACTGATATTTTAGTTTCAGGCAACTCGCCGTATTTTCATTTTTTAAAATGGGTGAATTGAAATCAAATACCATAGTTAGCGGTTGAGAGATTATTCACCTCTAGTTAAACTAAGGAACTTTGATAATGAATATGCGTACAACCTGTGCGATTAAATATTCGTTAATCCCTTTTTAACTTTAGAAGTGAATGATTGATCATGAAGCCAAATGATGTTGTGACATCTCTGCCCGAGAACCCGACCCAAAAGAACAATGCAGTCGATTCAGTGCAGCAGCAAGAACAACAACCGGGCTTGGACTTTGTACGTCAGGTCATTACGGATGATTTAGCCGCTGGTCGTACCCAACAGATCGTCACGCGTTTTCCGCCTGAGCCAAATGGCTACTTACATATTGGCCATGTGAAAGCAATTTGCTTGAACTTTGGGATTGCTGAAGAATTCCAGGGGGTGTGTAATCTTCGTTTTGATGATACCAATCCGGATGCTGAAGAACAGGAATATGTTGATGGTATTGCCAATGATGTGAAATGGTTGGGCTTCCAGTGGGAGGGCGAGCCGCGCTATGCATCGAGCTATTTTGATCAACTTTATACATGGGCGGTTCAGCTGATTGAACAGGGTGATGCCTATGTGGATTTACAAAGCCCCGAAGACATCCGTTTAAACCGCGGTAATTTTGTCGAGCCGGGTAAGAACTCGCCACAACGTGATGCAACTGTTGCAGAGAATCTGGAACGTTTTGAGAAGATGCGTAGCGGCGAATATGCTGAAGGTCAGGCTGTTTTACGCGCTAAAATCGATATGACCTCACCGAACGTACATATGCGTGATCCGATCTTGTATCGTATTTTGCATTCAGCGCACCATCAGACGGGCGATACATGGAAAATTTATCCAATGTACGACTATGCGCATCCATTGTCTGATGCGATTGAAGGCATTACCCACTCGCTTTGTACATTAGAGTTCCAGGATCACCGTCCGTTCTATGACTGGGTGGTGGCAAAGGTTAAATCACCATCTGTGCCACGTCAGTACGAATCTAGCCGTTTGAATGTGGATTACACTATCACCTCGAAACGTAAATTACGTAAACTGGTTGAAGGTGCTCATGTGAATGGTTGGGACGATCCACGTATGCCAACTGTAGTCGGTATGCGTCGCCGTGGTTTTACACCTGAAGGTCTGCGTGATTTCTGCCAGCGTGTCGGTGTATCGAAAGTGGATGGTAGTATTGTCGATGTCGCGATG
The DNA here is from genome assembly GCF_013420445.1 of Acinetobacter sp. YH01006. Lineage (NCBI taxonomy): Bacteria > Pseudomonadati > Pseudomonadota > Gammaproteobacteria > Moraxellales > Moraxellaceae > Acinetobacter > Acinetobacter sp. YH01006. The sequence continues at coordinate 190,814 of NZ_VOYB01000003.1, read as the reverse complement.
CTGGAATATTGCATCCGCCAGTCTCTGGAAAATACCGCAGCGCGTGGTATGGCCGTGTTAAATCCACTGAAAGTGACCTTAAGCAACTTGCCAGCCGATATGGATCTGACCCATTCACGTCATCCGAACGTGGACATGGGCGAACGCGTGATTCCTTTAACCACTGAGCTGTTTATTGACCGTAAAGACTTTGAGGAAGAACCACCAAAAGGCTTTAAACGTCTGATTCCAGGTGGTGAAGTACGTTTACGTCATGCCTATGTGATCAAATGTGATGAAGTCATTAAAGATGAAAATGGTGAAGTGGTTGAGCTGAAATGTTCGATTGATCCTGAAACTTTGGGTAAGAACCCTGAAGGCCGCAAGGTGAAAGGCGTGGTTCACTGGGTATCTGCGACTAAAGGTGTGCCTGCCGAAGTCCGTATTTATGAACGTCTGTTCACTGAGTCGGATCCTGAAGTGGGTGATGACTTCCTGGCCAACCTGAACCCTGAATCATTAAAGGTGGTTCAAGCCGTGATTGAGCCGGCATTGGCGCAAGCTCAACCGGAAGATCGCTTCCAGTTTGAGCGTGAAGGTTACTTCGTTGCCGATCAATACGATCATAATAGCAAGAAACCAGTATTTAACCGTATTCTTGACTTGAAAGACAGTTTCAAGCCAGGCAAATAATCAGGTTTAAATCAGATATTAAAAGCCCAACTTCGGTTGGGCTTTTTCAATACAGCAGGGAAAATGCCATGATTGTGCGTGATAAAAACAATAGTATCGGTTTACTGTTTGCCTGGCAGGGCACAATTTTGCCTAAGGTATTGCCGGCTTTAGTCTTGGTGGTCTTTATTTCCGGCCTACTGGTCTATTTGAGTCAGGCACATTTTGTGAATCTTCCTGCCGTACCCGCAATCGGCTTTACCATTTTTGGTGTGATTCTTTCGATCTTTCTCAGCTTTAGAAATACGGCATGTTATGAGCGCTGGTGGGAAGGGCGCAAGCTCTGGGGAGCGCTAATCGCCACCACACGTCATTTATGCCGGGACAGCCATGTGCTGGATGATCAGACCCGCGAGGTCTTGTTATATCGCATGATGCTGTTTAGCCATCTGTTGCGTGACCGGCTCAGACAGCAAGTACAAAGTATTCAGCATTACCAAACAACCACGCATTTTGAAAATATGGCATTCGATCAGTTGCTCGTGCAAATCAATCCTTCACAATGGGTGCTGGAACAGATGCAAAAGGAGTTGGTTCAGCAATATAAGCAGGGCAACATCAGCGATATTATTTATAACAATTTGAATCAGCATACTGTGGCCTTGGGCAATATTCAGGCCGGTTGTGACCGGATACTGTCGACGCCATTGCCATTTTCTTATTCGGTACTGTTACATCGTGCAGTGTATTCGTTCTGTTTTATTTTACCTTTTAGTTTGCAGGCCAATCTGGGCCTGTGGACGCCGATTCTGGTCGGGTTGATTGCTTATATGCTCTTAGGCCTAGATGAGCTCAGTGCTGAGCTAGAAGAGCCTTTTGGGCTACAGGATAATGATCTGCCACTCGATTCAATGGTACGACTGGTAGAACGGGAAACCTTAAGCTCTTTGGGTAAAGGTTTACCTGAAGCGATTCAGGCCAAAAAAGGTTATTTAACCTGATCTGTTCCTTTTAATATCAAAGTTTAAACCCGAACTCAAAATTTCTTACTAACAAAAAATCATCGGCAGGCTGAGCTTTAAATTAACGATGTTTAAGATTAGTCAGGTCTGACACTTTCGTTTTAGCCTGATCTTGCAATTCACGGTATTGTTGCAAACGCAGATTGGCTTTATCTCTAAGCTTCTTCTTGATGTACAAGGCCAAGGCAAAACTCGTCGTGGTCAGGGTCAGGAACATGCTGTTCATGAAGCTCATCATCGAGCTGATATAACCAATCGTGGTCAGGCGATTCATCATATAGATCACTTGCGGGCTGCTTTCTACGCCAGTAATCGCCCAAGTACACAGATGTTCGCAATTATTGATAATTAAATGATAATTATTTTCATGCATTCTGGAACGCATGCGACGCACAACTTTACGGCCTTTATATTTCGCCGAGTCATAATGTTGCACATGAATCGCTTTGCCATGACTGAATTTTTCAATAGAGGTTATTTCAATGGGGCGTTTCTTAAATAAATGTGCAAAGCCCGAATAATGAATAACACGACCACGTCCAGCGTATATCCCATGATGGGTATAACCGAAATGTTTAACCATAAGATGTGCTCCTATGGGAAACCGTTTAGTCTGTTGCATATCAGAATTAAGCCATTTAAAAAAGCATTGTAGTTTAATAGCAAGTGTACTGCCTTTTGCTAAATTAATCGACGCTTTGCTTGAGTTTAGGCAGACAAGCAATAGGCGTATGCAGCAAGTGACTTGATCACCTGTATGGCAGAATTCAGATGAACATCTGTTCAGCAACACCCATAAATAGCCTAAGCTAACTTTTACATTTCAATAAAATCAGAAAAAGTGAGAGGAAGAAGTGTTCAGATTTATTACCAATTACTCAATAGAAGGCAGAAGGTTGTGTAGTCGGATTTATACAATTGAACTCTCTAAGTTTGGTTCTTCTTCAATGTAATTAAAGCGACAGATATAAAAAAAAGCACCTGGTTACACAAGTGCTTTTTTTGATCAGGCTAGAGCCTTTGCCGATTACTGCAAGGGCAAGTGTTGAAGTTCATTCAGTTCCTTACGACTATAGCCGCGTGATACAAGAACCTTTTTGATTCCGATGATGATCTCTTCATCAGTTGCTTTAGACAAAGCTTCAAGAAGCTGTTCATTTGTCTTGAAAGAGCAATCATTTTCTACACAAGCAATCTGATTCTTGTGTTCATTGTGTTGTTCCACAGAAAACAACTTTTGCCAAAAACTCATAGAGCCTTCATACAACAACCTAACATAGAGTGAAATATAGCCAATTAAATAAATAAAGCAATAGGACCTATGTGATAAAAGCAGCAGTTGGTCTTTAAAATTTCCGATTGAAGCTCAAAGAGCTAACGATATTTTTAGCTTTACAAATGATAATTTGTTATTAAGTTAATGATTTAAGATATAAAAAAAGGAATTTCGAAAAACTCCTTTTTTGTAACAAGAAAATAAATTGAAACAAATTCTTTATCTTCTTTCTAACAATACGCCCGTTTCTACATGGTGTGTATATGGAAATTGATCAAACATAGCGAATTTGCTGATTTTATGGGTTTGAGACAACTGTTTCAGATTGTCATGCAATGTGTCTGGATTGCAAGAAATGTAAATAATGCGTTGGAAGCGCTGTAATAGTTTAAGCGTTTCATCATCAATACCGGCACGCGGTGGATCGACAAATACCGTATCAAAGTCATAAGTCGCAAGATCAATATTGGCTTCTTGCAGGCGGCGGAACACACGCTCGCCGTTGTAAGCTTGGGTGAACTCTTCTGCAGAAAGACGCGCGACCTGAATGTTCTCAATCTGGTTTTGCTCAATATTCCACTCAGCCGCATAGACTGAAGATTTGGCTAACTCGGTTGCCAGAACACGGCGGAACTTGGTCGAGAGTGGCAGGGTAAAGTTACCATTACCACAATATAATTCCAGCAAATCTTGATCAGATTGCTCTGCCGCATCACATGCCCATTCCAGCATGTTTTGGCAGACTTGGGCATTCGGCTGGGTAAAGCTGCTTTCGATCTGTTTGTATTGATAGGTACGATCAAAAACAGAAAGTTCTTCCACCACATATTCATCAGACAGGACAAACTTCTGTCCACGGCTGCGGCCAATTAACTTGATATTTAACTGTTCTGCCAGTGCTTTGGCTGCCGGTTCCCAGCTTTCATCCAATTTACGATGATAAATCAGAGAAACCAGAACCTGACCACTTAAGGTCGCCAGAAAATGTACTTCAAACAGACGTGTCGATAATACTGGATCTGCTTTGAGCGCTTGCAGTAATTTAGGCATCAACTGATTGATACTGAGGTCTGCAACCGGAAATTCATCAATGCGGATGACTTTTTTCTGTTGATCTTCATTGCGCTCGAACATGGCATAGAACATGTCATCCTCAGTATGCCAGATCCGAAATTCAGCACGCATGCGGAAATATTTTTCAGGAGACTGGAATACTTCGAGGGCAGGTGGTTGATATTCGGCAAACTGAGCGCTGATGCGTTCAATTTTGGCATCGAGTTGTTGCTGATAAGATGAAGTCATATGCAGTAAGAAGTCGCAAATATTTTAAAGCGCAAATGGTAGCAAATAATTGCTGATCTGCCTAAGCCTATTGTGGCTGAGCGGCTTTAAAAACTGCATAAAAAAGACCAAACCCTCTGAGGAGAAAAATTTGGCCGTAAAGAGGAAATCATGAACAGAAAAATGACAAGATGATTCGATTAATTTAGAGATGACTCATCGTCATCAAGCTGGCATTGCCACCGGCCGCCGCCGTATTGATACTGATCGCGCGCTCAATCACAAAACGCTCGACCGGAATATTATAATCTCCCGGACGAAGATGGGTGATGCCTACAATTGCACCTTTACGGGCTGCAATGCGTTTCTGCAAATTAATCAGCTCAGAAGAATCGCCATGCTGCAGTACAGCATCAAATGCACCTGTTTCAATATCCCGGACCACTTTAAATTGCTTGCTGACAGCGGCTGGCATCGTTGGTAAATATTTCAGAATAAAAGTATTGTCAGCCAGTACCGCAGGACGACTGCCAACCGATAAAATCGCCAGAATTTGCTGAATCTGGTCTTGATCCGTCTGTGCCAAAGACAGCACACTTTCACGTGGCAAGATCATGTACTGGTTTTCCTCGCCGGTTGGGCCTTGCAAGACAAAACTTTGGCCGGTAGCAATCGGATATGCTGGGTGTAAACTTAGATGGGGGAAGGTTTGCAACGCCCAGGCTTTGAATGCCTGCAGCAGTTCATTTTCCACCGGAGCCTGACCCGATTTCACCGCATAGGGCGCAGTAAGTTTCTTCTCGGAAACCTGATGCATTAAACGGTACAGATACAATGGTCCGCCTGCTTTGGGACCCGTTCCGGACAGGCCTTCACCGCCAAAGGGCTGTACCCCGACCACGGCACCGACAATATTACGGTTGATATATAGATTCCCGACTTCGGCCTGAGCCACCACAGTCTGGATGGTTTCATCAATACGGGTATGTAAGCCCATGGTCAGACCATAGCCTTTGCCATTGATCTGCGCTAATAACTGCTCCAGTTCGCCATATTTATAGCTGATTAAATGCAGCACCGGGCCAAAGACTTCACGCTCAAGATCATCCAGATTCGGCAGTTCAATCAGGATCGGTGGAATAAAGGTTCCCGGCATGAGTTCAGTATGATCAGGATTAAACATCAGTTGATGAACTTTATGACCTTTGCTGCGCATCTGTTCAATATGCTTCTGAATATTTTGCTGGGCTTCTGCATCAATAACCGGGCCAATATCCGTGGCCAGCAAGACCGGATTGCCCACACGTAATTGCTGCATGGCACCTTTCAGCATAGTGCGTACCGCATCAAGATTATCCTCCTGCACACAAAGCACACGCAGAGCAGAACAGCGCTGACCGGCACTGTCATAGGCAGAACTGACCACATCCAGTACCACCTGTTCGGTCAGGGCGGATGAGTCCACGATCATGGCATTTTGACCACCGGTTTCGGCAATCAGGGTGACACTCTCACCAAACTGGTTCAGACGTGTTGCCACGGTTTTTTGCAGAATATGCGCCACTTCAGTCGAGCCGGTAAACATGATGCCCTGAATGCGTGAATCCGCACTGAGTTGCGCACCGATCGTTTCACCACGACCAGGCAACAGTTGCAACACATCTTGTGGAATACCTGCTTCCCATAGAATCTGCACCGCTTGTGCGGCAATCAATGGGGTCTGTTCAGCCGGTTTGGCAATTACCGTGTTGCCGGCAACCAGTGCTGCTGAAATCTGACCAGTAAAAATGGCCAGTGGGAAATTCCATGGACTGATACACAGCACGCTTCCCAAAGGCTGAATCTGTACATTATCAGGCAGATCCATGACTTGACCGGCATAGTAACGCAGGAAATCAATCGCTTCACGCACTTCCGCAATCGCATTGGCATAGGTTTTACCGGCTTCACGTGACAGGAGCACCATCAGTTGCAGTAAGCGTTGCTGCATAAGGTCTGCGGCTTTATTCAGGCAGTCAGCACGTTCATTTTTAGGCAGGTTGGCCCAGTAGCTTTGTGCATGGACGGCTTGCGTTAAAGCAGTTTCCGCCTGTTCAGGGGTGGCTTCATAAACCACCCCAACCACATCCTGATGTTGTGCGGGATTGATGATCTGAACCGTATGTGTGGTATCTGGCTGGGTAAACGCCGTTCCCATCGCTGCAGCTTGAAATTGCGTGCTTGCTAAGTCTGACGCTATTTTATTAAGTGTAGCAAGATCAGCATCATTGGCCAGATCCAGTCCGGAAGAATTCGGACGTAAAGGGCTGTATAAATCGTTTGGATAAGGAATATGCGGATGCTTGGCACCGATCACGCCTTCCTGTTGAGCCGCTTTTAAAATGGTCTGGCGTGGATTTTCAATTAAATCTTCAAGTTTCAGGGTTTTGTCGGCAATCCGGTTTACGAATGAAGTATTAGCACCATTTTCCAGTAAACGGCGCACCAGATAAGCCAGTAACGTTTCATGATTGCCGACTGGCGCATAGATCCGGCAGGGTACACCCAGTTTATTTTTCGATGGATCGCCCACGACATTTTCATACAGCGGTTCGCCCATGCCATGCAGACATTGGAACTCGTATTGGCCGGCATAATACTGCTCAGGTTGCGCCAGTTGATAGATCGTCGCTACCGTTTGTGCATTGTGTGTGGCAAATTGCGGGTAGATATAATCTGGCTCAGCCAACAGCTTACGCGCACAGGCGATATAAGACAGATCGGTATGCACCTTACGGGTAAATACCGGATAATCCGACATTCCATCAATTTGGGCTTTCTTTATTTCGCTGTCCCAATATGCGCCTTTGACCAGACGAATCATCAGGCGTTTCTGGCTGCGTTTTGCCAGATCAATGATGTAATCCACGACATAGAAGCAGCGTTTCTGATAAGCCTGAATCACAAAGCCAATACCTTTCCAGTCCTGCAATTGTGGTTCAAAACACAGACGTTCTAATAATTCTAGCGAAATCTCAAGGCGATCGCTTTCTTCAGCATCGATATTTAAACCAATATTGTATTGCTTGGCCAAGACCGCGAGTTTCAGTACTTTTGCATAGAGCTCATCATGCACTCGATCCATTTGCGAACGCTGATAACGCGGATGCAGGGCAGAGAGTTTGATGGAAATGCCCGGGCCATCATAAACGTCTTTATCCTGCGAGGCTTGCCCGATGGCATGAATCGCTTGCTGATAATCCTGATAATAGCGTTCCGCATCCGGATCGGTCAGTGCTGCTTCACCAAGCATGTCATAGGAATAACGAAAGCCTTTTTCTTCCAGACGTTCTGCATTTTTCAGCGCCTCATCAATGGTTTCACCCGTCACAAACTGTTCGCCCATCATGCGCATGGCAACATCGACAGCCTTACGGATAATGCCGCGACCACTGCGCGCCAACATGCCGGTTAATAAACTGGACAGGCTTTTTTGCTGTGGGGTTTCCATTAATTTACCCGTCAGCATCAAGCCCCAGGCTGCGGCATTGACAAACATCAGCTGGCTTTGACCGAGATGTTCTTTCCAGTTGCCCTGATTGATCTTGTCGCGGATCAGCAGGTCACGCGTGGCTTTGTCTGGAATACGCAGCAAGGCTTCGGCCAGACACATCAGGGCAATGCCTTCCTGAGAAGATAGGGAAAATTCCTGTAACAATCCTTGTACGATGCCCGCTTTACCGCCTGAATTTTTACGTTCACGCAAGGAATGCGCCAGATCAAAGGCAAGCGCTTGAATCTTGTTGCTGAGTTCGGAGGAAATTTCACTATGCAGCAAGAGTTCTTCGACGCATTCAGTTTCCGCACGGCGCCATGCAGTGTTGATACGTTGTTCGTACTCATTTTTATCTTTGAATTCGGCGATATAATTTGGCTGCTTCATGGCATCTGAACCATAGGTGGGGCTTAGTGTGGTCGGCATAGTGACATCCTGTACTGCTGCAATCAGATCTAGCGGGGCTAACGAGTTTTAATCTATAATCACAGAATATTTGACGAATATCTCACTATAGTTTTTACATTTTTTAGAGGATAATTCTAATGCAGCCTCCTTGTTTAAGCCTAGACCGTATAGATATTCGTATCCTGAGTTTATTACAATCCGATGCCAAATTATCCAATATTAAACTGGCTGAACTGGTAAATTTATCGCCGACCGCGGCACTGGCGCGGGTGCAGAAACTGAGCAAAGAAGGCTATATTCTGGGCTACGAAGCCCGTCTGAATCCAAATCTGCTCAATAACGCTTTTGTGGTTTTTGTAGAGATTTTACTGGATAAAACCACACCGAATGTTTTAGATGAGTTTTCCCATGCAGTCCGGCAGATTCCAGAAATTATTGAATGTCATATGATCAGTGGCGGTTTTGATTTCGTGGTAAAAATCCGCTGCGCCAATATGGATGAATTCCGTAAAATTTCCGGGCAAATCTTGTGGCAACTGCCTGGGATCAAGGAAACACGCAGTTATCCGGTGATGGAGGTGATTAAAGAAAGTCAGCAGATCCATCTAAAAATACCGGGAAAATCTAAATAATTTGTAGCGTATTAACGACTAATCTAAAAAACACAAAAGGGACTCGAAAGTCCCTTTTATTGTATTGAATATCCAGACTATTTTTTCATTTCAGCCATTTCTTTTTGATATTCAGCTTTGGCCATTTCAAAACGATGTACCACATCATCACTCGGTGCCTTATCCACTAAGCTGACAATCACGATACTCAGGGTAGCCAGAATAAAACCGGGAATAATCTCGTACAGGCCGGTATCACCCATATAGTTTTTCCAGACGATTACCGTCACCGCACCGACCAGCATGCCGACAATCGCGCCGTTGAGGGTCATACGCTTCCAGAATAGCGACAAGATAATCAGCGGGCCAAATGCTGCACCAAAGCCTGCCCAGGCATAAGCCACCAGACCTAAAACCTTGCTGTTCGGATTAATCGCCAAGGCAATCGCAATTAACGCAATTACTAAAACCATAGCACGACCGACCCAGATCAGTTCTTTTTGCGAGGCATTTTTGCGCAGGAAGCTCTTGTATAAATCTTCAGTCAGGGTGGTTGAACAGACCAGAAGCTGACAGCTCAAGGTGCTCATAATCGCGGCCAGAATAGCTGCAAGTACGATGCCAGCGATCCATGGATTAAACAGGATTTTAGTCAATTCCATAAACACGGTTTCAGGGTTCTGGTTCACCACCGAGGCGAATGCTGGATTAACGGTGAAATAGGCAATCCCGATATAACCAGCTGCCACTGCGCCGCCCAGACACAGAATCATCCAGGTCATGCCAATACGGCGTGCAGCAGGAATGGTCTTCACTGAATCTGCTGCCATGAAGCGCACTAAAATATGTGGTTGACCAAAATAACCCAAACCCCAGGCCAGACTGGAAATAATCGCCACCACGCTTAAGCCTTCAAGCATACTGGACGCATGTGGACGGGCAGATTCAAGGATGACACTCACTTGCTGGCTATTGTCACCCAAGGCCAGGAAGGTAATGATCGGGGTCAGCAACAGTGCGAAGATCATCAAACCGGCCTGAAAAGTATCCGTCCAGCTGATTGCCAGAAAACCACCAATACACACATATAAAATTGTCGCCATCGCACCGATGATAAGCGCCGTGGTGTAATTCCAGCCGAACAGGCTTTCAAACAGGCGTGCACCTGCGACCATGCCCGAGGCACAATAAATTGCAAAGAACACCAGAATCACCAAGGCAGACAAGACCCGTAAAATGCGTTTGCGGTCGGAAAAACGGCTGGTGAAATAATCTGGCAGGGTCAGGGCATTATTCTGGTATTCGGTATGCGCCCGTAGACGACCTGCCACCAGTAACCAGTTTAGCCACGCTCCGATAATCAGGCCGATGGCAATCCAGGCTTCTGACAGGCCAGACAGGTAAATTGCGCCCGGAAGACCCATCAGCAGCCAGCCACTCATATCTGATGCACCTGCGGAAAGAGCTGTAACGACACTGCCCAGACTACGTCCACCTAAAATATATTCATCAAAATTGGAGGTTGCACGGTAAGCATATAAACCGATTGCAATCATGGCGATAATATAAAACATGAAGGTAATCAGGGTCGGATTTAAATAAGTCATAGGCAGGGCATCCTGTAAATATGGAAACCATCGTTCCAGATGATTTTTTGTACGGAGATCACAAGGCAGTGATTCAAGCACGGTTTAAAAATTACACTCTGTAACATTTACACAGCTTTTATGTATGTTTATTGTAAATACCAATTTAACTAGATGGAACTTAAGGAAAGATAAGCCACTTAACACAGAGAGATAAAGTATTGGATTGAGGCAAAACAAGCTAATTCAGGATAAGCGATTAAAAGATTTAAATTTTAGCTTTTTATTTACATGATCTTACAAAACTCACAGCTTTACTGTATTGGTAATAAATATTAGCAAATTTAGGTTAAAGTCCTCCTATTCGCTCTGTATTTGTTTGCTCATATTGAGACCACACCAAATACGGTGCATCGCCAAGAGTATTTTTTAGTGGACAATATGCTGCAAATCGAACCAACCCGCATTGAACGTGACTTATTGGGGGAAAAACAGATCCCGTTGCATAGCTATTATGGGATTCACACTTTACGTGCCATCGAAAATTTCCAGATTTCAGGATTGGCTATAGGGCAACAATCACATTTTATTTGTGCATTGGCCCAGGTCAAAAAAGCTTCGGCACAGACCAACCTGCATTTTCAAAAAATATCCGAGCAAACCAGTACTGCGATTCAAAAAGCATGTAATGAATTGATTCAGCATCCTGAAAACTGGCAAGCAGCCTTTCCACTTGATCCTTATCAGGGCGGTGCTGGTACGTCAATTAATATGAATGCCAATGAAGTCATTGCCAATATCGCCTTAGAGCTCTTGGGGCATCATAAAGGTGAGTATCACATCCTGCATCCGAATGATCATGTGAATACTTCGCAATCGACTAATGATGTCTATCCAACTGCTTTGCGTTTGGCAACTTATAGCAGCCTGAATGAATTATTGGCAGTGTTAAAAGCACTGATTGACTGTTTATATACGAAGGCAGCCGAATTTCAGTATGTGATCAAGATGGGACGTACCCAGTTGCAAGATGCCGTCCCGATGACCATGGAGCAGGAATTCCGGGCTTTTGCGACTTTATTAAAGGAAGATTTAAAACTGATTGAGCAGATGCGCCAGTTATTGCTGGAAGTGAATTTAGGTGCAACGGCGATCGGGACTGGGGTAAACACGCCGCCAGGTTATGCGACACAAGTCGTCGAAACTTTGGCGCACCTGACGGGGCTGCCTTTAAAAGGTGCAGAAGATTATGTGGAGGCCACCAGTGATTGTGGTGTCTTTATTATCTTGTCGAGCAGTTTAAAACGTCTGGCAGTGAAACTGTCCAAAATCTGTAATGACTTGCGCTTGCTTAGCTCGGGACCACGTACAGGTCTGGCTGAAATTCGCTTACCGGAATTGCAGGCAGGCTCATCAATTATGCCGGCAAAAATCAATCCTGTGATTCCGGAAGTGGTCAATCAGATTGCCTTCCGGGTCATCGGTAATGATTTGACCATTACTATGGCAGCGGAAGCTGGGCAGTTACAACTGAATGTGATGGAACCTGTGATTGCCCTGACCATGAATGAGTCGATTCAATTGTTGACTCAAGGCATGCAAACCCTGAATCAGAAATGTATTGCTGGCATTCAGGCCAATGAAGAAATCTGTTTAAGTTCGGTCATGCGCAGTGTCGGGATTGTGACCTTACTTGAGCCGATTCTGGGGCATGCCAAATGTGATGAAATTGGTAAACAATGTATGCGTGAAAATAAAACCGTGCCGCAAGTGGTATTGGAACTCGGTTTATTAAGCGAAACACAATTAGAAGAAATCTTTGCATTTGAAAATCTGGTGTCTGAAATACCTGTAGCAGAGAGTCAGCTCGAACAGGTTTCTTGATAGCATAAATTGTCTTGAAACAGCTCAACTCAACTGATTGTTGTGATTTTGACAATTTGCCTCAAGTTCGATATGTGGATTTGAGGCATTTTCATCTAGACTAGGGTCTGAACTTTATTTGGCTGGGTAAATGGCGATGTTTGATAAAATCAGTGCATTATTTAAAACTAATAAACCGACTGCTGCACAGTTATATTTAGACGAGCAGAATATCCAGCATGTCGAAGGCACAGGTTATATCGTGGATGGCATTGACTTAAATCAGGAACTGGCCGCACGCTTAGAATATTTGTCCAATCGCCGTCTAAAACAGTTTGATGATTTAAAAGCTTTATACGACACCGCGATGCTGATCAATGAAAAGATTGATCTGGAAATTGCCCATCAGCGTTTTAATGTGACTTTGGGAAATACCGAAGAGAACCTGCTGCAATTTAAAATGATCCTCAAGAAGTTAAATGATTATTATCGTAACTTTCTGCGAGAGAAAAAATAAGTGTTAAAAGTGGCTTGAAATCGAAGCGTATGGATGTGGCAAGACTGCATAAAAATAACAAAATATCCTGAGATCATCGTGCTAGTATAAGCCTCAGGTTATTTAGACTTTAAAGCTATATCCATGTTCCAACAAGAAATTTCCCAACTCAATTTACCACAACTCAAAGCAGGCGAGAAACGCTGGTTAGGCAATCTGCAAGGTTCCTCGACGGCATTGTTGCTCAAAGAAATCGTGCAGCAGCAATCGCGTTTATTTATTGTGATTGCACGCAATAACCAGCATTTGGGTCAACTGGAAAGTGAACTGGAATTTTATGGGATTAAACCCACGATTTTTCCAGATTGGGAAATTTTGCCTTATGACCGCCTGTCTCCGCACCAGGATATTGTCTCGGAACGTCTGGCTATTTTATCCAATATGCCAAAAACTGGCGTGCTGTTACTTTCTGCCTCAACCTTGGCCCAGCGTATCGCACCGACTTCATGGATTTTGGGTGAACATTTTGATATTCACGTCGGACAGAAATTCGATCTGGAACAACAGAAGAAAAAGCTGATTCAGGCCGGTTATCATCTGGTCGATACGGTTTATGATCCGGGTGAGTTTGCGGTACGCGGCAGTATCATGGATATTTATGCCTCGGGGCAGGAAGCACCGATTCGGATTGACCTGTTTGATGATGAAATTGAAAGCCTGAAATTTTTCGATTCCGAAACTCAGCGCACCACACAAAGTTTGCAACAGTTTACCGTATTGCCGGCACAGGAATTTCCACTCAAGGAAGGCCGTGCCACCTTCCGTGACCGTTATGCCGAATTTTTCTCAACTGCCAATCCAAAGAAAAACCCGATCTATCTGGATGTGATGGAGGGCATTGTTTCACCGGGAATCGAGTTTTATTTACCGCTGTTTTTCAGTGCTGAGGCCATGCAAGACCAAAGCTCACTTATTTCGTACTTACCAAAGAATGGCATTGTCATTACAGATCGGGCTTTAGACGAGAGTTTGACCCAATTCTGGCAAGATGTGGTGCGCCGTTATGAAGATCGCCGTCACAATGTTGATCAGCCGATCCTACCCCCAGACAGCCTGTTCTTTCAGACCAATCAGGTTCTGGAGCAGCTGAATCAATTTGCACGTATTATTGCCGCCCAAACGCCTTTTGACCAAAAAGCCGGCGTATTGAACCTCGATACCCAGTTGCCACCACGTCTGCCTGTCGATCCAAAACGTGAAAAACCATTTATTGAAGTCAAAAAATATATCGATCAGGCCAATCATCCGGTTCTGCTGGTGGCAGAGAGTGCCGGACGCCGTGAAAGCTTAAAAGATGCGTTACGACCAAGTCTGGGTGATATTCCGACGGTTGATAACTTTGAGAGCTTTATCACCTCCCTGTATGCGATTGCGATTACCAATGCGCCATTAGAGCGTGGTCTGGTGCTGACCGATCGTGTCAGCATCATTTCTGAAAACCAGCTCTATGAACATCGCGTGGTACAACGCCGCCGTAAACGTCAGCAGGAAGTTTCAGAAGAATTTCTGATCCGAAGTCTAACTGAGCTGACCATGGGCGCGCCTGTGGTACATATCGATTATGGGGTTGGACGTTATGCCGGTCTGGTCACCCTAAGTATTGATGATCAGGATCACGAATTTTTGCAGCTGGATTATGCGGATGCCGCCAAAGTCTACGTGCCGGTGACCAATCTGCACTTAATTAGCCGGTATAGTGGTGGTGATCCGGATCTGGCACCTTTGCATAAGCTCGGGACAGATGCATGGAATAAAGCCAAACATAAAGCGCTGGAACAGATTCATGATGTTGCGGCCGAGTTGCTGCATATTCAGGCACGCCGTGTCTCTAAACCCGGCATCAGTTTTGAAATTGATCAAAGTCTGTATATGCAGTTTGCCAGTGGCTTTGCCTATGAAGAAACGCTGGATCAGGCCAATGCGATTGAAGCCACGCTGCATGACATGCAACAAGCCAAACCGATGGATCGACTGGTCTGTGGTGATGTCGGCTTTGGTAAAACGGAAGTGGCGATGCGTGCTGCATTTGTTGCGGTACAGAATAACCGGCAGGTGGCGATTCTGGTGCCGACCACCTTGCTGGCACAGCAGCACTATGATTCATTCAAAGACCGCTTTGCCGATTGGCCGGTCCGGATTGAAGTGCTGTCACGTTTCGGTTCTTCCAAAGCACATACCAAGACCATTGACGACCTGATTGAAGGCAAAGTGGATATCGTGATTGGTACGCATAAAATTTTGCAGGAAAATGTCCAGTTTAAAAATCTTGGCCTGATGATTGTCGATGAAGAACATCGCTTCGGAGTACGTGACAAGGAGCGGATCAAGGCGATGCGTGCCGATGTGGATATGTTGACCCTGACAGCCACTCCAATTCCGCGTACACTAAATATGGCCTTTAGTGGCATGCGTGATCTATCGATTATTGCCACACCGCCGGCACGCCGTCTTGCGGTGAAAACCTTTGTGCAAGAACATACCGATGACACCATTAAAGAAGCGATTCTGCGTGAACTGTTGCGTGGTGGTCAGGTCTATTTCCTGCACAATGAAGTCGATACGATTGACCGTGCCGCCGAGCATATCCGTACATTGGTGCCGGAAGCCCGGGTGATTGTGGCACATGGCCAGATGCGTGAACGTGAACTGGAGCAGGTGATGCAGCAGTTCTATCACAAGGAATACAATGTTCTGGTCTGTTCGACCATTATTGAAACCGGGATTGATGTCCCAAATGCCAATACCATTTTGATTGAACGTGCTGACAAACTGGGCCTGGCACAATTACATCAGCTCCGTGGCCGAGTCGGGCGCTCGCATCATCAGGCCTATGCCTATTTAATGGTGCCGTCTTTAAAAGCCTTAAAAGGCGATGCCGAAAAACGTCTGGATGCGATCCAGCGTGCTTCGACCTTGGGGGCCGGATTTATGCTGGCTACCGAAGATCTGGAAATTCGCGGGGCAGGTGAATTACTCGGCGAACAGCAGAGCGGTTCAATGCAGGCGATTGGTTATAGCCTGTATATGGAAATGCTGGAAAAAGCCACCAAAGCCATTCAAAAAGGTAAAACCCCAAACTTCGATGCACCCTTGTCATTGACCGCAGAAATTACCCTGCATATGCCAGCGCTCATTCCGGATGATTATCTCGGAGATGTGCATCAGCGTCTGTTGTTCTATAAGCGTATCAGTAATACTGATACTCAGGAGAAGCTGGACAATATTCGGATGGAATTGATCGACCGTTTTGGCATACCGCCACAACCGGTCAAACAGCTCTTTGCCGTGCATCAGATTCGTCTCAAAGCCGAGCAGCTTGGCATCACCAAAATTGATATTAGTGCTCAAGGTGGGCATGTGGAATTCGCGCCAGATACCCCGGTTCAGGCCATGACCATTATCCAGATGATGCAGAAACATCCAACCTATTTCCGGATGAATGGCGGGCAACGTCTTAAGGTCATGGTCATGCTGGAAGATTACCAAAAGCGGATTCAGTTTATTCAGGATTTGCTGGACAGTCTATTGAAAGAAGTGGGCTAATTTGATTTAAACTAAATCAGTTTGAAAGTTCATGATACATTTCATTTTCATTGAAATTTTCAGGAATGATAAACCAGCTTTTTTTAATGAAATGTTCGAACAAATTCTCGTGATGCGCCTTGCAACAAATCATGAGAATTTGTCTTTAAACCCATTGCTTTCAATATTCAGCTTCGGTTGGATATGTTAGTATTAGCCATCATTCTAATTTTGCATCATTTATAAAGATATGTTTAGTTTGCATCCACAACTTGCTCAAGATACTTTTTTTGTAGGCGACTTTCCTTTGTCAACATGTCGTTTGATGAATGATATGCAATTTCCCTGGCTGATCCTGATTCCACGTGTGCCGGGTGTCTCTGAATTATATGAATTGAGCCAAGCTGACCAAGAGCAGTTTTTACGTGAATCAAGCTGGTTATCAAGCCAGCTGGCACGTGTTTTCCGTGCGGATAAAATGAATGTCGCGGCATTGGGCAATATGGTTCCGCAATTGCATTTTCATCATGTGGTTCGTTATCAGAACGATGTAGCATGGCCGAAGCCTGTTTGGGGTACACCAACTGTTCCTTATAGCAGTGAAGTATTGGCACATATGCGTCAAACACTCATGCTGGCGCTACGTGGTCAAGGTGATATGCCATTTGACTGGCGTATGGACTGATTAGCCCCAAGTATTCCGAGATCTATGAACGATTGCGGATTTCAGGGAGTGACTGAATGCAATTAGACGACTGGATTCAAAAAGAACCACAACAGTTTGAATATTTTCATCGCTTGATGGGCTATATCATGCTGTCTCTGGTTCTGGTCGTCTTTCATTACACTGAACCGGATACCCAGTATCAGCTCTTTGTTCCTGTATTTTTATTCCTGATTTTATTGATTAGCTCGAAACTGTCGCGCTGGTTAATCTATCGCCATGATTATCGTATTCGGCGCAATGTTCTTTTTCTGATTGATGTTATTGTCATTGTAGTGGTTTTAGCCGCAGTACAGCTGGATCTGGTATTGTCCTTGCTGGGTTTGGTGGCAATACTCTATACCGCAATCAGTAATAAAATTTCATTGATGATGGCTTCTCTGGCCAGTCTGGTCGGGATCACCGTTTTTTATCTGGCCAATATTCTGGTCTTTGGTTTTGGGACTTATTTTGAACCGACCAGCAGTGAACTGACGGTTTTAGGCTTCATCTGCCTGATTACCTATTTTGGTGTCGGAAGTTTTTATCAAAGTGGTCGTGTGCAATATATGACCCAGAAGAAAAATCATTATTTTGAACAGATGAACCGTTATATGGAATTTGCCAATCAGCTGAGTCGTTATGCGCCTGTGCAGTTGTGGCAATCCATCATGAAAGGTGAATCTGAAGCGAAAATTGAATATAAGCGTAAAAAGTTAACAATTTTCTTCTCGGATATTCAAGGCTTTACAGAACTGTCTGAAACGCTTATTCCAGATGATTTAGCATTCTTGCTCAATGATTATTTGCGGCATATGACCGAAATCGCCAAAAATTATGAAGCGACTGTTGATAAATTCATGGGGGATGCCATCCTGATTTTCTTTGGTGATCCAAACTCTGAAGGCGTAGAGCAGGATGCCAAGAACTGTATGGAAATGGCGATTGCCATGCGTCAGCAAATGAAACTGCTGCGTGAGCGCTGGATTAAAATGGGTTATCCGCCACTGCATATCCGTATGGGTATTTCGACCGGTTATTGCCACGTCGGGAATTATGGTGCGACGCATCGGATGGCCTATACCATTGTAGGACGAGATGCCAACTTGGCAGCGCGCTTACAGAGTGCAGCTGAAGTGGATGAAATCCTGATTTCAGAAGATACTCATAATCTGATCAAAAATGATTATTTATGTGCGCCGAAGAAACCAATTTTCTTGAAAGGCATTAAAGCACCGGTAAGAACCTGGCAGCTCATGGAAAAATATGCATCGCAGAAAGTTGAGTATCAACGTTGGTTCGACTATGAATATAAAGGCTTTCATTTACTGCTCAATCTGGACGAAGTACAAAACTTTGAATATCCAGAATTGATTCATGTACTGGAAAAAATGATTAAACGCATTGAAACTCAGCAGAAATTGACCAACTCTCAGGGCATCGTCAAGCTTAAACTTGAAGATGAAGTGATTGAGCATCTCCAGCCACAAGACGAATTTGAATCACTCAAAGACTCCAAAGTAATCTAATCATTCTCATAAATATAAAAAACCACGTCTAAGCGTGGTTTTTTATATGATCTTTCAAGAAAAATCTTAATGATTTTCCGAAGCGTGATTGATGGTGTATTTTGGAATTTCAATTTCCAGATCTTCATCGACCAGTGTGACCTGACAAGAAAGGCGTGAATCAGGTTCCAGACCCCAAGCGCGATCCAGTAAATCTGCTTCTACATCATCCATTTCTTCGAGGCTGTCGAAGCCTTGACGTACCACAACGTGGCACGTTGTACATGCAGCTGACATATCGCAGGCATGTTCGATTTTAATGCCATTTTTGAGTAGGCTTTCGCACAGGTTGGCATTGTGTTCGACTTCAAACTCAGCACCTTCGGGGCAAATCTGCGCATGTGGAAGAACTTTAATACGTGGCATAGTCGTTACCTTAAATTAGTTTGAGTTTGACCAGTCGTCGAGTTTAGTGCCCTTAAGAGCGGCATCAATATGTTGATTCATACGTGCTGCTGCAAAAGCATCACTATGTATTTTAAGCAGTTCAACTGCAGATTCAATCGCTTTGATATCTGAACCTTGAAGCTCGGTTTCAAGTTGTGCCTGTGCAGTTTGCAGTGCTGCCAGTTGCTCTTCAGTCAACAGAGCGGCATCTACTTTTAGTGCCTGAACCAGTGCTTCTAGCTCACGCTGGGCTTCAACTTTGGTTTCATTCAAATGACGCAGATTTTTATCTTCCTCGGCAAATTTATAACCGTCAAGTAATAGGCGCTCAGTATCTTCACCGGATAAGCCATAAGATGGCTTAATATCAATTTGCGCATGCACGCCAGATGTTGTTTCTTTGGCAGATACCGTCAACAAACCATCAGCATCGACCTGGAAAGTTACTTCGATACGTGCCTGACCGGCTGTCATTGGCGGAATGCCATGCAAGACAAAACGACCCAGACTACGACAATGTTCAACCAGATCACGTTCACCTTGAACCACATGGATCAACATGGCAGTCTGGCCATCTTGATAGGTAGTAAATTCCTGACGACGTGCTACAGGAATGGCAGTATTACGTGAAATCAGACGTTCCACCAGTCCGCCCATGGTTTCTAAACCTAAAGACAGTGGGGTAACATCCAGTAATAAGGAACCATCAGTCGAGTTGCCAATCAGTTGGTTTGCTGTAATCGATGCGCCAATGGCAACCACTTCATCCGGGTTAATCGTGCACAGCGGTTCTTGGCTAAATACGTCACCAACTGCTTTTTGTACGGCATAAGAACGGGTTGAGCCACCCACCAGAACCACATTTTGAATGTCATCCAGTTCAAGCTTGGCATCACGCATCACACGTTTACATACGCTGATGGTTTTGTCCAAAGCAACTTTAATGATTTCTTCAAAGGTTGGACGGTCAAGGTTTAAAACTTGATCGAGTAATTTGAGTTGAACTGAATCTGCATCAGACAAAGCTTCTTTGGCCTTACGTGCTGCCACAATAAAATGTGCATATTCAGCATCATCTAAAGTTTCGATGTTTAGCTGTTTCTTGGCCCATTTCAAAATTAAACGGTCCAGGTCATCACCACCGAGGGCAGTGTGGCCACCAGTCGCAAGCACTTCAAACACGCCTTGCGAAAAACGCAAAATCGAAACGTCGAAAGTACCGCCACCCAAGTCATAAATCACATAGTTGCGATCTGTACTCAAGTTGCTTTCCTGATCGAGGCCATAAGCCACAGCAGCAGCGGTTGGCTCATTCAATAAACGTAAAACATTCAAACCGGCAAGCTGGGCAGCATCTCGGGTTGCCTGACGCTGTGCTTCATCAAAATACGCTGGAACGGTAATCACTGCACCATTCACCGGATTTTTCAGACTTGCTTCAGCACGATCTTTGAGCTGCTTTAAAATTTCTGCAGAAATTTCAACCGGAGTTTTACGACCTTGTGCGGTTTCAAAAGCCGGCATTTCATTCGCTTCGCCGACCAAGGCATAAGGATGCTGGAATTTGATATCCGCTTGAGAGCGACCCATGAAGCGCTTGACTGAAACGATGGTATTTTTAGGATCGCTGGTAATAAAAGGCGCGGCTTCATTACCATATTGAGTCTGCTGTTCTGCATAATGCACGATAGAAGGAAGTAGCACACGACCTTGTTCGTCATTCAGCACTTTGGCTTTACCTGAAAGAACCGTGGCAACCAAAGAGTGGGTGGTGCCTAAATCGATACCAATCGCAATGCGGTGTTCATGTGGTGCACTTGATTGACCTGGTTCTGCAATTTGCAAGAGAGCCATAGTGTTACATCCTTTGCACGTTAAATATTAAAAATTAGAAATCATCATCAAGGTCAAAGCTGTCATCGTCCAGGAAGCGGTCTTCCGCCTTGTCGATATCTGCCATGACTTTAACAAAGAAGCGTAGTTTACGCACTGTATCGCGTGCTTCAGCCCAGTCTTCATCGGTATAGTCAATTTTAAACTCACGAACCAGACCGTCAATCCATTGCTGTACTTCAACTTTCAGTGAAGTTAAATCTTCAGCAGAGGTGGCATCGTCGAGTTGTTCACGAATTTCCAGAGCGTCCTGCAAGAATTCAAAATCACTGATCGATTGATCTAAGTGATAATCCTGTTTCTTGAGGGACAATAAATACGCTGCACGGCTATCGACCGCTGACAAAACTTTAAAAGCCTGATTGATATCACTTGATTTAATCAGGGCCTGATCTTTGTCTTCAGCTTTATCGGGATGATATTGTTGCTGTAACTTTAAAAATTCAGTTTTTAAAGTTGCCAAATCAATATCGAGTGCTACTGGAAGATTGAACAGCTCAAAATGATTCATGGGAGATGGGGTCCGCGATTAATGTGCAAAAATAACTGTATAAATGCAATTAAAACAGTGTGAAACACACTGTTTTAATGTCAAAAGAGAATAACTGCCGGGTTTATACAGTGAAGGATTCACCACAACCGCATTCGCCTTTTTTGTTGGGGTTGTTAAATTCAAAGCCTTCGTTCAAGCCGTTTTTAACATAGTCCATCTCCATACCTTCAAGATAAACCAGACTTTTCGGATCAATGAATACTTTAACCCCAAACTGCTCAAATGCTTGGTCATGTGTATCGACTTCGTCAACGAACTCGAGTACATAAGCCAGACCAGAACAGCCTGAAGTTTTCACACCAACGCGAATGCCTTCACCCTTACCGCGATTTTTTAAATAATTGCTGATATGAGTTGCAGCATTTTCAGTTAAATGGATCATGAAAACTCCGTTAAAATTTAAAAACGTGGAACAATTAAGCTTTAACTTTCTTGTTACGGTAGTCTTCTACAGCTGCTTTGATTGCATCTTCTGCAAGAACAGAGCAGTGTACTTTTACTGGTGGAAGTGCCAGTTCAGTTGCAATATCGATATTCTTGATTGCTTGAGCTTGATCCAAAGTTTTACCTTTAAGCCATTCAGTCACCAAAGAACTTGATGCGATTGCTGAACCACAACCATAAGTTTTAAAACGTGCTTCTTCAATCACGCCTGCATCGTTGACTTGAATCTGTAAACGCATCACGTCACCACATGCGGGTGCACCAACCATACCCGTACCAACGTTTTCAGCATTTTTATCTAAAACGCCAACATTACGAGGGTTTTCGTAATGATCAATTACTTTTTCGCTATAAGCCATGTTGCTTCTCCAAACCTCGGGGTCAGCCTTAGTATTATTAAATATGGGGGTTAAAAAACTTTTCTCAATGAGATAGCAACCGATTGGTCACTATCTCAGGATGAAGATTAATGTTCAGCCCATTCAACTTTAGAAAGGTCGATACCTTCTTTAAACATATCCCAAAGCGGAGAAAGTTCACGTAACTTCTCAACAGCAGCTTTAGTGATACTCAATACATGGTCGATATCTTCTTCAGTGGTGTATTTACCAAAGCTGAAGCGGATCGAACTGTGTGCAAGCTCGTCTGAAAGACCCAATGCACGAAGTACATAAGAGGGTTCAAGTGTTGCAGAGGTACATGCTGAACCTGAAGATACCGCAGCATCTTTCAAGGCCATCATCAGTGATTCACCTTCAACAAAGTTGAAGCTGATATTCAAGTAGTTCGCTACGTTTTGTGTAGGATGACCATTCAAGAACACCTGTTCAAGGTCTTGTACGCCATTCCAAAGCTTGTCGCGAAGTACACGTAAGCGGGTTTGTTCAGCTTCCAGATTCTTGCCTGCAAGTTCGAATGCTTCACCCATCCCCACGATTTGATGCGTTGCCAGCGTACCTGAACGCATACCACGTTCATGACCGCCACCATGCATTTCAGCTTTTAGGCGTACACGTGGGCTACGACGTACAAACAGGGCACCAATACCTTTAGGGCCGTAGATCTTGTGCGCAGAGAAGCTCATCAGGTCTACTTTTAAAGTTGAAAGATCAATTTCAACTTTACCTGCCGCTTGTGCTGCATCGACATGGAAGAAAATTTTGTTGGCACGAGTGATTTCACCAATCGCTGCAACATCAGTAACCGTACCGATTTCGTTGTTCACCATCATCAGTGAAACCAGAATCGTATCTGGACGAATTTCTGCTTGAACCATTTCCGGAGTAATTAAACCGGTTTGAGGTTGTGGTTCAATATAGGTAATCTCAAAACCTTCAGACTCTAACTCACGGCACGTATCTAAAATTGCCTTGTGTTCGATCTTAGAGGTAATGATATGTTTACCTTTCGATGCATAGAAATGAGCCACACCTTTAAGCGCAAGGTTGTCTGATTCGGTTGCACCTGAAGTCCATACGATTTCACGTGGATCAGCTTTAATTAAATTAGCGACCTGTTCACGTGCATATTCAACTTTTTCTTCTGCTTGCCAGCCATAAGCATGTGAACGAGATGCAGCATTACCGAAGGTACCTTCGAATGTTAAACATTCCATCATACGTTCAGCAACCTGAGGATCTACCGGAGTCGTAGCTGCATAATCAAGATAAATCGGACGTTTCATGTCAAATACCTGTAACCGATAAAAGGGCTGAATCAAAGGGTGCTGAATTTTGGCGTAATGACACTGTTTGTACATTGTCACGTGCAACCAGATCAGCAAGCGAGATTTTTGCTAAATAATCGGCAATGTGGTGGGAGAGTTCCTGCCATAAATCATGAGTCAAGCACATCGCACCATTCTGGCAGTTGCCTTTATGGTCACAGCGAGTCGCATCAACTGTTTCGTTTACAGCTTCGATAATTGCTAACACAGTAATTTCATCTGCATTACGTGCTAAATGGTATCCACCATTTGCTCCACGAACACTTGAAACTAAGCCATGGCGCTTGAGTTTCGCAAATAACTGCTCAAGATAGGCAACAGAAATAGTTTGACGTGCCGCAATTTCGGCGAGCGTAATCGTTTTTTCAGAAGGCTGCAAAGCTAGATCAAGTAGAGCAGTCACAGCGTAGCGACCGCGAGTGGTTAGGCGCATGATTCGATACACATGGTTAGACTAGATGTGTCGATTTTAAGAATCCCGACTAAATTAGTCAAGTTATTTTTAGTAGACCTTAGTGGGATTTAATTTTTTCATAATGAAAGATTTAGATACTGAGCCAATTATACACTAATAACGTAATCAAAAGTATGCTACTCAGGCCGAAAATGATATTAGTACGCTTTTGACAGCGTTCGATCCGTTTCAGGCGGTTTTTATACTGTTTGACTTCTACTTGCAAGGTATTGATCTTGGAACGCTGCTCTTCAATTTTCTTTAAGAGTGGTGCTATACGCTTTTTGGACGCAATAATTTCCGTTTCATCAGTGGGTGTTTCAGACAGCCAGTGTTTCCAGTCGGCTAATACTTTTGGCAAGCTGAATACGGTTAATAAATCACGAAATTCGTCTTTCAAAACCTGGTGACCATCAATGCGCATACTACGAATGCTACGACGATTGCCAAAAATAAAAATTTTGATCAGATCGGGAAGTGTGGTACGCACATCCAGATCTACAATGCGACCCGGTGCTTTATGGTCAAATAAAAGACCATTTGTGGTGAATTGCACATAAAAGTCGAAATATGGAATATAGCTATTGATTTTAATCGAGATATTTTCATCTACAAACTTCTTGGCTTGTAATGCAACGACACGATCATGCTTGAGAATGAAGGTAAATATTGTTTCTAAAACAATTAACGTCATCGTAAGCAACAAATGCGGTTGATTTTGACTTTGTTGCGATTCGCTCATATACAACCAATCCTTACCTGAAATATAAAGTGAAAAAGCTTCCTGCCTGTGAAGAGATTTCAGGGTTAAATCAAATTAGACTTGAAATAAATTGCTTTGTAGAACAGTTTAGCAAATCTATCAAGTACTAAATTTGCTATTATGCAGTGATTTTGTAGAATAATTTATAATAATTGCGCAGAAAACAAACAGGAGCCGTGCACATGGACAAGTCAAAAACAGCACAAGACTCAGCTGAAGCTTTAAACCAGAAAACAGTGAAAGCCAAGTCCAAATCTGCCTCGGAGCGCAAATCGGCTCTTGATTTTCGTAAATACACCAAACAGATCTGGCTGGCTGGACTGGGAGCATTTTCACGTGCCGAAGAAGAAGGCAATAAACTGTTTGACTCACTGGTCAAGGTTGGAGAAGAACTGGAGTCTAAAACTGCAGATATTGCAGATCAAACTGTAGAAAAGGTCTCAGAAAAGGCCAAAGAGTCGGTCACAGAGACCAAAGATAAAGTGGAAAAGCTGATCGACAACTCTGTTCATCACTCATTGAATCGTATAGGATTAGTCACACTCAAGGATGTACAACATTTGGAACGTTTAATCCTTCAGTTACATGCCAAGGTTGATCAGTTGACTGCGGAACAAGAAAAAATGCAGGAAGAATTGTCGAAAAAAACACAAATAAAATGACTTTATTTATTATTCAATGTTTTTTTCGCATATTTTTTGAAAAAAAAGAGGTTCTTAAGTATTGCGTTTATACCTAAAGCATTGCTATAAAGGCGTTATGGCATGTTAAACAAATTCTTGAACCTTAAATAAACGATATTAAGAGGACGTAATCTTCATGAATAAATCAGAATTAATTGATGCAATTGCAGAGAAAGGGGGATTATCTAAGGCTGACGCAGGTAAAGCTTTAGATGCTACAATTGCTTCTGTTACTGAAGCTTTAAAAGCGGGTGATACAGTTACTTTGGTCGGTTTTGGTACTTTCGGTGTAAAAGAACGTGCTGCACGTACTGGCCGTAACCCACAGACTGGCGCTACTCTTGAGATCAAAGCAAGCAAAGTGCCTAGCTTTAAAGCGGGTAAAGGCTTAAAAGACGCTGTAGCTTAAGCTTACCCAGCGATGAAACGCGCCTTCTTTGGCGCGTTTTTTATTGATAAAATAAATTGTGATGATTAACACATTCATTCAATGGGTATTTTCGGTTAAAATCCTTTGCAAATAAAATATTGGAATACTTATGGAAGCTTTTCGTAAAGTTATTAAGGGTTGGTTGGGTAAAGTTTTACTCGTTCTGTTTTTGACCCCGTTAGCGCTTGTAGGTATTGAAGGATATTTTAGCGGCGGGAGCTCTGATGCGGCAAAATCCGTGAACGGAACTGAAATATCTCAAAAAGAATTAGAGTCACTGACGAAATCATTTAAAGAACAATATCTCAGTTATGCCAATGGCGATGAAACCTTGCTGAATCAAAGCTTCATTGACCAGAAAGCCATGGATACTTTGGTTTCACGTACTTTATTGCTACAACAGGCAGAAGAATTAGGCATCAGCCTGAGTGACCAGCAAATTGTACAGATGATTGCCCAGCAGCCGACTTTCCAGCAAGATGGTAAGTTCTCTGATGCTTTATATGAGAACTATCTTAAATCAATTGGCATGACCAATCGTGCTTTAGTCGAAAGTTTGCGTAAAGATCATGCGCTGAAAATGCTGTCTTCGACATTCCTGGACTATCCACTGGTGAGTCCGGTCGAAATGCAGCAAATTGCCGATTTACAGACTGAACAGCGTCATATTCATATTTCCAGTATTAATCTGGACAGTTATAAACAAGATGTCAAAGTCAGCGATGCTGAAGTCGCTGCCTATTATGAACAGCACAAGGGATCGTTTACACAGCCGACCAGTGTCGATGTCGACTATGTGGTGTTGAAGCCAAGTGATATTCAAGCACAGGGTTTGGCAGTGACAGATGCTGAACTTCAGGAAGCGTATACAGCCTTTGTTGCGACACAAAAACAGGCAGTTAAACCAGAGGTGAAGCATATTTTGATTACGGCGGACAGTCGTAGTGATGCTGAAGCACAAAAACTGGCTGCAGAAGTGGCAGCGAAAATTAAAGCCGGTAACACTTTTGCACAGGCTGCAGCACAATATTCTGAAGATCCTGAATCCAAGTCTAAAGGCGGAGCAATTGCAGTTTATGAAACTGGCGTATTTGGTAGCACATTTGATCAGACTGTTAGCTCTTTAAAATCAGGTCAGGTCTCTGCTCCTGTGAAAACAGATTATGGTTATCATATTATTTCTGTGCAATCGCCTGATGTGGCTGTGCCATCTTTTGAGTCACAAAAAGCACGTTTATCTGAAGAGGTTTTGACTGCTAAAAAATCCAATGCATTCTCCGATACGGTGAATAGCTTGAATGATATGGTGGTGGGAAGTGATTCTCTGGAGGTTGTTACACAAGAAGTGAAAGGCGTGCAGGTTCAGAAAGCCCAAGGAGTAAAACTTTCAACCCGTGACCCAGTGTTGAGCGATGCCAACCTTAAAGTCAAACTGTTTAATGATGATGTCAAAAATGGTGATCGTAATGCTTCATCAAGCATTCAGTTGGCCAATGGTGATGTGGCCTGGATCAAGGTGCGTGACTATCATGCAGCTGGTGAACAAACACTGGCAGAAGCGAAACCGCGTGTTCAGGCTCAATTGATTGAAGACAAAGCCGCTGCTTTGGCAAAAGCAAAAATTCAGAAAGCTCTGGATGAGTTCAAAACCAAACCTGCTGCATCAGTCGCCAAAGGTGCTTTGATTTTTGAAGATGCTGGCGTGTATACCCGTGCTGAAGGTTTGCTAAAACGTGATGTACAACGTGCCGCTTTTAGTCTTCCGACACCAAAAGCAGGCCATTGGTCAGTGACCACAGCGAAAATGCCAAATGAGCTGGTCGTGGTTGCGGTATCAGAAGTAAAGAAAAACCCGGTGGATGTATTGAGTGCAGAGCAACGTAGTGAGTTGGTGAAGTTGTATCAGCAACTTCGTGGTCAGCAAGAATTTGATGACTATACGCGCTACCTGAAATCTCAGGCAAAAATCAAATAAGACGATCTTGAATAAAAAAACCAGCCTGCGGGCTGGTTTTTTATGCTCTAGCCAAATGAGGGTTTAAGCACGAATAATCAGTTCATAACCGGTATATTTACGCATATTGATTACACCGGTATCCAGAATTAAATACTGACCTTTAATACCCTGTAATTTGCCACGAATCACCGGAGTTTTATCCAGATTATGTGATTTAATCTTTTCTGGATATTGCTCGACCGGATAAATAAACTCGCGTGCCAATTCCTGCTCAAGCACTTCAATATTTTCATTAAACTCAAGATTCTGATTAAATTCTTCACGAATGCTTTGAATTTTAGGTGCAAATTCTTCTAACAGCTGTTCACGGACTTCAATCAGATTCAGTGGTTCTGCTTCACCTTTGAGCAGCTTGCGCCAGTCTGTTTTGTCTGCGACCTGCGTACCAAACATGACTTCCAATTTGCCAGAGAGGCGACGTGAGCCAACTTTCATAATCGGCAGGGCTTGGGTTGCGCCCTGATCCAGCCAGCGGGTCGGCATTTGGCTGGTACGGGTAATCCCGACCTTTAATGCACTGGAATTGGCTAGATAGACAATATGCGGTTGAAAGCAGACATTCTGGGCAAATTCATCTTCGCGGCAAGTGCCTAAATGATAATGACAGGTTTCTGGCTTCATGATGCACATATCACATGAAGCATTGGTCTTAAAACATTTAAAACAATGACCTTGCGAGAAAGATTTTGAGGTTTTATTGCCACAAGATACGCAATAAATCTTCCCCGTCCATTCAATCTCGATGTCTTGGCCTAAATTAAACGGAAGATCAATTTCTGCACGATCCAGAATTAATTTATACTCAACATTTGCCCGCTGTATCTGTTGATCAGTTACACTAAGGTCTTTGAGGCCGACATGCATTTTATGGCAAATGCCCTGAAGTTCCATAAAGATTACTCACTTAAATCATAAGGATGCAGTTATGGCTGAGCAGAATGTCATTACTTCAATGCTAGACGATTTCGCACAGGAACAGCCAATTCATACTGCTATTTGTATTGGGCAGGACTTAAGGCAAGTCCAGTTTCAGCCATCTATTCAATGGCACTATTTTAGCGTATCTGGCTTTTTAAATCTGCCTTTTCAACAACGTTATGACCTGGCTGTGGTAATGCTGGATACGATAGAAACCGAACATTTGTCTGAACAGATCATGAGTCAAATCTTGGTAAAATTGCGTGATTTATTTGCTAAACGTCTGGTGGTGATCAGTCGGCTGCAAGATGAAAAACTATTGAGAGCTTTGGGGTTTACCCAGCTGATTGACAAGACCACGCACGGAGCGGATTTTGCGCTGTGGCAGTTTAATATTTTAACCTATAAGCATGTGCCCGACTGGTTTAACTCCAAGTTCTGGGCCAATCCGGAAAACTGGGATAAATTTCGCTGGTAAGCCTGTGCCTGCTTAATTGCAAATATTAACACAATCCTGCCTAGACAATATGAGGACAGACCGTATTCTGTAACTATGATGCATACAGGATATAGAGCATGACGAATCTGAGTAATATCGTGGAAATATTGGCCAAGCAGGCATTGGGTGGCGGGCAGTCTCAAAAGCGATCTTCACAGCAGGGTGGTCTGGCAGATATCCTGGGATCGGTATTGGGTCATTTGAATAAATCTCAGACTCAACAAGATCAGAGTCAACACAATCAGAATCAGCAGAATCAAGCCGGCCAGCAGACCCGACAAAATGGTTTGGGTGCAATTTTAGGTTCAGTTCTCAGTCAGTTAGGTGGTGCAAATCGTCAAAGTACTGCTCAACCCCGTTCAGGATTGGGAGGAGGTTCGACTGGCAAAACCTTATTGATTGCTGTGCTACCTCTGGTACTGACCTGGATTCAAAAACAGGGTGGTTTACAGGGTGCATTGGATAAGCTTAAAGGACAGGGGTTGAATAGTCAGGTTGATGACTGGGTGTCGACTGGCCCGGGTGAAAATGCCAATGTCGATCCGCAGCAGGTACAAAATCTGTTTGATGATCAGGAAATTGAAGAAGTTGCACAGCAAACTCATGCGCCTAAACAGGATGTGTATAGTGCAATTTCACAAGTCTTGCCGCAGATTATTGACTCACTTACGCCACAGGGTGAACAGACCAGTAAGCAGGAAGCCAATAATGATATTCAAAATGTCTTGAATATGGTCTCAGGGCTTCTCAAAAAATAAATTCCATCATGTAAAAATCCCGATTTGAGTCGGGATTTTTTAATGCTATGCAGACTTTAAAATCGCTAATCTAGGTTCAGGCTAAACAGCTGGTTAGAGTCGCAGATTTTTTTGGCAATATAATGAGATTTTCGGGTGCGAATTAAAATAATTTGCGATTGAAAACCCAGTTCACCAAATTCCGGTTCTACCTGTACATAATGCAGTTGTCCATATTCATCTCGAACCCGCGCTTGAGCAGAAAATCCAGGGCGGGCATTGCCACTTGAAATCGTTGCCAGACGGCCGAGCAAATTGACATTATTCTTTTTATATTTGGGTGGAATGACCTGATCCAGGCAATGAATCATGAAAATCGTAAAAAAAGTGGCAATAATTAAAGCCGGAATAATCAGATAATAAGCCGGCAGAAACTCAAACTCCTGAGAATAGATCAGGAATTGTAAAACATAGCCAGCAAAGCTGAAATTCATCAGAAAGAAAAATACAATTAGAGTTTTGGAGAATTTGACATTTAACAGGTCTAATTGTTGAAAATTATAAGGTGAAATTTTTTGCAAAAATTTGCTGGATCTGAGTCCAAAATAGAAACCAATGGTTTTCACCACGCCAAACAAAATAATCGCCAATAAACTGAGATGAAAAGGCATCAGATTATAGTCTAGAAAAAATGCAGGCATGGTGAAGTCCGTTTTAGGTCTTATTCTGTGAGGTAAATTCCACCATCAGAATGCACGGTAATTTCTACTTTTTCAAGTGACTGACCTTGGCAAGGCCCGGAAATACATTCACCGCTTTCTACCAAAAACAGTGCACCATGCGTTGAACATTCAATAAATTCCTGATCACGATCCAAAAACTGGTTTTCCAGAAATTCCAGCTCGACTTGCAAATGCGGACACAGGTTTTGATAGGCATAAAAGGCTCCATCGCGCTGGGTAATAAAAATAATATCCCCATTCTCCAGTTCAAAAGCTCGGGCTTCACGCTCTGGAATATCTTCGGTCATACAAATTTTAAACATTAAGCACATTCCTTCTGAAAGTCTTGTAATAATGCCGCATAGTCTTCAATCGCTAAACGTGGGCCAAATTGCGAAACCACCTGACTGGAAATTAAAATCGCCAGTTCAGCCGCAGTTTTAAGACCTAGGTTGGCATTCAAGGCATACAGGAAAGCCCCGGCAAATGCATCACCGGCACCATTCGCATCTACTGCAGTAACTTTGCGGCCAGGAACTTTAAATGTATTGTCGTGATCCGAAATAAGTGCACCCTCGGCTGACAATGTAATGACAACGTGTTGACTGAGTGTTTTTAATTTAACTAGAGCCGCGTCAATATTATCGGTCTCTGTATACATCAGGGCTTCTTGCTGGTTACACAGCAACAGGTCGACACCTTCTGCAATCATTTCATCCAGACCGGCACGCGCATATTGCACCATGGCAGGATCCGATAAAGTTAAAGCAATTTTAACTCCGTTAGCGCGGGCAATTTCACGTGCCTGTTTGACGGCATGGCGTGCTGTTTCAGAAGTCGATAAATAACCTTCGATATATAGCCATTTCGCAGTATTTAGCGCACTAAAATCAATTTGTTGATCCGTGAGTTCAGCAGTAATACCTAGATAAGTATGCATGGTACGTTCAGAATCAGGACTCACCAGAACCATACAAGTTCCCGTTACACCTTCGCTGATCGACTGGATTGTGGTCTGAATGCCCGCATCATTTAAACCTTTCAGATAGATTTGCCCCAGTTCATCATTACCAACACGGCAACCATAAAATGCAGAACCGCCAAGTGCAGAAAATGCCACGGTAGTGTTGGCTGCTGAACCGCCTGAAGCCTGACCTTTATAAACTTGAGTCGCTTGAAGATTTTGATAAAGCGTGGCCTGAGTATCACCATCTGTCAGCTGCATGGTGCCTTTTTGCAAGTGATGTGCAGTTAAAAAGTCGTCAGACACTTTAAATTCTTGGTCAATCAGCGCATTACCAATTGCAAAAAGATCAACATTTGCCATGTTTAAATATCACATTAAAAATGAAAGTGCCAAGTTTACACGATTGCTTGGGATTGCTGTAGTTTGCTGAATCATTTTCAAATATTTTCCAAGAATGCTGTATTTTATTCAGTGACTATCTTTGGTCTAAGATTTGACTTATTTTTATGCACTACGTTGCTGTAGCATTGATTTAAGCATCAAATTTTATTTATAAGGATATATCGCGTTCGACATGATACTTTAAAGTCGCTCTGCGAAGATCATTCTTCACAATCATTTCAAATAGTGTGCGTATATGGATATTAAAATTGTAAAAGTTGAACAACTTCCTGACCAGGTCGAAACGCTAGCTACCCTTGCGCGTAAAGAAGGCTTAGATGTGATGGATAAGTTAATTGAAGAATATCGCACCGGTAAAAACTGCTTTGCTCAAGCCAATGAACATTTACTGGTCGCGCATGATGGCAAAAAACTGATTGCCTGTGGTGGCCTAAACCAGCAATGGGGCGATAATGGCATTGAAGAGCGGATTGGTCGTGTGCGCCGTTTCTATGTCCATCCAAAATATCGGCTACATGGGGTCGGTAAACAGCTTCTGGCTTATCTGGAACAGTTGGCAGCTCCGCATTATTCGGCCTTATGTCTGCAAACAGATACCCGACTGGCTGCAAGTTTTTATCAAAAACAGAATTATGTATTTGTGGAAAATAATCCAAGTTATAACTACTTCAAATATTTGATTTCGTGATCTTGCTGCTGTTGAGCCAGACTTAGCCAGTAAATTTGATGATTTAATTTTCAAATGATCAAGTTTACTTAATTCGATCAAAATCCTCGGTTTTCAACGTGAATAATTCAGATAACTAAAGCTATAATGTCCTTAGTTATTTTAATTAAAGCATTAGGAGATCGCATGACTGTAGATGTCACTGAAACCATTTCTCAAACTGTACATCCTGCGTTTCAGTTGTTACGTCAACAACATGTTGAAGCTTTAGACATTTTTGTGTCTGAATATAAACATAAAGTGACTGGCGCCACACATTATCACCTGGCGACCAATCACGATGAAAATGTCTTTCTGGTGGCGTTTCGTACCCAGCCGATGGATTCTAAAGGCGAAGCACATATTTTGGAACATACTGCATTATGCGGTTCAGAAAAGTTCCCGGTGCGTGATCCATTCTTCCTGATGATCCGCCGTTCATTGAACACCTTTATGAATGCCTTTACTGCGGCAGACTGGACGGCTTATCCATTTGCAACGCAAAACAGCAAAGATTTTCAAAACCTGCTTGAAGTGTATATGGACGCGGCATTTGCTGCGAACCTGAATCCACTGGATTTTGCTCAGGAAGGCATTCGCATTGAACTGGAAAATGGCGAGCCAGTCTATAAAGGCGTGGTCTTTAATGAAATGAAAGGGGCGATGAGTTCGCCTTCAGACCAGCTGTATCATACGCTGGCGCATCATTTATATCCGCATACCACTTATCATTATAATTCTGGTGGTGATCCTAAAGATATTCCTGACTTAACTTACCAAGAGTTAGTCGATTTCTATAAGTCACATTATCATCCAAGTAATGCAGTCTTCATGACTTTTGGTAATCAATCTGCATTTGAACTGCAAGAACAGTTTGAAAAACTGGCATTGTCCAAATTCGAGCAGGGTCAGACCTTATATCCAACGCCTGAAACCCGTTTGACTGCACCATTGACTGTGACAGACAGCTATGCGGTCGATGCTGAAGATTTGCAGGACAAAACCTATCATGTGCTGTCATGGTTATTGCCAGAAGCCAGCAATATTAAACTGCGTTTGGGTATGCGTTTAGTCGAAGGGATTCTGCTGGAAGATTCAGCATCACCACTGCGTCATTATCTGGAAACCTGTGACTATGCACAGTCTAGTGGTCCATTTATGGGCGTGGATGATTCTAATTTTGAAATGACCTTCTACTGTGCGGTGCAGGGTTCAAATCCTGAACATGCAGAAGAATTTAAAAATGGCGTGTTTAAAGTTTTAGAAGATGTCGCCTCTAAACCGGTCGATCAGAACATGGTCGATGCAATTTTGCATCAAATTGAACTGCATCAGCGTGAAATCAATGGGGATGGCACGCCTTATGGTCTGAGCCTGATTCTGAGCGGTTTGGGCAGTGCGATTCATCACCGTGATCCGGTGGAAGTCTGGGATGTGGATTCCGCGATTGCTGCGGTGAAAGAAGAACTGCAAGATCCAATGTGGTTATCCAACCTGATTCAAGAGCATCTGCTGGATAATCCGCATCGTGTACAACTGACCCTAGTTCCGGATGCGACCAAATCTGCCAAAGAAGCGGCCGATGAAAAAGCCCGTCTGGCTGAAATTGGCAAGAATCTAACCGAAGAGCAGAAAGCTGACATTATTGCCCAGACTGAAGCATTGAATGTGCGTCAGGATACACCGGATGACTTGAACTTATTGCCAAAAGTCGGTCTGGAAGATGTACCTGCGGAATTACAGATTGTTCAGGGCCAGTTACGCGAGATTATCTGTAATCAGGTCGATACGCCGTTGAACCTGTATCATGCCGGTACCAATGGTATTTATTATCAACAGGTTTTAGTGAATATTCCAGATGACGTGGTGCAGTCGCCATACTTCAACCTGCTTTCGATCCTGATGGGCGAAGTCGGTGCGGGTGAATATGATTATCTGGAATTCCAGCAACTGCAAACTGCAGTAAGTGGCGGTCTGGGTATGGGCGCATCGCTGCGCTCTAAAGTCGATGACAAAAACAAGATCACGGCTTGGCTGACACTGACCACCAAATCGCTGGTGAATCATTTAGATGCCATTCGTCTGTTAAAGATCGGTTTTGAACAGCTGCGTTTTGATGAAAAAGACCGTATTATTGAACTGTTACAACAGCGTAAAACACGTTGGCAGTCACGTGTTTCCGGTTCGGGGCATAGCTATGCGATGCAATCTGCATCTCGTCAGCACAGTGCCTTGGCATTGCGTGATTATCACAATACTGGTTTGGGTGCATTAAACTGGCTGATCGAGCTGGTCTCTAAAATTGAAAAAGATCCGGCTGAATATGATCTGCTGATTGACGAGTTAAAACGAATTCATCGTGTCTTGTTGCAAGCCCCGAAGCAGTTCCTGCTGGTGTGTGAAGAGCCGCAATCTGATAGCTTGATTGAAGAAATCCAGAATGTCTGGGACAAACTGGCGGTTGATCCTGCACCGGTTGCACTGACTCAAATCGAAAAAGTGACGCATGATCAGCATGAAGCCTGGTTAATTCAGGCCAATGTCCAGTTCTGCGCGGCTGCTTATCCGGCGGTCGAAGTGGCGCATCCTGATGCTGCTGCCTTGATGGTGCTGGCGGGTTATTTACGTAATGGCTTCCTGCACAGTGCAATCCGTGAAAAAGGTGGTGCTTATGGCGGTGGTGCCAGCTATGACGGCAATGCCTGTTCATTCCGTTTCTACAGCTACCGTGACCCGCGTCTGGCAGAAACCTTTCAGGACTTTGATGCCAGTATTCAGTGGTTACTCAATGCGCCGCAACAGCCGCATCAACTGGAAGAAGCGATTCTGGGTCTGATTGCCAGTATGGATAAACCGGGTTCACCAGCGGGCGAGGCAATCACTGCATGTTATGCCTATCTGCATCAGCGTACACCAGCATTCCGTAAGAAATTACGTGAACGTCTGTTAAATGTCACACTGGATGATTTAAAGCGTGTTGCACAAACTTATCTGCTTGAGCAGCAGGCCACTAAGGCAGTCGTGGCGCCAGTGGCAAAACGTGAAACGCTGGAGCAGCTTGGTTTTGTAATTCAACAAGTTCTATAAATAAAAAAATGAGGATAAGGGATGGCGCTTAATTCGTTTAAGCGCTCAACTCTGCAGCTGAGCGTTGTGCTGGGCTGTACAGTTGGGACGCAAGTGAATGCGGAAGAAAAAATAGTGGTGAATAGTCCCATGCCGGCAACGGCTGAAGCTTGTGCAGCACTGGAAATCAGTGCAGAACGTCTGGCCTGTTATGATAGCTTGTTTAAAATAGTGGTTACCGATAAGCCGGTGATCGTTTCTGAACGTCGTGCAGCAGCAGAAATTGCGCCTGAACCGGATAATTTAAAAGCCAAAATTGGACAAACCGTTTCCAATATTTATGCTTCTGAAGGATCAAAGCTGACACCAAATCTGTCTTTGCTGGATAGTCGCTGGGAATTGTCTCCGGAAAGTAAACTGGGTACCTGGAACATCCGTTCTTATCAGCCAATTTACCTGATGCCCGGTTTTTGGACTTCAAAGAAAAACGAATTTCCACAGAGTGAAAATCCACAAAATACGGTAGAAGAGGATCAAAATCTCACCTCAATCGAATCAAAGTTTCAACTGTCTCTAAAAACCAAGGCCGTTGAAAATATTCTGGGGAATAATGGGGATCTCTGGCTCGGTTATACTCAGTCTTCACGTTGGCAGGTCTATAACTCGGAAGAGTCACGTCCGTTTCGTGAAACCAATTATGAACCCGAAGCAAGTTTTGTTTTGCGTACCAATTATGACCTTTTTGGTCTTAACTGGCGTATGTTGGGACTAACCATTAATCATCAGTCCAATGGCCGTTCTGACCCGTTGTCGCGTAGCTGGAACCGCGTCATGCTGAATCTGGGCTTTGAAAAAGACAATTTTGCCCTGATGGTTCGCCCTTGGTATCGCTTTGAAGAGAATCGTGACGACGATAACAATCCCGAGATCAAGAACTATATTGGACGCGGCGATATGACGGCTTTTTATCGTCATAACGAACATGATTTTTCTTTAATGCTGCGTCATACCTTAAAAGGCGGAGATGACAATCGTGGTGCAGTTCAGTTCGACTGGTCATTCCCGATCAGTGGGCGCTTACGTGGTCAATTCCAGCTTTTTGATGGCTATGGCGAAAGTCTGATTGATTATAACCATCGTGCCACTTATGTGGGCTTGGGTGTTTCCTTAATGAACTGGTTCTAAGTTTCCAGACTTCATCATTTTAGAATTAATATAAAAAAACCATGCTGTGGCATGGTTTTTTATTGGGTGGTTTAACCAATCTGGATTTCTGAAGGTGGATGTTTGATTCGGCTCTTTTTCGGGGTAGCAATGAAATAAGCTAAAGTCAGTGGCCCTAAACGTCCTGCAAACATTAACAGCATCAAAATAATCAAACTGGCAGGTTGCAGCTCTTCGGTTATTCCTCGGGTCAAGCCGACCGTGCAGGCTGCTGACACGGCTTCAAACAACAGATCGAGAAAGTCATGTTCAGGTTCCAGAATTAATAAACTCATAAAGCCCATCACAATTAAGGCAGCTGTAATACAGACCACGGCCAGTGCCTTAAATGTGGTTTTTTCGGGAATAGAATGATTAAACAGACGGATTTCATCTTCACGTCTTAAAAAACTGATTACGCTAATCAATACAATAATAAACGTGCCGACTTTAATTCCGCCCGCCGTACTTAAGGAGCCGCCGCCAATAAACATCAGAAACATGGTGACGAGGGTCGATGCATCACTCATTTGCTCCATCGGTAAGCTATTAAAGCCTGAAGAGCGGGGAACAGTGGCATGGAACCAGGCATTTACGGCTTGATCGCCTAGACTCATCAGGCCCAGAGTTTGCGGATTAGAGGCTTCGAGTAGCCATAGTACAATAAACGCACTCAGATTGAGCCCCAGAATCGTCGAAAGAATGAGCTTGCTATTGGTACTTAACTTGCGCCAGCGTCTATGTTGCTTGACATCCATCAGCACCAGAAAGCCGATACCACCAATGATATACAGCATACTGATGGTAAAGGTGATCAGATACTGCCCTGAAAAACTCATCAAGCTATTTGGAAAAAGTGAAAATCCACCATTATTGAACGCTGACACACTATAAAAGGCAGCATAAAAGAGTGCTTCACTGAGCGGATATTCTCTGAGCCAGGACAAGGTCAGAATCAGCGTACCGATGGCTTCAAAAAACAGGGAATATAAAAATACCGCTTTAATGGTAAAACTGACTTTTTTCAGGCTGGTCTGGCCAATCGATTCCTGTGCCATGACTTGCTGTTTGAGCCCCATCTTGGGTGCCAGACTCATCACTGCCAGAATGGCAAAAGTCATAAAACCCAGTCCACCGCATTGTAGTAAAAACATAATGACTATCTGGCCAAATACCGTA
The DNA here is from genome assembly GCF_013420445.1 of Acinetobacter sp. YH01006. Classification (NCBI taxonomy): domain Bacteria; kingdom Pseudomonadati; phylum Pseudomonadota; class Gammaproteobacteria; order Moraxellales; family Moraxellaceae; genus Acinetobacter; species Acinetobacter sp. YH01006. Next base: position 152,483 of record NZ_VOYB01000003.1, on the reverse strand, counting down.
TAGGCCTCACCGACATTGACCACTGACAGTCCGGTAATCGTCACCGCAGAGGTTGCTGTAAAAATGGCTTCCAGCCAGCTGATTTCCCCATGATGCGCAATAGGCAGCATCAGCAGCAGCGAGCCGAGCAGGATTAATCCGAGAAACCCCAAAGCCAATAAGCTCGGAGGGCTGAGATTAACGGTTCTATGTTGCTTTAGGTCTGAGGTGTTCATAGGTGTTTGAAGTATTTGGAAAGACGGCGTAAGGGTTCCAATAATCCTTCAACCAGCAAAATATCGTTTTCCTGGAGAATTAAATCGGCTGCTACCTGGTATTGCACCACAGATCCACGTTTATGTAATAAGGTGCTGATTTCGGGTGCATGCTTCATCAGTTGATTCAGTGGCGTACCATGATGATCAGCATGAATCTCGATTTTGACAATATAATGATCATCTTCAAGTGCCATATAGCGACTGACCATCGGATAGCTTAAGGACTGCGCCACACGAACACCCATATCTTCTTCGGGATGAATGATTTTCTCGACATTGAGATGGGTCAGAATCATGTGATGGGATTTGGATTTGGCTTTTACCCAGATTTTTTTGACGCCCATATTTTTCAGGTGCAATACACACAAAATACTGGCTTCAATATCTTCTCCGATCGCCACGACTACGGCATCACAACGCTGCACATTCAGTTCATCCAGCACATGCTCATCGGTTGCATCAGCAATTACAGCATGGGTCAGTTGATCAGAAATATTTTCTACATATTTTTTATTCAGATCGATTCCGATCACTTCATGATTCAGACTGATCAGTTGCGTGGCCACAGTCGCACCAAAACTACCCAGCCCAATCACTGCAAATAATGCCATGAATATTGTCCTAACTATTTTTATTACATCTCAATTTTAGTGTAAGAGAATTTCGTAAAAATTGCGCTGCTATTCAGCAAGCTATGCCGAGATAAATAGTATGATCATGATTTTGAGTTGCACATAAAAAACCGCCTCGAAAGGCGGTCTATATTTTAACAATTACTTCAGGAAGCGCTGATAGCCCAGATTATTGGTAATTTCCTGATATGGATATGTAATGGTTTCAAGGGTTTCAATCAAGCCATCCGGATTCTGCTGCGCATCGGTCGCCTCCAGACCCACCAGAACACGCCCTTCCGCAGCGCCGTGGTTACGGTAATGGAACAGGGTAATGTTATGCGTTGGGCCAAGACGTTCCAGGAACATTAATAAAGCACCAGGACGTTCTGGAAATTCCACCCGGAACAGGCGTTCATTTTCAATATCGGCATGACCACCAATCAGGTAACGAATATGCAGTTTTGCCACTTCATCATCAGACAGGTCATCGACGTCATACTGGAATTTTAGCGTTTCATAAATTTCCTGACGTTCTTTTTCACCATTTTTTAAGCTGATCCCAACAAATACTTGAGCAGCAGAGACATCACTGGCACGGTAATTAAATTCGGTAATATTGCGACCTTGCAAAGCGCGACAGAAGTTGAGGAATGAACCTTTCTGTTCCGGAATCGTCACGGCAAAAATCGCTTCTTTACGTTCACCGAGTTCGGTACGTTCGGCGATATAACGCAAACGGTCGAAGTTCATATTGGCACCGCATACAATCGACACCATATTTTTGCCTTCGATTTTATGTTCTTCGACATATTTTTTAATGCCGGCCAATGCCATAGCACCTGAGGGTTCGACAATGCTGCGGCATTCGTCATAAGTATCTTTAATGGCTGCACAAATTTCGTCGGTATTGACCAGTACCACATGTGGTTCTACGATCGGGCCAGAATTATCTGACTTTTGCAGGCGAATCACTTCAAATGGTTTTTCACCAATTTGTGCAACGGCTGTACCGTCAGCGAATAAACCCACAGAAGGTAAAATGACACGTTCATTGGCCTCTAAAGCTGCTTTTAAGCATGCCGATTCGTCATATTCCACCGGAATGACTTTGACATGCGGGGCAACATCACCCAGGTAGGCTGCCACACCTGCGATCAGGCCACCGCCACCTACCGCTACAAATACATAATCAACATCGCGCCATTGACGCAAGATTTCATTGGCAATGGTACCTTGACCCGCCATCACCAGCTCATCATCATAAGGCGGAATAAAAGTCATGCCATCTTCTTGAGCACGTTGAATTGCATATTTGTTGGCAACGTCGAATGAGTCACCATGTAAAACAACTTCACCCCCAAGGCGTTTTACCGCTTGGACTTTAATATCTGGTGTTGTTTTTGGCATTACGATAATGGCGCGAATACCCAATTTTTTACCCGATAATGCCACGCCTTGCGCATGGTTGCCTGCTGAAGCTGTGATGACACCACGTTCCAGTTGAGATTTCGGCAATTGACTAATGCGGTTATAAGCACCACGTAATTTGAATGAAAAAACCGGTTGTAAATCTTCACGTTTAAAGCGGATGTTATTATTGAGTCGTTCGCTAATTCGTGGTGCTGCTTCGAGTGGAGTTTCGATTGCAACATCGTAGACCGTTGCTTGTAATATTTGTCGAACCAAACGAGACAGCATGTTAATTTTCCATCTAACAGTTTAAAATAGGCGCTTATTGTAACAAACCATACGGCTTTGCGGTTCGAAAATACTGCAAAAGTCCAAAATAGTTGAGTGAAGCCATGAGTCTATATGCAACCCAAGATGAGAAAAAACAAGCAGCGGCCCGTGCTGCTCTGAAACACTTACCAAAAGGCGGCATTTTAGGCGTAGGTACCGGAAGTACGGTTAACTTTTTAATCGATTTATTGCCAGAACTTCAGTTAGAAGCGGCTGTGGCAAGTTCTGAAGCAACGGCGCAACGTCTTAAGAAGTTAGGCATTGAAGTGGTCGATATGAACTCTGTCGGCGGACTAGATGCTTATGTCGACGGCGCAGATGAAATTGATCGTCATTTGCATATGATCAAAGGTGGTGGTGCAGCACTGACACGTGAAAAAATTGTGGCATCGATTGCGAAAAAATTTGTGTGTATCGTGGATGATTCAAAATGGGTCGGACAATTAGGACGCGATTTCCCACTGCCAGTTGAAGTAATTCCTATGGCACGTTCTGCGGTTGCACGTAAAATTGTCTCTCTGGGCGGTGATCCTGCATATCGTGAAGGTGTCGTGACTGACAATGGTAATGTGATTTTAGATGTGCATAATCTGAATATCTTAAATGCACTCGAGCTTGAAAAAACGCTTAACAATATTCCTGGCGTGGTCTGTAACGGAATTTTTGCGATTAATAAAGCGGACATCGCAATTGTGGCAACCAATGATGGTATTGAAGAACGTACTGCGGTTTAATCCTTTAATTTTATAAATTAAATCCCCCTAAATCTCCCTGAGCGAAGTTTTAAAGCACTGCTTTAAAACAAGTGCGAGAAGGGAGACTTTTAAAAGCCCCTCTTTGAAAAAAGGAGGGTTAGGGAGGATTAAAAATAAAATCAATAAAATATGATTCCAAACCTCCCTGAAATCCAAATCACTCGAAAATTACGCGCAACACGCTTGAGACTGCGTGTAGAGCCGACGCAAATTAAATTAACTGTGCCGCAGTTTTGTACACAGCGCCAAGTTCAAGAATTTTTAAAACAATCAGAACAATGGCTGATTAAAACCTGGCAATCGCAGCAGGAAAAAGTCCAAAAAATAGACCGAACGCTACCAACTGAGCTACAGTTGTTTAATTTAAACGTGCCAGTTCAGATTTATTATCAAAGCCAGAAACATAACTTTGTTTTTGATTCTGAGAAGTTACAGCTCTGTGTCAGTGATCGACATCCTGAGGAATATTTAAAAGCCTTTGTCATCAGCTATGCCAAAGACCAGCTTCCCCTATATTTAAATCTTGTCTCACAGCAATGCAATCTGCCTTTTAAGAAGTGCAATATTCGACAGCCCAAAACCCGCTGGGGCAGTTGTTCTGCTCAGCATGACATTATGCTGAATAGTGCTTTGGTGCTATTTCCCGAAGAAATTACCCGTTATGTCGCGGTACATGAACTGGCACATACCCAATATTTTGATCATAGTTCACTTTTTTGGGCGGAAGTGGCCAAATATGATCCGCATTTTCAGCAGCATCGGAAAATGCTAAAAAATACGCCGTTGCCATATTGGTGGGAAGCTTAAAATTGAACTGAATAGAGAATGAGAGGGAAATAAAGGCTTAAAATAGCCTAAGCAATATAGATATTACTTTTCCATCTCTCTTTAATTTTAAAATTGTCTTCAGTACTTATAAAAAACCAGTAATCCCCGCTGAAACAGTTTAGAAAACCTCAACTTCCTGTCATACTACGCAGTTACGAAATGGAAACTTTGATTTGAGGTAGTGATCGTGATTACTGTTGGTATTGTCGGTGGTACAGGTTATACAGGCGTTGAATTGTTGCGTCTTTTGCTACGACACCCAAATGTACAGGTGAATGTACTAACATCACGTACCGAAAATGGTCGCCGTGTAGATGATATGTTCCCAAGTTTACGCGGACATACCGATCTTCAATATTCAGATTTAAATATCGATGAACTTAAAAAATGCGATGTCGTGTTCTTTGCAACGCCGCATGGTGTCGCAATGAAACATGCTGAAGCGCTTGTGGCTGCAAAGACCAAAGTCATTGACCTGGCTGCAGATTTCCGTTTACAAGATCTGCAACAGTTTGAAAAATGGTATGGCATGCAACATGCTTGCCCAGAACTGTTGAAAGACTCTATTTACGGTTTATCTGAATTGAATCGTGAACAAATTAAACAGGCCAATGTAGTTGGAAACCCGGGTTGTTATCCAACCACGGTTCAGTTGGGGCTGGCGCCAGTATTAACATCAAGTGACGCATTAGTGAAACCTGAAAGCATTATTATTGATGCGAAATCAGGTGTGTCGGGTGCAGGTCGTAAAGCAAGCTTGGGCGGCATCTATACTGAAAATGCCGATAACTTTAAAGCCTATGGCGTAGCAGGTCACCGCCATCATCCTGAAATTGTCGAAGCTCTGGAAAATATCTCAGGTCAAAAAGATGTGTTTGATCACATTTTATTTGTTCCGCATTTGGTGCCAATGATCCGTGGTATGTTGTCGACCATCTACATCGATCTCACTGAAGCAGGACAAGCAGCAGATTTACAGGCATTGTATGAACAGTTCTATGCCAATGAAACTTTTGTCGATGTCATGCCAGCAGGCAGCTCACCAGAAACCCGTTCAGTGCGTGGTGCCAATCAGTTGCGTATAGCCTTGTACAAGCCGCAACCGACCAAGCTGGTAGTCCTGGTTGTACAGGATAACTTGGTGAAAGGTGCAGCAGGTCAGGCCGTACAAAACATGAACCTGATGTTCGGATTTGCCGAAGATGCTGGCTTAAATAATATTGGTTTATTACCATAAGAAACGTATTAGAACTTCACACACATTTAGATTTGGATTTAAATGTGTGTCTTGAATAAAGCAAACAAGAGATCAAAATGCCGAATAACGAGTCAAATACGACCATTCCTCAGGAACCAGCTGCAAAAAAATCTTTGATGAAAGGCAATACGCCCTTGGTCATTGGTGCGGCTGTATTGATCTTGAGCAGTGGTGTGCTCGGATATACCGTAGGACACCGTCAGGGTTTGACTGCGGCGGGTTATGATGCAGATGCAGAGCAACTGGTCGATGTGGTACAGACACAAAAAGCCAGTCTGGAAACATTAAATAAGAATCTGAATACTGCGGTTCAGGAGCGTGATCTGGCGGTGAGTAATGCCAATGATCTCTATCTGGCCATGACCAAGGCGCGTGATGAACAGGTGCAGGCTGAAAGTGTCGGAACCATTTATCGCGAGGTCTTACGTCAGCGTGGCGGTTTGGCTTTGGCCGTGCAAAACCTGTCGATTAAGCCTTTGCCTGAAAATGCCTTTGAATATCAGATTGATCTGGTTCAAGTTAGTCCGGGCAAAAGTCGTGCCTCTGGGAGTATTGAATTACGCTTGATTAAAGGGACTGAAATTCTGGTGGTGCCACTGGAAGACAAAAACTTTAATTTTGAAAATTATGAGCGTTTAACAGGTCGCTGGAGCATGCCAAAAGGCTTTAAGCCAGAATTTATTGAGATACGTCTCAGCGGTGCCAAACCGGTGATCCGTCGTTTTAGCTGGGAACAGGGCAAAGCAGTTGAAAATCAGTCTGCCGCCTTGTCAGAAATTCCGAAAACCGAAGCAAATGCAAATTAAGTGTGAAATATAAATCTTATGCCAAGCAATAAACGTCAAATGTGTTTAAGTGATATCAAAAATTCTTTTTATGAATCTGGAATTGTTGATTGGCATATCAGCCCGCGTTTAGCAAATGAACCTCTGGAAGGTGATGATTCTGACCTTGCTGTGCAGACTGCACCGCCAGAACTGAAACGTCCGCCCTTATATGCTGTCGTTTTAATGAACGACGACTATACCCCGATGGAATTTGTAATTGAAATTTTACAACAATACTTTGCAATGAATCTTGACCAAGCTACACAAGTAATGCTAACTGTACATTATGAAGGAAAGGGTGTAGCTGGGGTCTATCCTCGAGACATTGCGGAAACCAAAGCGAACCAAGTCAATAATTATGCTCGATCACAAGGTCATCCATTACTTTGCCAAATAGAGCCTAAAGATTAAGGGGGTTACATGCTCAGTCGTCAATTAGAAGTATCACTACGTTTGGCTGTCAGCATGGCTCGTCAAAAGAGACATGAGTTCCTGACCGTAGAACATTTATTATTAGCCTTGCTTGACAATGACTCTGCCGTAAATGCGCTTAAAGCATGTGGCGCAGACATTATCGTGTTGCGCAAGGAATTAGAAGAATACGTAGAACAGCATACCCCTAAGCTTGGTGAAAATAGTGATCAGGCACCACACCCAACAGAAAGTTTTGACCGGATCTTGCAGCGCGCGATTTTTCACGTGCAATCTAGCGGTGGTGATCGGACTGTAGAAGGTGCTGATATTCTGGTTGCGATGTATTCTGAGCGTGACTCATTTGCCGTCTATCTATTGAAACGTCATCAAATTAATCGCCTTACGCTAACTCAGTACCTGTCTCATGGTACGCGTAAAGAAGAAGTACAGGGTGAAGAAGAAATTGAAGACCTCGATGGTGAGTCTGCATCTTCAGCCAGTTCAGGTCCGCTTGAACTGTATACGACTAATCTCAATATCGAAGCGCAAAAGGGCAAGACCGATCCACTGATTGGTCGTGAAAAAGAAATTGAACGTGCCGCTCAAATTCTGTGCCGCCGCCGTAAAAATAACCCACTTCTTGTCGGTGATCCGGGGGTCGGTAAAACCTCGATTGCAGAAGGTTTGGCATGGTTGATCGTTAATGGTAAAGCGCCAAAACCACTCGAAAATGCTGAAATTTTCAGTCTGGATATTGGAGCATTAGTTGCCGGAACAAAATACCGTGGTGACTTTGAAAAACGCTTGAAACAGCTTTTAAATGCGCTGAAAAAGAAACCTGAAGCTGTGCTGTTTATTGATGAAATTCACATGATTATTGGTGCAGGCTCCAGTATGGGCAGCACCATGGATGCATCGAATCTGATCAAGCCTGCATTGGCCAATGGCACTTTACGTTGCATTGGTTCAACCACTTTTCAGGAATACCGTCAGGTCTTTGAGAAAGATCATGCTTTGTCACGCCGTTTCCAGAAAATCGATGTGAATGAGCCATCTATTTCTGAAACCATTGATATCCTACGTGGCCTGAAATCCAAGTTTGAAGATTTCCATCATGTGCAATATGACGATCAGGCATTGGTATCTGCGGTTGAACTTTCTGCGAAGTTCATCAATGACCGTTTCTTGCCAGATAAAGCCATTGACGTGATTGATGAAGCAGGTGCGCAGCGCCGTTTAAAAGCTGAACAAGATGACAGTTTGATCACGGTAGAAAATATCGAAGATATCGTGTCGAAAATTGCGCGTATACCACCAAAAACGGTCTCTAAAGATGACAAGAGCGTACTGGAAAATCTTGAGCGCGATCTGAAACGGGTGGTCTTTGGTCAGGATGAAGCGATCGAAGCTTTAGCGTCTGCCATTAAACTGTCTCGTGCCGGTTTGAAATCTCCAGATAAACCTGTGGGCAGCTTTGTTTTTGCTGGCCCAACCGGTGTCGGTAAAACCGAAGTGACCAAGCAGCTGGCTAAGCAGATGGGCGTAGAGCTGGTTCGCTTTGATATGTCCGAGTACATGGAACGCCACGCAGTGTCGCGTTTAATCGGTGCACCTCCGGGCTATGTCGGTTTTGATCAGGGTGGTTTGTTGACTGATGCGATCCATAAAAATCCACATTGTGTGCTATTGCTTGATGAGATCGAAAAAGCGCATCCAGATGTCTTTAACCTGTTATTGCAGATTATGGATCATGGTTCCTTGACCGACAATAACGGACGTAAATCGGATTTCCGTAACGTGGTCTTGGTACTCACCACCAATATTGGTGCTGAAAGTATTTCACGTATTAGCATTGGCTTTATGGAACAGGACAATAGCAACGATAACCAGGAAGCGATGAAGAAAGCCTTCTCTCCGGAATTCCGTAACCGTCTTGACGGCGTGATTCAGTTCAAGGCATTGCCAAGCAGCATCATTGAAAATGTCGTGGATAAATTCCTGACCGAACTTCAAGCGCAACTGGATGATAAGAAAGTCATGCTGGAAGTGGATCAGAGTGCGCGTGAATGGATGTCAGAGCAAGGCTATGACCGTTTAATGGGCGCACGCCCAATGCAGCGTCTGATTCAGGAACACCTGAAAAAACCATTGGCAGAAATGATCCTGTTTGGTGAACTGGCTGAAAATGGCGGTAATGTTGCAGTGTCGGTGAAGAAAGAAAATGGTAAAGCTGTTGGCTTAAAACTTGAAGTCTTTGAAGACCAGACTGCTGAACCTGCTTAATCAATATGAAAAAATAAAACCCGTGCAAGCACGGGTTTTTTCATGCACTCATATTTTAAATCATCAAATTCATTCATACAGTTCAAAAGACAAATCATGGATATTCAAATTACCAAGCTGCTCACCACTTTTTGCCTGTTTCTGGTCACGGCATTGATGGAAATTTTAGGCTGTTATTTTCCCTACCTGATTTTAAATCAGGGAAGAAGTCACTGGTTGTGGATTCCAACAGCTCTGGCTTTGGCGGCTTTCGTCTGGCTACTCACCTTGCATCCGGCTGCTTCTGGACGGATTTATGCCGCTTATGGTGGCATCTATATTTTTTCGGCGCTAATGTGGTTGCGCTTCGTTGATCAAGTCACACTGTCACGTTGGGATTTGCTTGGCGGGATGGTAGTAATACTGGGGGCACTGATTATAATTCTACAGCCGCAAGGTTTGGTGCGTTAGCAGGATATAACAGCAAACCTCATCAAAAAGAGGCAGCTATAGCGACCTCTTTGTTTTCTTGATGTTTTAATCCTGAATAAAAGCCAATATCTTATTTCTTTAGACTATTTCAATTTGCAATCTTTCTGGGAAATATCAGTTTTATAGGTTTGTGTTTGCGAGCTCAGGCTGAGCTCGACCTTGTATGGGTTTTCAATCTGATAGCGATGCTCAAAGAAAATCTCGCAATTATTGAGCAGATTATTACGGATCATTTTCATCACTTCTTTGCGGCCCAGATCTTTTTCAAATTGGCTAAAATCCGGTGTGGTGATTAAACCTTTCAATGTGGTTTTATTGGCACTTAACTGTAATTGTTCAATAATTGTATTCTGATCGATCTGTAAAGGTAAAGTTCTGGAATCTTCTGCACTCAGTACTGCGAGTAATTCATTCAGTTCAGCTTTTTTCTGAATTTTAAATTTGCTGTCAATAATATTTTTTTCCTGAAGATATTGATCAAATTCAGAAGCATGAACGGAGAAGGTGGCACTGCTAAAACCTACCAATAGTGCCAAAGCCCAATATTTTTTTTGCATTGTATAACATCACTTTTTATTCCATTTCAATCATGATTATAAGAGCTGAGACAAAAAAAGCACCAGAGATTGGTGCTTAATTTGTGAAGATTCAGCTTTTAATTTAGTCTTTTTTCAGATTTTCATTAATCAGGAATTCAACCAGGGCTTTCTGTGCGTGCAAGCGATTTTCAGCTTCATCCCAAACCACGGCATTTTTATGGTCAAGCAAGTTTTCTGAAATTTCTTCGCCGCGGTGCGCAGGTAAGCAGTGCATAAACAAACAATCCGGATGCGCAAGATCCATCAGGCGTTCATTCACTTGATAGTCTGCAAATGCTTTCTCACGGATTTTTTGTTCTTCTTCTTGGCCCATGCTTGCCCAAACGTCAGTCACAATCAGGTCAGCATTCACGGCTGCATCTTCAGCGGTATCGACCAGTTCAACACAATGCGCAAATTCAGACAGGAATTTTTCTTGTGGTTCATAACCTTTTGGCGCTGCAATTTTCAGATTAAAGCCCCACATGTGTGCTGCTTCAATATATGAATTACACATGTTGTTGCCATCACCGATCCAGGCAACAGTTTTACCTTCGATTGAGCCGCGTTGCTCTACATAGGTCTGCATGTCAGCAAGTAACTGGCAAGGATGGTGATCATCTGTTAAAGCATTAATCACAGGAACTTTTGAATAAGATGCAAAACGTTCCACGATATCATGACCGAAAGTACGGATCATCACGATATCTAGCATGCTTGAAATCACGCGTGCAGAATCTTCAATCGGTTCACCGCGGCCTAACTGGGTATCGCGAGAAGACAGGAAAATTGCGCTACCACCAAATTGGCTCATGCCAGCTTCAAACGAAACACGCGTACGGGTACTCGATTTCTCAAAAATCATGCCCATCACTTTACCAACAAATGGTTGGAACACTTCATTGTTATGCTGTTTGCGCTTAAGCTCAATTGCGCGTTGCAAAATCTGGTTAAGTTCTAAAGTTGATAAATCGCGTAAGGTGAGAAAGTGACGGAGAGCCATTCGTTACTCCACAATAATTGCCGAAAAACTCGATCAACAATCAGTTGTTGGTTAGTTTAAGAAAAAATACGGAATCGGCTAATATACTATAAGCAATGAAAAATGCAAAAAAACTAGACTTTTTGATGACCGTCTAAAAAGCGATCCACACAATAACTGATGTATTTGTCGATTTCCTGATCATCTTCTTGTATGGAAATTCCCATCAGGATGCGCCATTCCAGATTACGCAAAATACCAAAATATAGCTGAGCCGAATATTGCGGATTTTCACAATGCAATAAGCCTTGTGCATCTGCCTGTTCTAATGCAGTGGCAATCGCACTCTGGACATGTACAGGACCGTGTTCATGAATATGCTGAGCCAGTTCTGGATTACGCTGACTCTGTTCCAGAACCAGACGCATGAAGGCTGAGTTTTCAGGTTGCATGATCTGATGATAAAAATTCAGCAAGGTGTGAACCAGATAACTACGAAAATCCAGTGCCATCAGTTCGATCGGAATGCTGATATCTTCAAAAAACTTGATACGACGATAATCACAGATGGCCTTAAACAAGCCTTCTTTATTGCCAAAGTACTTATAAATGGAGGCCTTGGAGCCACCTGCGTGCTGAACAATATCATCGAGAGACACAGCATCATAACCCCGTTCCAGAAACAGCTCGGTTGCACTGTTCAGCAGCGCAATACAGCGCTCATGACCACGTTTGGTCTGCGGCAGGTCTTTGGCGAGCGGTTCTAGGACGAGGTCTTGCATAGGAGATAATACATCAACATGTCAATAAAGATTGAAACGCCATCATAGCAAATATATGTACATATTTCATAATTGCACCGCATAAGCGCAGTATTTGCCGGATTAGGTAAAGTAAAACTTAAAAATTTGACTAAAGTTTTAGAGTATTTGTTCTATCAGATTGTGGAATGAACAAGCCAAATGAGTATACTCGAGTTTCAATAATTATAGCCAAGACTGTGGAAAAGGAAGATGACAGAACAAATGTCTGCAGGTCTAAGATTTAGACAAGCACTTGAAGTCGAGAAACCATTGCAAATTATGGGTACGGTAAATGCCTATGCTGCCATGATGGCCAAACAAGTCGGTTATAAAGCCATTTATTTATCAGGTGCGGGTGTCGCGAATTATTCTTATGGTTTGCCTGACCTGGGCATGACCAGTCTGGATAATGTTCTGGAAGATGTACGCAGGATTACAGAACGTGTTGATACACCTTTATTGGTCGACATCGATACCGGTTGGGGCGGCGCATTAAATATTGCCCGCACGATCAAACAGATGATTGCAGCTGGTGCAGCCGCGGTGCATATTGAAGATCAGGTGGCACAAAAGCGTTGTGGTCATCGTCCAAATAAAGAAATTGTGTCACAGCAGGAAATGGTCGATCGTATTAAAGCGGCGGTCGATGCGAAAACCGATGCAAACTTTGTGGTCATGGCGCGTACCGATGCGCTACAAAAAGAAGGCCTGCAAGCGGTGATTGATCGTGCTTGTGCCTGTGTTGAAGCGGGTGCAGATGCAATTTTTGCCGAAGCGATGACCGATATCACCATGTATCGCACCGTATGCGATGCAGTTGGTGTGCCAGTCTTGGCAAATATTACCGAATTTGGTGATACACCGTATTATACGGTAAATGAGTTGGCAGAGCAGGGTATTGGCATGGTGCTGTATCCATTATCAGCGACACGTGCCATGCAAAAGGCAGCCCTTGAAGTGATGCGTTCGGTGCGTGAACACGGCACTCAGGTGAATGTGTTGGATATTATGCAGCAACGCAAAGAACTCTACGAATTTTTAGATTATCACAGCTTCGAAGACACATTAGATAAACTGTTTAAACAGGAGAATTAAAAAAATGGCTGAAGGAAAAGTACTCACCGGCGCAGGATTGCGTGGACAAGTGGCAGGGAAAACTTCACTCTCAACTGTAGGCAAAAGTGGCGCAGGTCTGACCTATCGCGGTTATGACGTACAGGATCTGGCTGAACATTGCCAGTTTGAAGAAGTGGCTTATCTGATTTTCTTTGGCGAACTGCCAACTTCAGAGCAGTTAGTTGCCTATAAAGCCAAATTAAAATCTTTGCGCACGCTACCTCAAGCCTTAAAAGAAGTGCTAGAACGGATTCCTGCCGATTCTCATCCGATGGATGTAATGCGTACTGGCGTATCGATGCTGGGCAATCTTGAAACTGAACTGTCTTTTGAACAGCAACAGGATATTGCAGACCGTATTCTTGCCACTTTACCGGCAATTATCTGTTACTGGTATCGTTATAGCCATGACGGCGTGCGTATTGAAGAAAATACCGATGATGATTCAATCGGTGCACAGTTCCTGCATTTATTACGTGGCGAAAAGCCAAATGAACTGCATGAACAGGTGATGAATGTCTCTTTGATTCTATATGCAGAGCATGAATTTAATGCTTCGACCTTTACGGCGCGTGTATGTGCATCGACTTTATCTGACATGCATTCTTGTATTACCGGTGCAATCGGTTCCTTGCGTGGCCCTCTACATGGCGGTGCTAACGAAGCTGCAATGGATATGATCGAAAACTGGACTTCGCCTGAAGAAGCTGAACGTGAAATGCTGGGCATGTTGGAACGTAAAGAAAAAATTATGGGCTTCGGTCATGCGATTTATAAAGACAATGATCCGCGTAATGGCATCATCAAAATCTGGTCTGAGCGTTTAGCCAAAGATGTCGGTGATACGGTACTTTATCCGGTCTCAGTGCGCTGCGAAGAAGTGATGTGGCGTGAGAAGAAATTATTCTGTAATGCCGATTTCTTCCATGCTTCGGCTTATCACTTTATGGGGATTCCAACCAAGCTGTTTACCCCGATTTTTGTCATGTCACGTGTCACAGGCTGGGCAGCACATGTGATGGAACAGCGTGCAGACAACCGTATTATCCGTCCAAGCGCGGATTATACTGGGCCTGAACTGCGTAAAGTAGTACCGATCGCCGAGCGTTCTACAGCGGCTTAATATTTATTAATATCTTGAATAAAAAATAAGGTCTCAATCGAGACCTTATTTTTTATCGACTTAACAGGACTGGATCTTCAATGCTATAGCCTGTTTCAAAAGGAATCCCCAAATACTTGACTGTCACCAGCGTTTTATTCTGTTTAGGAACTTTATAGGCCTGGCTAATTTTTAGACCTTGCTGATAACTGACCGCTTGATGGGTCGGACTTTTTTGTGAGCCAGATTTGACTTGATATTGATAAGTCCATTTTGGCACTTTTTCTTGTGGATCGTACCAGGCAGCTGCCGTCCCTGTTGTGGTTTTTAAAATTTTAAGTTGTGGCTTTGAACTTTGAATCGGACTCAGTGGAACTAAACGCTTTTTGATTTTGGCAATGTCCTGATCAAACTTGCGACTGTCTTGGTCATAATCAATACGTTTGGTTTTTGGATTGATATATAAGGAGTTGACCTGAATCAACTGATTCGGTTTTGCGGATTTAAAATTATAATAATACAGCTGTGGCAAGCGCCCACGACCATCAAGGTAATGACGCATGACATAGAGCTTTTGCTCTTTGACTTCATAGCCTAGAATTTCAATATTTTGTGGGCCACCGACCGTAGCAAAAGCCAGACTGGGCAAGCCAAGAGGGAGCAGAAACAGCGCAGTTTTAATATTCATGGTTATTCTACCCGCAAAAAATAGATTAGCATTTGATCATGCTAATCTATCTTAAAATACAGTAGAAATAATGAAGCTTGTTGCGGCGTAATTATAAAACTAGATTAATGATTGAGTAGATTAATCATATCGTGTGCAACCACGGCAGACAGTTTATTCAGACGTTCGAGTGGAGTACCTTTCAAATAATACTGGAATTGATGCACTTGAGTACCATCATTAATTGCTACAAAAAAAGTCCCTCCCGGTTTCTCTGGTGTCGCACTACCACCGGGTTTAAGCAAACCTGTACAGGCAATAATCCAGTCTGCATCCCGGAACATCTTTTTACCCGCTTCTGCCAAGGCAACAGTAACTGGCATGGATTCGGCAGTGTAACTATTGATCAAAGTCTGGGGAATGTTTAATACCGAAGTTTTTACACCAACATCGTAGCAGACCAATCCGCCAGCCAGAATTTCGGCGCCGTCACTTTTACAGATGGAAAACTGGCTACATAGATATCCAGAGCTCGCACTTTCAATAAAGGCAATTTTTATATTTTTCTCTTCGAGTAAGTTGCAACAGGTCTTTATCATAGTCTCTATATTTTCTTTATGATCCGAGTGGTTTTAGCTTAATTTAGACAGATTTTTTCTGTCGTTCAACTCCGAGTATATTTATATTTTTATGAAAGTTAAAATTTTTCATGGATTAGTACAATTTGATACTGATTTGATCACAAAACCTGAGTGGTTAAAGCTTAGACTATTTTTTCAAATAGAGGTTTCTTCTCAAGCTGAACAGTGGTAAAAATAAAAATAAAGTGCTTAGTGAAAGTAGGGCGTTAGAATGAAAACCACAGTAAAATATGTAGTCTTAAAAAGTCTTGACTACCAATTGGGTACACCATTATTTCAGGAAGAAATTGATGCTGATGGTCAATATTTTGATCAGATTCCAAGCACGATTTCTTATCAGAATTTACAGTTCAAAGTAAAAAGCAAAGAGCTTAAACGTTTACATCTGGCTGAAGAGCAGGAAGATACCCAAACGATTATTGTTAAAGTTGTGAATATCTAAGATAAACCTTAAAGTGAATAAGCCTCTTTTTTTAAGAGGCTTATTATTTGGCTAACATTAAGTTAATAAAAGCTTTTTAAAAATAAAAAATTACCAAAATTAATGTCAGTCTGATTGATAAATATCTTTTATTAAAGTCAAGATAAATTGGAAACAACTTAGTCGTTATACGTGATTCAATGTTACGTATCGTATATTCGTTTATTAAAAAACTGTTTAGAACAATTACCTTTTGCATGTTTTATTCCATTTTTAAAAATATTAATACTTAGGCTGAGTTATTGAATTTAATCATAAATATCATGAGCATAGGTTTTTAATATATTTTACTTGATAATATATTGTTATTTTTTAAAATATTTTAAATGTCTTTTTTATATATTTTACTCAGGTTAAGTTATTCCTTTTATTGAATAATAAAAATTTCGAAACATATTATCTTTCATCATGTGTCTATTTTATTGGATAAAGTAATTTATGTTGCTTATTAATCTTGATTTCAACTACTTGGCTTACCATTTTTTACATTGAATTAATCTGTAACAGGTTATAGGTTGGAGAATTCTGAAAAATGCATAGAGTAGATATTAAGTCGAAACTCTATCGGCTTTTAATTAATTTAAAGCAAATAGTAAGGAGTTACACCATGGCTAATAATCAACAGCAAGACCA
Organism: Acinetobacter sp. YH01006; assembly: GCF_013420445.1. Lineage (NCBI taxonomy): Bacteria > Pseudomonadati > Pseudomonadota > Gammaproteobacteria > Moraxellales > Moraxellaceae > Acinetobacter > Acinetobacter sp. YH01006. The sequence continues at coordinate 136,033 of NZ_VOYB01000003.1, read as the reverse complement.
ACAGAAACAGCAACAACAGCAAAACCAACAAGGCACGCAAGATCAACAGCGTCAGCAAAACAACCAGCAAAACCCAAACCAGCAACAAAATAACCAGCAGCAACAACAGCCGCAGGGACAAAATAACCAACAACAGCGCGATCAGCAGCAACAACAGCAGCCACAGCGTAATCAGCAAAAAAACCAGCAATCTCAACAAGATCTGGAATAATCAACAGAACTAGCAGCCATAATAGAATTAACTAGTAGCGTGGGTATGATTCATAAGATCTGCCAAAACTGTAGCGTTAATTCTGTTTAAGCTGTACGTTCATAAAAAAACCGCCTGAATCAGGCGGTTTTTTTAGGGTGAAAATTTGGTTATAGACGTTAATCAGTATGAATTAACACTGGATATTGGCTTTCTGCTTATAAAAGCTTAAGGCATTGTCTAAATCTGTAAGCAGTCCTTTTTCTGTATATTCCTGAGGCATAAGTTTTAATAAAGCCGGCATATAACGAGTTTTATATTCTTTAGGATATTGTTCACAGAGTATGCGTGTTCTTTCTTCTGGACTAATACTGGAAGAATCTAGTTTGTCCAGATAAGCACTGAGTTGATTATCTGATTGTTCAAATTGGGCTTTGAGGGCTTGATCAGGTTCCGCTGAACTGTCGGCTTGCTGCTTTTGGCAGCCACTTATTGTCAGACTTATCAATAAAGTAATCAGTATACGATTTATCATGATGTCAAAATCTTGTTATTTGTCATATCAAAAATTATAGAGAGAAATAGCCAAAAAGAAAGCAGTCATCTACCAACTTTAGAAGAAGTCAAAAATTCCTGATATTCACATACAGTACAGCAACAGGGAATTTTATCCTAAAAAATGAACAAATTTATTGTTATGCATATTGATCTAAAGTGTCCATCTGTTTTCTCTTAAGCATAAAATTTAACGAATAAAATATATTTTGCCTAAATTAAAGCCATTCAATTAAGAAAAGTAACGCTTATTGCACATTTAGAAACATAGCCTCTATATATCACACACAGATTGACTGCTGGGCCAGTGATATCTTGGCTTCATTCCAAGAACTTAATGAAAATAATTAGAAAATCAGCACATTATAAAGCCTGCTTAATTTAGGAGAGTTAAGCAGGCTTTTTCTTGTTTATAAACACGGATTGCTCAATGAGAGCTTTTTACTTTAATTATTCTCTTTCACATAAGTTTTCATATACAACATAAAGCCTGAAAATTCTCTCAAGAGTGAAACATGAATAGATGGTATTTATATATCTCTTTTTATAAAAAGACAGGACAAAGCTATGATGAGATGTATATGTGCATTTGGCATGGGCGTGATGGTAGGTTGTTGTTTTAAATCTTGCAAAGAAAAAATGTGTCATATGATGGGCAATGATCATTGTAAGAAGGATCAAAAGACTAAAAGTGAAGAGCCTGCACGAACTTAAATGCCAAAAACTTAACTTTGCTTGAATTGTGAAATGTATTCAGGCGGTTAAGTTATTACTCAGGTCGTGATCCGATTATTCCGTATCGAGTTATTGAGTCTTAAAATCAATACAAGCTTAATCACTGATTAAGCTTGTTACATTCAGGAGAAAAGCATGATCCAGTTTATATTTTGTTTATTTGGCCTTCATGGTGCGACTGAAATCAATTACACCTGTGATCATGAAGAGGTGAAAGAGTGTCGTGATTGCTTGAAAGATATTGAATAATGTTCCAATTCACCGGATGTGTTAATGAAGCTCAATCCCCGTTCAATCATCAGTTGGCGGGGTTTTTGTTTGTGGGTGAAATTTTTATAATAAAAATCCAAGATAACGATTGAACTCAACTGGATTTAAATGATACGGGTCACAGTCTATACTTTATGAGAGTATGATTTAAATAGGATTACATGTCGATTAATGATTAAAATTGAGAACTAAAATAGCCGGATAAGAATATATTGCAAAAATGCGATAATTTATATATACTAGAAATATAGCAAAATGCGATAAAATATATGCATGTGATCACCCACGCTCGAATTCTTGAAGCAACGCAAAAGTGGCCACAGGCTGGAACGGCATTAGATGGTTGGTATCGACTGATGAAGGCCAATCATCCTAAGGATTTTGCTGAGATGAAGAGACTCTTTCCCGCAGTAGATAAGGTTGGAAAGTTTCATATATTCGATATCGGTGGAAACAAGCTTCGGCTGATTGCTGTGGTGATGTATCAGGCAAAACGCGTTTATATTCGCCATGTCTTGTCTCACCATGAATATGATAAAGGTCATTGGAAGGAAGGTTAGAATGAATGCAATGATTAAACAGGCCGTTGATCACTGGCGTTATGTTGCACCATTGCTCAGCAAGCCGGAAAATAAAGATGACTTTCATACACTAACTGAAGCTCTGGATGAGCTTCTGGACATTGTCGGCGATGATGAATCACATCCTTTAATGGGGCTTATTCATCAACTGGGTGATCTGGTTTCGGCGTATGAGCATGAACATCTACCCATGCCAGAAGGTGATGGACGAACGGCTTTGGCCTTGTTGATGGAGCAACACGGGCTTAGTCAAGCAGACTTGTCTGATGTCGCGACACAATCAGTAATTTCAGAAATATTGAATGGCAAACGTCAGCTGAATATCCGTCATATCAAGGCTTTGTCTGAGCGCTTTGATGTATCGGCAGATACTTTCTTTTAATCGATGCCCGCCTAAGCTGATATTTCCATGCTGTGCTGTCTAATCAGGTAGCGCTGCTCATTTGATTATTTAAATTTCAAGTGTCGTGAAAGGTGAGAGCGCCTCCAGAAAAGTTTGCTTTTCTAAAAAGTGAATGTGAAACATAAATAATATTGATGTTTAGGATCAGATGTCATATTTATTTCTTAATGGATCGATAAAGGAGATACACATGACCAATAAATCAGAGCAAGAATCAAATCCGCAAAAAGAATCTAATGATGATAAAGGCAATCAGGATTCGTATAAGGGCGTGAAGCCAGAGAAAAAACCCAATGCAGAACCGGAAAATCCATTGAGAGAACAAAAATAGCTCTTTCACATTTTAAAAGCCCTAACTTGCTTTAGGGCTTTTAGTTTTTCGACAACCGGTGATCTCTGGGTGTCGCTCTAAACTCATCTCTCATTTCAAAGAAAAGCTCATGAGCTTGTTCATGATTGCAGCATAACCAATCATGGCGTGATTCTTCAGGAATCACAATAATCGAGCGCTTCTCGTCATCTGGATGGTGGAACTGTTTCATCAATAGGTGTTGATCGGAATTTATAGTCAGCATCGAAAATGATCTGATTTTTTCACCCTCAATGAGCACATCATCATAAATGGCTGCAACGGTAAAAGGGTTGCCATCTTCACGTGAAATACCAAACCAGTGCGGTTTTCCATCGATATATTTAGGTTCATAGAAAGTATCCACGGGCACTAAAGCAAACTGGTTATTTTTCCAGGCATGTCGAAAACTTGGCTTGGACGCTATTGTTTCAGTTCGGGCATTGTAAGTATGTCGACCATATTTTAATTCTTTCGCCCAAAAGGGAATCAGTCCGAAACGTGCAATATCTAACTCAAACCCCTCAGCACCTCGCATCATGATAGGAGCAGGTGCTAAGGGGTAAACATGTGATTTCATGTTCAATTCAAGTTGTTCTGCATGAAGATCTAATAAAGAGAGCTGACTTTTTGAGGGGAATTCATAGTTTGAACACATGACCGACCTCTTTGCTTAGCATTCTGATCTGCGATAACAATTAAACTATAAGAATGATGACCTCAAAACAATTCGAAATCGTAAATGTAGTTGGGTCTGGAAACGGAATTTTTATGGTGAATATGAATGTAATTTTTCGCCAATGGATGAAAAATAATCTTCGATAAAATGAGCGCCCAGATTCCATTGCTATAGTTTTATTTCCAGTTTTGCCTCCTTTGCCTGAAGGAGCTATCTTTTGCGCAGAAAGGTCATGCTGCATTTTATCTTTTGTTTATTCGGTCTTCATGGTGTCACAGAAATCGAATGCCAAGCGGATGGTAAAGAAGTGAAAGTATGTCGTGACTGCTTGAAAGAAGAAAGAGTTACATAAACGGTAAGAAAAGCTTAAAAATTCTTATCACTATTAATTCAGAATAGGCATTCACAATAAAACTCATAATTTTAGAGAATATAGAATGCCTAGAAATAATTATTTACCCGCTCTAGAACAAGTTTATGAGTTTTTAAAAGAACGTCCTGGCTTTAAAGAGAAAAGTGAGTTTGATAAGTCAGTAGAGTATTTTAGAACGCTGCACGAAGGAGAGCCTCAGGAATTTAAAGTCCAAGCATTCCATAACATTAGTGGTAAATTTGGAAATAAAGAAATACTGAGCATAAGTTCTGCACCTAAATTTACGGATAAAAACAGCTTCCTTAATTGGGTTGATATGCACATCAACAATTAGGTTTTGACGTTAGAACAGCTTATCCAATGGTCAGCTTTGTTATTTTCTACCCATACATTAATTAACATGGAGTACAAAAAACACTCTAAATTAAGTTGGAAAACTACACATTTGAATGCTAATTTTTGTATTCAAATCTGACAGTTAATGAGGTGAGCAATGAAGTTGTTGACTTTGTTTGGTGTAGGCGTAGCCGCAAGCTATTGTTATAAATCTATGAAAAATGGCAAGCTCGCTCTTTCCAGACCAAATTTTGATGAAAGTGTAAAACAATTTGTACTGCAAGAATTCGCAGCTTCGTAAGAATTAGATCTATTGGATTAAAGAGCTCATCATAGGATGGGCTTTTTTATTTCTCAGGCTTTTATGGAAAATGTTTATCTTTTGAATGCAAAAAGCCTATCAGGGAGATAGGCTTCTTTTATTAATTCAACATAATATTATGAGTTTTTCTTATCCGCCTGATTTTTTTGATCATTTTGCTCTTTGGTTATAGGAGCTGGCTCTCCTTGATTCGGTTTTTGCTCTTGCTCATTTTGCTTGGGTTTGTTCTCAGTCGCATTATTAGAAAATTGATTGAAAGACGCTTTTTGAGCAGTATTTGTATTAACTAACATAAGTTTCTCAATTTTTAATTGTCGAAGATTCGACCTGCCTAGAATGGTATATTAAAAGCACTTACAATGAGATGATTTAGAGATGCGAGTGTAGCGATATGTAGGATTTCGAGATTTATATCTTATTCATATTTCATCATATTTTTGAATCATGGTGCAGGTAGATGATTTGTCTACTAAAGTGCGAAGTCAGTGGAATTATCGGATATTGCTTCGATACCTAAACTCCACAATGAGTATTTTAGTTCTAAAAATAGGCCTCTTAAATAGAGGATTGAAGATTTTAAATCAGTGGCTTAGCTATTTGGAGAGAAGATTTAAAGCGTGTTTTTATTTCAAAAGTATTCAATATTCCCGTAACTTTGCTTTATTAAGTATCAAAGGTGAATTGAAATAACTCCTTCTTAAAAATATTCCCATTTTTATCCGAGGTTGCTCTATAAAAATAGATTCATGTTTTACGCATTGTAAATGCCTTTCAATATTGATTTTTTACTTTAGCCACATTTAGCCATAAACTTACGAAAATTTCGTGCCTTAGGGTGCACTCTACAAATTTTTTTAAAATATATTTTCTGTGGATTTGTAGACCTTTGAACAGCAAGTAAGGGCAATTCAATGCAATATGACGCAACTATTAGTATTTATAAGCCATTGAAGATGCAAGGGAATACAATTTAATGCAAGCACTTGCAATCAGTACCAGACTGGGAGGATTCTATTTTTTCTACTATGCGATTGTGGGCGCATTCATGCCGTTCTGGAGTCTGTATCTGGAAGATCAAGGCTTTAACTATCAGGAAATCGGTATTTTATCTTCTATTGCGATTCTCACTCGGTTTTTTGCGCCTTTTATTTGGGGCTGGATTGCAGATAAATCTGGTAAGCGCATGTTGCTGGTACGGATTGCCACCTGGATGGAAGCCTGTATCTGGTTGATGATGTTTATCATTCCTAACAGCTTTCAGTCAGTGGCTTTACTGATGCTGATTTTCAGCTTTTTTCAAAATGCGATTTTGGCACAATTTGAAGGCGTGACTCTATTCTGGCTCGGGGAAAAAAGAGCAGAACTTTATGGCAAAGTCCGGAAATGGGGTTCGGTTGGATTTATTATCGGTGTATTCGGCTTGGGCGCCATCTTTGAAATTATCAGCATTAGCATGCTTCCAGTTTTATTGCTGTGTATTTCATTTCTGGCTTTTCTCTGGTCTTTTAGCATTAAAGAACCTACGGCGGCGCCTACTGCACAGAAAAAGCTGGAAGCCCTCTGGCCGATTTTCAAGCGCCCGGTTGTATACAGTTTTTTTCTGATTGAACTGATCATGCTGTTTTCACATGCGCCGTTTTATAGTTTTTATAGTAATTATCTTAGTCAGGCGGGATTTAGTAGCAGTCAGATCGGATTGCTTTGGTCCATTGGGGTTATTGCCGAAATTATTATGTTTGCTTATGCTACCTTCTTTCTGACACGCTGGTCATGGCGTCATTTGGTGATACTTTGCCTGTTGATGACTGGCTTAAGATGGCTGATTGTAGGCGTATTTCCATCTGCATTTGTGGCACAATTTTTTGCCCAAACGATTCATGCCTTGAGTTTTGGTTTATTTCACATGATCGCCATGCGGGTTATTTTCCAGAATTTCTCTGCTGCACAGCAAGGCCGTGGACAGGCTTTATATAGCACCATGTGGGGCTTAGGCGTAGCAAGTGGCAGCATTCTGGCGGGCTATTATTGGGATAAAATTGGCGGAGAAACCATCTTTATGTTTGCCGCCGCATCGACTTTGTTTGGTTTGTTATTGATTTTTGGGTTGCCCAATACAGTTGAGCAATCAAAGATATCTTCATGATGTCTCTGATGCTTAAAATTTAGATCCGAATTTTGGCGTACTGATGAACCCAAGGCTGTGCCTGTTCCAGTTGAGCAGCTAATTGCAATAGCAGGTCTTCACGGGCAAAGGGTGCAATAAACTGCGAACCGAGCGGCAGGTTTTGTTCATTCCAGTACAACGGCACTGACATGGCTGGAAGCCCGGTAATATTGGCAAGTTGAGTAAAAGGTACCCATTTCAGGTTTTCTTTGACAATCTGATCGACCAGTTTACCTTGTGCCAGCAGATGGGCCTTACCTACACCCAATAAAGCCTTTAAAATTGGCTTCTGCCATGCAGGTGTTTTGACTTCGCCATTTTTCGGTGCGACGGTTGCGGTTGCAGGCGTCAGATACAGATCATAATCATCAAAGAAATGATTCATCTGGGTCACGTACTGGCCCCAGTTATTCAGGTTCTGGATATAATCAAGTGCGCTGGTTTTAGCTCCAAAAGCCGCCAGTGCTAAAGAGTCCAGTTCAAAATCCTTCGCTTTAGACGGGTAGCCTTTCTGGATTTCATCCAGCATAAATGAAAACTGGCTAAACCAGGTGGTAATAAAATCCTTGGCCAGTTGCATGCCATCGATGGCCGGACGGTCTTCAACCACCTCATGTCCCAAAGATTCCAGCAGTTTGGCCGTCTGTTCGATGGCTTTCACAGCATCCGGAGAGACAGGCGTGCCAATGGTAGAATGGGGATTAAAGGCAATTTTCAGTTTTTTCGGTGGTTGCTGAATCACATCCAGATAATGATGCTGTGGACGCTGAATCTTAAATAGCGAGCTGTGATCTTCACCATGCGTGGCATCCAGCATTGCAGCACTGTCCCGCACTGTTTTAGTCAGGACATGCTGAATCGCTGCACCATGCATGGCCTCACTCATTTGCGGCCCCCAGGGGGTACGGCCACGACTTGGTTTTAGACCAAACAGCCCGCAATATGAAGCGGGGATACGTATCGAACCGCCGCCATCGCCTGCACCCGCAATTGGCACAATGCCGGCAGCCACAGCAGAAGCTGAGCCACCCGATGAGCCGCCGCTATTATGTTGTAAATTCCATGGATTTTTACAGCTACCCCAGGCATCTGGTTCGGTAATCCCTTTAATGCCAAATTCAGGCGTATTGGTACGGCCAAAAGTGACAATTCCAGCTTTTTCCCAACGATTGACAATCTCGGCATTGGTTTCGGCAATATAACCGATCCGTTTTAAGCCCTGACAGCCATAAGAGGTTGGATAACCTGCATATTCCTGAAACAGGTCTTTGACCAGAAAAGGCACACCGGCAAAAGGTCCGGATAAATTCTGCTGGGTACGTTTTAATGCATGCTCATGCATGGGAATAATAATAGCATTCAGCTCGGGATTGGCAATTGAGCTACGCTCTAAGGCAGCGGATAAAAGTTCACTTGAATGTACCTGTTTATTGGCGACCAGTTCAGCCAGTCCTAAACCGTCATATTGTAGATATTCTTCTAATTTCATTGCCATTCCCTAGCGTTAATGTTGTTCAAGGTTGTAGATGATTTTAGTTTAAGATGCAAGCACCACCTGATTACGTCCACGATGTTTGGCCTGATATAAGGCCTGATCTGCAATATTGATCAGGTGTTGCAGGTCTTGTGATTGTGGTTCATTTTGATGGGTAATCCCTACACTCACGGTAATGTAGAGATCTGAACCATCTGATTGATGCATCGGGGTTTTTTCTACACGTTTACGTATGCGTTCTGCAATATCCTGAGCCTCAAAAGGCTCGGTGTTCCAGAGTAACAGCACAAATTCTTCCCCACCAATTCGTGCAAACAGATCTTCAGCACGTAAATTGCAGCGAATGATTTCCGCAAAATGTTGCAGCACCTTGTCACCGACATGATGGCCAAAATCATCGTTCAGACGTTTGAAATGATCAATATCCAGCATGATGACCGAAAATTCCATTCTGTTGGCATATTGCAGTAAATATTCACCTTTCTGAAAGAAAAAATGACGGTTCATGGTGCGGGTCAGACTGTCATGATTGGCCAGATAGAGAACCCGTTTAAACAGCTCATTGCGGTTTTGACTAATAATACAAAGAATAAGCGGCGATAAGGCCAGCATAAACAGCCCGATCCGGAGCGAAATATAAATCGTAGAATCTGCCAAGGTGTCATGCGTTGTGGCATAAAACCGCGTCAGGCTGTAATAGGTCAGGATAATCACAAAAGCGTTGATCATGGTCATGGTAAACAGGCGATAGGTCAACGCAGCCCAGATCAGTGCAGCCAGAGGGTAGAGCATTGCGCCCGGACCTGAAAAAATATTGGTGATGATGACACAGAGTACGACTGTAGCTGCGGGCAGAAAATAACTGAAATGATGACGCTTTTGACGGCGGTTTTTAAATAAGTACTGCATGTCTTTTATTCTTGGGAATGCCAAGATTAAAGGAAGAAACACAATATAATTCACCATTTCACCGGTCCACCACAGACCAAAATCAATCCATAAATTTTCTTTGGTCATGAATGAATTGGGTAGATTGGGCAAGGTGATAACTGCAAAAGCCGCACTGGCCAGGCAGCCTGCAAAAGCGAAGATGCCAAATAAATGAACGAAGGTATAACCGGTATTATAGTATTTGTAATTAATCTTGAAATAACGAATAAAAAATATCGAGACAATGGTACTAATCAGATTGGAAAGTGTAAGAAACAGGCTTTGCAGCAGACTGTTGCCTGTGACCAGATCTGCAAACATAAAAGCACTGACTGCACCCAGCCAGCCGCCCAGATGATTTAAATGTGGAAAACGCAGGAATATGGCCAGTAAGGCAGCATTGGCTGGCCAGATCAGGGCGAGATAGCCGAGTGGCCTGGTTGCGATCCCAATAAAACAACAGACTAAAACAGCGAACACAATGACAAAATAAGCATAGGTTTCATGATTTAATTGTTGTTCTGTTATTCGAGCCAATTGCAAATTTAAAATCCTATATTTAAATTTTTAAGTGTGAATGATCACTTTGTTTAGCAAGTAAGTCTGATTTTATATATACAGTTATTTTTTGATTAATCTGTTATTAATACATGATGTTAAGATTGTTATATACGAAATATATACAAAATAAACTGGAAAAGAAATCCATGTTTTTAAACAATATGATAAAAACTTTATGGACTCAGATTTAAACTGCTCCAGAGTGGGATACGATTCTGAAAAAATATGCTAACTTAGAATCAATTGTTAAAACGATGCCGGTAAATATGAAAAAAATATGTCTTAGCCTTATCTTACTCATGAGCTCACCTTGGCTAATGGCGACAGAAAATAAAAAACCAGCGGAAGTTTCTGCTAAGGCTGCTGAAATCCCAAATACATTTACCGTGAAAACCCGTCCTGAAATTGTGGGATTGTGGGGGATGGAAATTCCGGATAATAAAAAATGTATCGAATATTATAATTTTAAAAGCAATAATAATGTCGTAATTAAAAGTGGTGAAGAGTGGACTTCAGGATTATATGACTATCAGCCTGCACAGGATCCGACTGTTCAGATTCCAGCACTGATTCTTCAGGTTAAATATGATAATAATGAGAAAGACTGCTCAGGCAATCAGGTTGATCAATCCGGTGAAATTTCCCAGTATTTTGTGAAATGGCAAAATCCGTACACGATTAATTTCTGTGCCAATGACAAGGCCGAGCAATGCTTTGCGGTACTCAGACGTGTATTACCATAAATGAGTCATCAACATAAAAAAACCGCTGAATGACAGCGGTTTTTTTATGAGCTTTGATTTAAGCTTTGTCTTCAGCACCTTCAAGCTGCTTTAACAAATGTTTTTCCAGATAATGAATATCCATTGCCTGTTTGCAGAAGTTTTTATCCTGAAGGATTAAATCTTTATGCAAAGGAATATTGGTTTTAACACCAGTCAAAATCATTTCTTCCAAGGCATTTCTCATGCGAGAAATAGACGTCTCACGGTCCTTGCCATGCGAAATCAGTTTGGCGATCATCGAGTCATAATACGGCGGAATGCTATAGCCTGGGTAGATGTGCGAGTCTAAGCGGATACCTGCGCCGCCTGGTGCATAGAAGCTCTCAATCTTGCCGGGTGAAGGCAAGAAGGTTGATGGATCTTCTGCGTTAATACGGCATTCAATCGCATGTCCTAAAACCTTGACATCTTCTTGCTGAATATCCAGACCTAAGCCACCAGCAATACGCAATTGCTGTTCGATAATATCAATACCGGTCACCATTTCAGTTACCGGATGTTCAACCTGAACACGCGTATTCATTTCAATGAAGAAGAATCCATCATCTTCAAACAGGAATTCGAATGTACCTGCACCACGATATTGCATCAGTTTACAGGCATTGACACAGGCTTCTAGAATATCGGCACGTGCTTGCTCTGGTAGATTCGGTGCTGGCGCTTCTTCCAGTACTTTTTGATGGCGACGCTGTAGCGAGCAGTCACGATCATAGAGATGAATCGCATGGCCATTACCATCAGCCAGTATCTGTACTTCAACGTGACGTGGTTTTTGCAGGAAACGCTCCATATAGACCGTATCATCACCAAACCACATTTCCGCATCACGCTGTGCAGCCTGAACAGATTCCAGCAGGGTGTCGACATTTTCGACGATACGCATACCACGACCACCACCACCAGAAGCAGCTTTGACAATCAGCGGGAAACCGATCTCTTTCGCTTCAGCGAGTGCATTGTGAATGGTTACGGCATGGTCGCAGCCCGGTACAGTTGGTACACCCGCTTTTTTCATGGCAATAATGGCAGAAACCTTGTTCCCCATTAAACGAATATGTTCTGGACGTGGACCGATAAAGATAAAACCAGAATTTTCTACGATTTCAGCAAATTCAGCATTTTCAGCGAGAAAACCATAACCAGGATGGATTGCATCTGCGCCGGTAATTTCAGCAGCTGTAATAATCGCAGGAATATTCAAGTAGCTGTCACTGCTCGCACCAGGGCCGATACATACTGCTTCATCACAGAAACGTAAATGCATCAGGTCCTTGTCTGCGTCAGAATAGACACCTACAGTTTTGATCCCTAAAGTTCTGCAAGCACGGGTGATGCGTAACGCAATTTCACCACGGTTTGCAATTAAAACTTTTTGCAACATTATAAATCCCCGGGGTGATTAAGCGCGGTAGCGGAAAAGTGGTTGACCGAATTGAATCACTTCACCATTTTTCACCAGAATTTCTTCAATCACACCGCTTTGAGTTGCTTCTATCGGGTTCATGATTTTCATTGCTTCGATAATACCGAGCGTATCGCCTGCAGAAACGGTCTGGCCAACTTTAACAAAGGTCGGCTCACCTGGGCTTGGTGCTGCATAGAACACGCCGACCATTGGTGAAGTTTCAACAGCACCGCGAGGAGATTTTGCTGCTGGCGCTTCGGCTGCTGGTGCAGGCATCGCAGGAACAGCTGCTGCAACCACTGGATTACGACGAGTTAATGCAATCGATTGATCGCCTTCTTTAACTTCGATCGCCTGTAAGTCAGATTCAATCATCAAGTCGATGAGTTTCTTGATTTTACGGATATCCATGAGACAGTATTCCTAATTAAGATTGTGTAGAAGGTTGTATTTTTTCAATGATATAGTCGAGGGCAGCAGCATAGCCTTTTGCACCTAGACCACAAATCACGCCGATGGCTTTATCGGACAAGTACGAATGATGTCGGAATGCCTCACGTGCATGCACATTAGACAGATGGACTTCAATGAAAGGAATGGCAACGCCAAGAAGGGCATCGCGAACCGCAACAGAGGTATGAGTCAATGCTGCCGGATTAATAATGATATATTGAACGCCGTCTTGCTGAGCTTGATGAATTCGGTCAACAATGGCACCTTCCCAGTTGCTTTGGAACGTTTCGAGTTGTAATGTGGCCTTTTGAGCGTGAGTAATCAGTTGCTGGTTAATATCGTCAAGACTAAGGTGACCATAAACTTCCGGTTCGCGCTTCCCAAGCAAGTTTAAATTCGGTCCATGAATAACCAAAATGGTCGAACTCATCCAGCATGCTCCAATTAAAAAGTATCGGGGTTTGTTTGCAAGATGTCTGCAAACTCTGCTTATTATTGCATGATTTTCTACATTACTATTTATAATTTCTTTGAATTAACGTAGAAAGCATATAGCAAACAGTGGCGCTATAATGAAAACTTTGCAGAGATTTGGCAATGTTAAAAAATTACAATTCGCTGGGTATTCAGATTATTTTCATTCTAAACCCAATTGGCAAAAACAGTTAATATCCTTTATGTAACTGTATCTTCATGTTAACGCTAAATTCTTCCTTTTAGTGATATTTTTAGTTTTGAGCAAGAGTTGTCTGGCTGATTTTACCGCAATGTTCGACTTCTAGAGCATAGAAAACTCTTTACATTCTGACTTTAGAGTTGTGCTGATTATCCTCTTTATATATAAGCTATCGACCGATTCTCAAAACGTGATGAAAATTTAAAAATATAAGATAAGACAATATGTTAATGATGTTTTCTCTTATTTTACTTGGATTTTTCTAGGTCTGTTTTTCCAATAGATTGGAATTAGTTACATCACTTTCAATTCAAGTATTCATGACAGACACTGCACAAGAATGTACTTCATCTTCCAGATATAAAGGTTGAATCTCAGCAGGTTTAAGATAAAACGCTCGACCTATATGCTTCATGTGTATAGATGGGCGAAGTGACGAATGTGTTCATCTTCAAGTCTTCTATATAGTGAAGCCATTAATTGCCTAACGCTTAGATAGTGGCAAAAACGCATACATTTGTTGCAATTTTGCGCACCATCATCTTTTCAAGAAAAGTTTAAAAGTATTGAAGAGCGTAATGATTGAACTAAATAGGCCTGATTGAAGCGGAATACGAGCTTAAAGTAAAATTTGCTCTATAGTTGCCTCATCTAAATTAACTTCTTGAGCTAATCTTTATATAATCATGCGATCCATCTCAAACAAGACTTTCTATGACCCCTGCATGCAAACTATTAAAAGCCAATAAAATCGAATACAGCATTCATGAATATGAACATGATGCCAATGCCAAAAGTTTCGGGCTAGAAGCTGCTGAAAAATTAGGGCTTTCGGTGGAAGAAGTCTTTAAAACTTTATTAGTCACGGATGATAAACAGTATTTTGTTGCTATATTGCCGGTACATCATCAACTCAATCTGAAAAAAGTAGCCCAGGCCGTAGGATGCAAAAAACTCCAGATGGTAGATCCTAAACATGCAGAACGCTTGACCGGCTATCTGGTTGGCGGAATCAGTCCCATTGGTCAAAAGAAACGATTAAAAACGGTGATTGATGCCACCGCAGAACAGTTGGATAAGATCTATGTCAGTGGCGGTAAAAGAGGCTTGGATATTGGATTAAAGCCGGCTGATCTTGCCAAAGTGCTCAATGCACAGTTTGTCGATGTGCTGGATACATAAGATCGAAGCACGATGATCACCTAAATTTATAGAACCTGAAGTGATAGATTTAAAATAGCTGCATATTTTTTTGGTCGGAAATAACAGTAAATCATTTTATACGTTTGTATATTAGATAAGTTAAAACACAGCCGGACTGTGTACACAACAAGGAATGAAAACAAAAATATAAATTATTATGCGGAGCATAATGGATGCAAATTCAAAATAAAAAATGGCCACGGTTCTGTCTGACATTATCTGCGATGGTGATTCTATCTGCGTTGCCGAGTGTACAGGCCGCTTCTGCACCTTCAGCTGCACCTGCCAATTCACAGCAGGTTTTCTTTGTCGGAAATAACTGGGATGGCACGGTAACCGTGATTCGTCCATCGGGTGATTTTGGCAAAATTGGCGTCATTAACATGATTCCTGACCGGAAAGAGCGCCTTAAAGAAATTCACCTGAATCCAATCAAACTGATTGCTTATACTTACATTCAGGCTACAGCCGGTGAAGGCAATGACCAGCTGGTGGATGATATGTACTCGACACCAGATGGACAGTCAGTCGTTGCATCACGCCCAAGTTTCGCCGATGTGGTATCAATTAATATCAAAACCGGCAAGATTAACTGGCGGACGTCAGTCGAAGGTTTCCGTGCCGACCATATGGCGGTATCACCAGATGGACAACGGGTTGCTGTTTCTGCATCTTCAGGGAATGTGGTGCATGTACTGGATATCCATACCGGTAAAGAGTTGGGCCGTTTCAGCACTGGCGATAAACCGCATGAAAACATTTACTTCGATGGCGGCAACAAGATCCTGAACTCTGCCATCGGCAATGTTGAAACCTCGATGGATGCACAGTGGCAAGACTTTACTAAAGGTAAGCGTTTTATCACTATCGCAGATGCCAACACGCATCAGGTGCTAAGAAAAATTGACTTCAGACCTGCACTGGATGCATTTGGTCGTAAAGATTTATCCAACTCAGTACGACCAATTGTATTTAGTAAGGATGAAACCAAACTGTATGCCCAGGTTTCATTTTTTAATGGGCTGATTGAGTACGATCTGAATCAGAACAAGATTAGCCGGATCGGACAGCTCCCTGGCAGTGACAGTATCCCGAAAGACCGAACCAAATGGGTGAATGATTCACGCCATCATGGCCTATCAATCAGTGCGGATGGTGAAAAGCTCTGTGTCGCCGGTACGATGGATAACTACGCTACGATTGTAGATCGCAAAACACTGACAGCCGGGAAACTGATTTCTGCAGGTAAACCTTATTGGGCAACGCGAAGCCCGGATGGTCGTAGCTGTGTAATTTCAGAAAGTGAAACAGATGTAGTCACAGTGATTGATTTTGCCACAGGCAATAAAGTGCTGAGTGTGCCGGTAGGAAATCATCCACAACGCGTCCGGATTGGATATGCACCAGCAGACTGGTCAACGCCGTAGTCAATCGTCGATGAGCGAAAAAGACAGCTTTTTGATAAAGGCTGTCTTTCTTTAGCTGAGGACATAAAAATGAATGATAAAACAATTCTGTTCTATGTAATACTCGGATTGCTATTGTTTGGGACTTTAGTCGGTATTGGCTATCAGGTACGACAAGAAATCTATCGGACGAATTTTACTGATCAGACCCATTCTGATCCGGTCCTGCCAGCTGAAAAATCGGCAAGCTATATATCTGTTAACTCTCCTGAGAATAGTCAAACTACGAATAAGGAACAGAATGATACGGTTGCAAAGCAAAGCGAATTATCAAAGCAACAAGAACAGTTATATCTGGACTTTACTCAGATCATTAACGCTTTAAGTGAGGGACAACGACCAGATCCTCACCAAGTCAGTTTGTTGATCACTCAGCAGCAAAAACTGGTAGAGGCCCAACTGGTGAGCAAGGCCGAAGCGAAAGCACAAATTGATTTTCTGATTAAGGTTCTGCCTGAAATGGATCATGAATTGCATCGGGCTTTGCGAACCTTAGAACAAATCCGAAGTTGACGAATTCAAGCCACGAAGATCTTTTATTATTTTAGATGTGAAAATTGCTTTCATAAAAAAGCCCAAATGAGAATTCAGGCGTTTAGATATAAGTATTGAAGACAGCGTACTTTTATAAACAATTCGCAGGCTTGGGTACGCCGGCCAAACGGCTTAAATGCCGCGCGACCAGACCCGTATTAAACTTTTCCTGAAGCATGGCATTGTTGATGTCAGCACTAACCGTTTTCATTAGGAATTTAATTAAGGGACGTGTGGCCGGTGAATGGCCAAACTGCTGATAGAACTGACGCACTGCTTGCAGAATTTCAAAATGCCACGGGGTTAAGTTCAGTTCCAGGTTATTGGCCAGGACTTGCGCGACTTCTTCACTCCAAATGGTGTAATCGATCAGATGACCATCTTGATCCAGTTCTAAATTCATATTTAACTCATTGATTATTTCATTGAAATACAGCGATTAAACCCGAGGCAAAGATCTGCAAAATCGGCAAAATTGACAAGCTTGACTTGAACCGACAAAGGCTGTGTCAAAAGCTCTGCATCATTTTCCAGCATGTAAATTTGCGGCAAATTTTGTAGAAATGAATGCTCCAGCTGTAATACGGCTTCACCCATCAGTACGATCTGATCAACTGGGGTATAAATTTGAGCGAGTTGTTCCAGAGTCTGCGCCGTTGCCGCATAGTTCGATTGGATCAGATAAAGTGTGTGATTTGACATTTTATATATCCTTTATTCCTTACCAATACAGCACATGATCAAAGCCTTGAATAAACGCTGGGCTTAGCTCAATAAATTCAATCTCTTGTTCGCTCTGAGCCACAAAGGGCGAGTTTTGGTTTTTCTGTTCAATCAGAATTGGAGTCAGGTCATAAAACTCAAAACTGTCGACCATATTCGATGCCAGTTTAAAGGCATGTTGTAACTGATCAAATTGCAGTTCTGAGCGTAGAAGACTAAGGCCTGCACCTTGTAGCAGAACTTTCACTTCCGCACCAAATGTCGCCAAAACCATGGTCGCAGACAGGCTTTCATGCACTTGCAGGCTGGTCAGATTGGCTTGGGTTAATATAACAAGTACAGATTTCACACAAGATTCCTTGGAAAAGCAACACATTCTAAAAAATGGAACATCTAGAATTGAATCAGACGTTGTGAGGATTGAACAGCATCGGCAAGTTCACCTAAACCGACCAATTCAAAGGCATCCGCCAGATTATGCTGCTGAATATTGTGACGTTGAGCATTGTCCTGATCTGTAATCCCTCGCGCCAGTGCTGCACTTACACAGACCGGTAGGCGAATATTGAGTGCTTGCCAGGCATGTGTAAGATGACGTTGATCGTCGGGCACCCATTGCAGTGCATTTGCGACCGACACGCCGTCCTGATAAAAGAATACGCGGAATTCTTGGTTTTTGTTGTGTAATGCCTGCGCCAAACCAAGGGCATGCCAGGCATAAATAGAAGTTGGTGCGGAGGTAACAAGAATTAAGGTGCTCATCGAAATTCACTACAGGCTTGATCAATAGCAACAGCTTGATCTGGGCTTCATCAGAAAGTAGGTAGTATACAATGATTTTAGTGACGGGTGGATTAGGCTTTTTAGGCTCACATATTGCTTTAAGTCTGTTAGCACAAGGATTAGAGGTCATTGTGGTCGATAATTTGGCCAATGCCAACTTGCAGACGCTGGAGCGACTTGAATATATTTCCGGGATGTATGTGCCTTTTATCAAAATTGATATTCGCAATACGCCTGCATTAAACAAAGTATTTGAACAGCATTCGATTCAGGCTGTAGTACATGCTGCCAGTTTTAAGTCGCTAGAAGAATCAGTATTAAAACCCCTTGAATATTATAATGATAATGTCAGCTGTATTATGAGCTTAATGCGCGCCATGCAACGTACCGGCGTACGGCATCTGGTGCATTTATCCAGTCTGGCAGTCTATGGACAATCCGGTACGGATCTCAATGAAGATCTACCTTTTAACTATACTTATCCCAATCCCTATATTAAATCGCAACAGATGGTTGAGGAAATTATTCGGGATACTGTCAAAACAGATAACGAGTGGCGCATTGCCATCTTAAGACTATCTAATATTAGCGGCGCCTTCGAGCATGGTGTCCTAGGCGAGGCGGTGCCACCTTTACCGAAAAATATTGTGCCTTTGGCAATGCAGGTCGCTGCGCAGCAGCGCGAATATCTGGAATTACGCCGTCAGGCTTATACTGCGGATGGAACAGTAGAGCGGAGTTTTCTGCATGTGGCAGACAGTTGTGATGCGGTGATTAAATCCTTGCAGTGGCTATGGCAACAACAGGAATTAAAATGTGAAGCCTTCAATATTGCTGGAACGCTCATTTCGATACAGGATTTGTTGGATCAACTGGCAGAAGTGACCCAGTCTGCAATTAGAACAGTCGATGCCTTGCCTTATCCTCATGCAGAGCTTGACCAGCTAGGCGCGAATATTGAAAAGGCACAGCAGATTTTGCATTGGCAACCGCAGCGTTCACTGAAAAAGATGCTTGAGGATGAATGGCTATTTTATCAAAATATACTGAGAGGACAGTAAATGAGATAAGTAAAAAATATTTGATAATAATTATCATTTACATATTTAATATAATCGATTACTTTTAATCAATCTAGCAAAGTATCGTGATAGATGCTTTTAAAATCAGCGATATGTAAAAAATTGAGGTTGAACATGCAAACACGTATTGAACATGACACCATGGGCGAAGTGGCTGTACCGAGTGAGGCTTTATGGGGCGCTCAGACCCAGCGTAGCTTGCAAAACTTCAAGATCGGCAATGAACGCTTGCCACGGGCAATGATTGGTGCAATGGGACTGGTAAAAAAAGCTGCAGCCTTGACCAATGCTAAACTGGATCAGATTCCTCAAGAGCTGTCGGGCTATATTGTGGATGCAGCAGATCAGGTGATTAGCGGGCAGTGGGATAGCCAGTTTCCACTGGTGGTCTGGCAAACCGGTTCAGGCACGCAAAGTAATATGAACTGTAATGAGGTGATAGCCAATATTGCCAATCAAAAATTGGGCAATCATTTAGGTGCGCAAAAACCGGTTCATCCAAATGATCATGTCAACCGTGCCCAATCGACCAATGACTCTTTCCCAACTGCGATTCATGTCGCAGCGAGTTTGCAGATTAATCAACTTCTTATTCCAGCGCTTACCCGTCTACGCGATACCTTGCATGCAAAATCTTTAGCCTTTGCCGATATTGTCAAAATTGGCCGGACGCATTTACAGGATGCGACACCTTTAACCCTAGGTCAGGAATTTAGTGGTTATGTATCCCAACTTGATCATGGCTTGATTCGCTTACAGCAAGCTTTACTGGGTTTGTATGAATTGCCATTGGGCGGGACGGCTGTTGGTACAGGTCTAAATGCCCATCCTGATTATGCAGTTCAGGCCGCAGAGACACTGGAGAAGCTGACAGGTCTACCATTTGTCACTGCTCCAAATAAATTTGAAGCTTTGGCCGGCCGTGATGCTGCGGTATTTGCTTCAGGCGCATTAAAAACCCTTGCAGTCAGCCTAAATAAAATTGCCAACGATATTCGTTGGTTAGCCAGTGGGCCTCGTTGTGGATTTGGTGAACTGCGTATTCCTGAAAATGAACCGGGTTCAAGCATTATGCCGGGTAAGGTCAATCCGACGCAAAGTGAAGCCATGACCATGGTGGTGGCGCAAGTGCTTGGAAATGACACCACGATTAATGTGGCAGGTGCATCGGGTAACTTTGAGCTGAATGTGTTTATGCCTGTGATTGCCTATAACTTACTGCAATCCATCCAGCTTTTGGGCGATGCCTGTAATAGTTTCAATGATCACTGCGCCGTAGGTATTGAGCCGAACCGTGACAAGATTGATCATTTCTTGCATGACTCATTAATGCTGGTCACTGCATTAAACCCGGTGATTGGTTACGAGAATGCAGCCAAGGTTGCTAAAACTGCCTATAAAGAAGCTAAAACCTTAAAGCAGGTGGCTGTTGAACTTGGTTTAGTCACGGCTGAACAGTTTGATGAGGTGGTACGTCCTGAACAGATGGTCTCACCAAATGCAAAATAAAGCGTTTAAGGCTTTTATTTTCAATCTTTCAGCCTGTTTTATCATGGAATCGTCAGCAGTGGTTTTTATCTCAGGCAGAGTTGCGTACAATAGATCTCGATGAGATTAACCACTGATGATTGTTTTATGCTTGATATTTATTTAACAGATGTTCAAAGAAAGGTGCAATTCAAGGATTATCCAGGTGAGCATCCTGTTAAATTTATTCTGAATTTTAAAAAGATTTTTCCAAGTGTCATGGAACTTCTTTTGCCGGTGCTTCCAGATGATGAAAATCTGGAAGAAATGTCTTGGGAGTCGACCAGCGGTGACTTTGAGACTTTCCAAATGTTGTTAACCGGTTGGGGCATTATTGAACTGCGTTTAAAGGCGATTAGCCAGTTTAAAGATAAAGCATTTGCGGATCGTTTGGTTAAACAAGCCCAGCAAAAGCGTAAGGACTATCAAAAGCAGCAGTCAAAACTAAGTACAGTTGAACTGGACTATCTGTTTATGCACGAAATGCATGCACTGATCGATGCAGAACTGGTTGAACTAGGTGAGAAATTCTATTTACCGACACTACGTGAGCTGTGGAAAAGTAAAGTATCAGCTCAAGTTTTGAATGCAAAATTTTAATTTAAGTTTATAGTTTTCATTGCTAAAAATTAGTCCTCCATTCTTGGGGGATTAATTTTATCTGTAGCCTAAGCTTTCCTTCATGATCGGAGATGCTTGGAAATAGCCTAAGCTATATTATTAGATTCTCTTTAACAGGGATCTTCAAAAAATAAACCTTATAAAAATAATGATTCCTAGAATTTCGCCCGAGAACAGAGCAAGATAGCCCACTATTTATCCTAAAGTATTTTCATTGGGCAGTAATTTTAACCTTTGTTTAAAAAATAGGTGAAAAGAATTAGTTTTAGCTAAAAAATATATAAAAATATCAAGCAAATAGCCTGGTAATTCTGTCTATTATTTTTTAATGTATATAAGTTTTATTTTTAGATAAGCTAAAAGTTTAATTGATTAGCTGTGCTTCACAAAAATAGCTAAAGGTTCCAATTTTCCCGAAGATATATCCCAGGATTTTTAAAAATGTCGAATCAGTTTTTAGATTTAATTACTAAACGCCGTACTATTTATGCCATTGGCAAGAATATTGAACAATCTCCTGAACGTTTAACTGATTTAATTCAAACTGCAATTAAACAAAGTCCATCTGCTTTTAATTCTCAGTCTTCACGCGCCGTCATTTTATTCAACACAGAACATGAAAAGTTTTGGGGCATCGTTGCAGATAAATTAAAAAGTTATGCAAAAGACGAAGCAAGTGCAGCAAAAACCACTGCTAAAATGGCCAGCTTCGCTGCTGGTGTAGGTACGGTACTGTTTTTTGAAGATCAAACAGTGGTACAAGCGTTGCAGGAGCAATTCCCGTCTTATGCGGATAACTTCCCCATCTGGGCAGAGCATTCTACTGCGATTGCGCAATTTGCCACATGGACAGCATTACATACTGAAGGCCTAGGTGCATCTTTACAGCATTATAATCCGATCGTAGATGAGCAGGTGCATGCTGAGTGGGACATTCCAGCCAACTGGAAGCTTCGCGCACAGCTGGTCTTTGGTTCAATCGAAGGCGAAACACATGCCAAAGATTATCTTGCGGACGAAGAGCGTTTTAAAATTTTCAAATAAGCCTGAAATTCATATCTGCGCTTAAACAATTTTAAGCGCAGATATTTTAACATCTCGACGAAATCCTCATCAGCATTGCTAAAATTCAGTTAAAATAGCGTGCTAATGCAAATAAATGAGTAATATCGAATGTCGAAAAACACGCAAAATCTATCACCTTTACAAGAACTGATCGCAGAGCAAAAGTTACTTTGTGAAGAAGTAGGCTCAGCTTATGTTGAAGTCACGGGTGATGATGTTGTTGCTGTGGCCGTACATACCTTAAAGCAGGATCCGATAGTTGGTATTCGTAAAAAGCCTGAGACAGCGGAAAATATCAGCTGGTATATTTATGGCGGAGAACCTTCAAGTGAAGATGCTTTTGAAACGATGACCGTACGTGAATTACAGGACATCGCACCAGAAGTATTACCATATCTTGCTCTGGAAACAGGTTTTCGTTTCATGATTGATGCCGATGATTATGAAGATGTCTGGAAAGAAGAAATCTAAATGCTAAAAAAATCATCTTTCATTTGTGCAGGATTGTTATTCTTACTGAATAGCATGGTCTTTGCAGAACCACTTTCACAAAGTGCGTATGACCAGTTTATTTTAGAACAGACTAAAATCGTCAATGAAACCAAGCACATTTTAGATGAAGATGATCCAAAGGCCGATGCCAAAACCCAACGTCAGGCTTTCTGTAATCGACTGAAAGCCTATCAGGACATTCAAAAAGTTTCTGAAGAAAATAACAATCTGGATATGGCGCCCATGATGGCTATGGTCGCCAAAAGTTTTCTTGATCGACAGGATCAGAGCCTGAGTAAATCAGGAATGACCACCACCTTATTCTGTAAAAATAGGGATGTTGAATAGGGCGAGTGGTACTTCTTCTCATCACGCATTAATGAAAATAAAGAGAATATTATTATTTTAATCTTGGCTGGATTTTGACCAAAAAATATCATCTTAAATAAGATGCATCTATCTGTAGGGTTTTTTGTAAAGTTAAACTAAAGTATAAACATGATTGTTACTCATTATCCCGGGGATATATCCGGGAAATAAGAAAATTGATAACTATAATTTAATAATTAAACTTTAATATTTTTCTAAGCTTTGTCGAGAGATCTTTTAATACTGCATAATATTGTTGCTTGATCATGTCACACATAAGCATTATAGAAATGACTTCATAACGAATAGCGTGAATTTTGTCCTCCTATATAAATGAATGGTATTCCAAGCAGGGTAGTGAAGTTATATCTTATATTTATGCTACAAAACTAATCCTGTTGTATTTATAAAATAGCCTAAGTATTTTATATATTTTAGCGGCAAATATCCCTGTTAATTTATTACATGCTCTAAAACGAAAAAAGGAATGTATGTACAAATTTCTGTTATACAAAATAATGGGCTAACTTTGAAAAAGTAGTGGGATGGTAATCTATTTGTTCTAGTATCATCCTTATTCTGAAATTAAAAATAAAATATGGGTGCGATTTCTCTTAATCCCAAGGCTATTTTAAAAATGTATTAGATCGTCTTTTATATTGATGGGGCATTTTTCTTTAATTCAAATTAATAATTAAGCTTTGAACACTTTTAATCTGATGATGAATTTAGCCTAAGCAAATTGATCAACCTGCTACAAATAGCCTAAGTAAATTTTTATTTTAAAAATTTGGCAATTGATTAATTTTCAATATCAACCCACTATTAACATTTAAATCAAGAAATCACGGAATTCTCAAATGATCCTTAACTATCAATTACACCATCATGAAACTTCAACAGTATCTCCAATGATCTTTATTCATGGTTTATTTGGTAGTTTGAGTAATTTAGGAGTATTGGCTCGACATTTTTCTGAACAGAGAACCGTGATCCAAATTGATGTGCGTAATCATGGTCTTTCTGGTCATAGCTCTGATATTAACTATCAGCTCATGGCAGAAGATGTATTGGAAACTTTATCCAGTTTAAATGTTCATAAGTTTGTCGTTGTTGGACATTCTATGGGTGGGAAAATTGCTATGAAACTGGCAGATTTAGCTCGTGAACAGACTGAAAAACTCATCGTGCTTGATATTACACCGATCCAATATCATGAAAGTCATCATGCTGAAATTTTTAAAGCCTTATTTGCAGTACAGCAAGCAAATGTTGCTTCACGACTGGAAGCAGCAAAAATTATGCGTAAATATATTCATGAAGAAATGGTGATTCAATTTTTATTAAAATCCTTTAATAAAGGGCAGTGGCTGTTTAATGTTCAGGCTTTATTTGATCATTATCCAGATATTATGGCTTGGGAAAAGGTCGAAAAAATTAATCGGCCAGCCTTATTTCTGCGTGGTGGTGATTCTTTTTATATCTCAAAACCAGAACATTTTGCAGCAATTAATGAACAGTTTTCTCAGGCAAAAATCGAAGTTATTGAAAATACCGGTCATTGGCTACATGGTGAAAAACCAGATGAAGTCATTAAATACATGCAAGCATTCCTTAATTAAGTAATATTTACGGATGTAATGTATGTACCTGTAATTGACCTTCATGGATCAGTTGATGCGCCATCTCAGCAGTTTTCTTTAAACCGGGCATACGATATTCAGTATGTCCGAAATCTTTAATGGATTTCCAGCGGCCGCCCCAGGTCAAACCCACCGATTCAGCGACCTGACCATATAATTCATAACCGCGCATGGCCCAAGGATCACGTTCTGTAATGACTACTTTGCCATGCCGTTTAAAGGCAATATCTGCAGCCAATCCAAATGCCAAGGTAGGTCCAAATCCCAGCAGATGTTCGGAAATAATGGAAAGACATTTTGATTTTAATAAATCATCATGGCGACGATGGCCAGGTTGACCACGGCTGGCATGCGCCATACCTGAAACACCATCTTGATTGAGCTTCTGTAATAACCGGGTAATTTGACGGGTTGAAAGATTAAGGATTTCAGCAGCACGGACTTGTGTAATACGATGATCTCGAACGTCTTGCAGAACAGCAAGACGTTGAATTTCTTTGTCAGACATAGTGATCAGCATCTATATTTCATATCCAGTCCATGATGTTTAAACCATCATAAACTAGACATTTTTATTGGTGAGAATATAGACATTTTGAATGGTGAGTAACAAGACTGATTTCGTATAATGTATATTATGTTAAATAGAATATCCAAGACTGTGGCCTACGCAACCTCAGTTGTTGCCACAGCTCAGCATCGTGAATCTGCAAAATTATATTCACGATGCTGAGTATCCTAATGAACATATTTTCTGTCATAGCTAATTTGATTTTGAGAATCTGCGGATAACTTTTTATTATCAGAAGACATAATCAATTACCCCAAACAACGTGTTAAATGAAAAGAGATATAGTTTGCAATATTGCTGCTTTTTAAGCTTTGCAATATCTAAAGCATTTTTTTGCTATTTGTTAATTAGATAATTTCACAAAAGTTTTATCTACTTGCTCTTTAGATAAATTTTAATGAATATAATAATTACTAATTTATTCAATAATTTCAGATGTTTGATTAAATATAAAGCTATATCCTAAAAGGACATAAAAGCTATGATAGAAATGGTTGCTCAAAATGTGAGAGATAGAATGCTGTAAACCATAGGCGGTATTCTGTTCTATTAAGATTTAGACAATGGCGGTATCTAGTTTTACTTAAAATCATGTCAATCACAGCTCTATGAATAATTGATAAATCTCGAATGCATTCTGTTATTAAATGTTGAGACCGAATGCATAAAGCTAGAAAGCCTCTAAGATATTTCTAAACTTTGTACAGAAAAAGGGAAAACATGAATAACTATCCTGAAACCCCTGCTTCAACTGAAACTCAAGATCATCAACCTGGTGTGCAAACCAAAATGGATCCTGCACCGGAAGTCATCAAACCGAATTATAAAGGTAGCGATAAACTTAAAAGTAAAATCGCCCTGATCACAGGTGGCGATAGCGGTATAGGTCGGTCAGTCTCGGTCTTGTTTGCCCGTGAAGGTGCTGATATTGTGATTTGTTATCTGGATGAAGATCAGGATGCTCAAGATACCAGAAAGATGGTAGAGGATGCAGGACGGCGTTGTTTACTGATCAAGTGTGATTTACAAGATCAAGATGAAATCAAGAAAATGGTTGAGCAGACGCTTCAGGAATTTAAAACCATTAATATTCTGGTCAATAATGCCGGGGTTCAATATCCGCAGAAAAGTATTAGCGATATTTCTCCTGAGCAACTTTTTAAGACCTTTAATGTGAATATTCTGTCGATGTTTCACTTGACTCAGGCTGTGATTCCGCACATGCAAGAAGGTGACAGCATTATTAATACCACAAGTATTACCAGTTATCATGGACATGATGAACTGATTGATTACTCAAGTACCAAAGGTGCCATCACCACATTTATCCGCAGTCTTTCCACCAGTTTGTTAAAAAATAAAACCGGGATCCGGGTCAACGGCGTAGCACCCGGCCCCATCTGGACTCCCCTCATTCCAAGCAGTTTTGATGAAGAACAGCTCAAAGAGTTCGGTAAACAGACACCCATGGGTCGGATGGGCCAGCCTAGTGAAGTCGCACCTGCGTATTTATTTCTAGCGAGTGAAGAAGCCAGTTATATTTCCGGTCAAGTCATTCATGTTAATGGAGGCAGTATCATTAACGGTTAATTAGAATTTGAAGATAACAGTCAGTGAGAACCGTTATCTTCATTCATTTATTCTTCAGGTTTCCTATCACTTAAAAGATGCTGGTTTTATAAAATAATTTCAACAAATACATGACAGATATTTACCGCCATAGAAACAGGTCATTGTTATAGTAATTTTAGCCAACCTTGATGAGGACAGCAATATGCCTAGAGGTGACAAATCCGCCTATACCGATAAACAAAAACGGCAGGCCGAACATATTGAAGAAAGCGAAAAAGAACGCGGTCATTCTGAGGAGGAAGCCGGACGTATTGCCTGGTCTACTGTCAACAAGCAAGATGGCGGTGGCAAGAAAAGGAAAAAATCCCATTAATAATAGGAAGTTAGGGTAAAATCCTATGTTGAAAGCTCGGCGAAAAACCCTCTCATTACTGCGTATGAGAGGGTTTTTAATCTGAATCTTTAATATGTATTTTCTACGCGCTGTTGAGTCCAAACCGGCCAGAGTTTTTCCAGCGTTTTTTCAAATTTCGAATTATCGGTTTGCCATTGTGGATTTTTATCTTTATCAATAATCAGTGCACGTACACCTTCAATAAAGTCGCCTTGCTCCAACCAGACATCCTGTAGATCTCGCTCCAGTTGCATACATTTTTCCAGCGATAAGTTTTGTCCGGCCTGCTGTAACTTCAGACTCGTTTGCTTGGCCATGACTGGACGTTGCTGCAAGATGACCAGCATTTTATTGGCCCACTCCTGATCGGTGGCGCTACTTGCATGTGCCAAACTCTGTTCGATCTCATCGAGGTTTGGATGGCCAAAATGCTGACTAATCAGATCTGCACGTTTTTGCAACTCGCTTTCTACCGGATGGGTAATGTACGCACTGATGATTTTTTGGATTTCAATCTGATTTAATACCGGTGCAGCAATCAATGCGGTTTCCAGTTCAGCAAAATTTTCACTCGGAACATGATAATCGACCAGATCCAGATATAGCGCATCACTGCTGCTGATCTGCTCCCCTGTCAACGCCATATAAATGCCTACATCATCCAGTCGGGAGAGAAAGTGGGTGGCTCCCACATCCGGGAAAAATCCAATCGCGGTTTCTGGCATGGCAAAGCGTGATTTTTCACTGCTCACTTTAATATGACAGGCTTGAGCCAGACCAAAGCCACCGCCCAGAACATAACCATCCATCATCACGATGACAGCCTTTGGAAAATTGCGCAGTGTGCTCAGCATGCTATATTCAGTGGCAAAAAAATCCTGATATTGGGTATTGCCTGCCTGATAGCTGTCATACAGATAACGGATGTCTCCTCCGGCACAGAATGCCTTGGGACTGTTAGAATTGATCAGAATCGCTTGCACCGCTGGATCATGGCGCCACTGATCTAGTTGTGACTGAATCCCTTGAATCATCCGCAGGGTTAAGGCATTTAAATGACTGGTGCGGTCCAGGCTGATAATGCCTAAACGTCCTTGTACCCGAATCGCTAAATTATTTTCATCACTCATTTTATTTTCCTATTTTTGTTTTATTGATGGGTGAATTTGGCTGGGCGTTTTTCGACAAAAGCCTGCATGCCTTCCTTTTGATCAGCACCGGCAAAAATGGAATGGAATATCCGTCGTTCAAAGCGTAGACCTTCGGCCAGACTGACTTCAAAAGCCCGATTAATTGATTCTTTAATCATCATCACGGCCGTAAGCGACTTTTCAGCAATTTTTTCGGCAGCTTGCAGAGTTTGTTCTAGTAACTCTTCTTTGGCAAAGACACGTGCCACTAACCCACTTTGCTCGGCTTCTTGCGCGCCCATGTGACGTGCAGTCAGACACATTTCCATGGCTTTGGCTTTACCAATCGCCAAGGTTAAACGTTGCGTTCCGCCAATGCCGGGCAATACCCCTAAAGTGACTTCAGGCAAACCAAATTTTGCATTATCAGCGCAGTAAATAAAATCGCACATTAAGGCCAATTCACAACCACCGCCCAAGGCATAGCCACTCACCGCAGCAATTAAGGGCTTACGGCGCTGGGCAATCCGGTCGGCCAGACTGAAAAAATCATCCAGATAAATTTGCGGAAAGTTTAAATCTGCCATTTCTTTGATATCTGCACCTGCAGCAAAGGCTTTTTCCGAACCAGTGATGACAATACAGCCAATCTGCGGGTCTTTTTCCAGCTGATCCAGCGCCTGATTCACTTCAACGATCAATTGATTATTCAAGGCATTTAAGGCTTGTGGACGATTTAAAGTAATCAGCCCGACCCCGTTACGCTGTTCGAGTAAAATAGTTTGCCATTGCATGATAAAAATCCCTTTAAAATTATAAACTACGTGCAATTACCAGACGCTGAATATCGCTGGTGCCTTCATAAATCTGACAAATACGCGCATCGCGATAAATGCGTTCAATCGGAAAGTCTTTCAGATAACCGTAGCCACCAAAAATCTGTAAGGCCTTGGAACAGACACGTTCTGCCATTTCCGAAGCAAAGAGTTTGGCCATAGAGGCTTCGGTTAAACAGCTTTCACCTGCTTCCTTTTTACGTGCAGCAAAATGGACCAGTTGTCGCGCCGCTTCAATTTCGGTGGCCATGCTGGCCAGCCTGAAAGAAATCGCTTGCTGTTCAAAAATCGGTTTGCCAAAGGCCACGCGATCATGTGCATAAACAGTCGCTTCTTCCAATGCAGCGCGGGCCAGACCCACTGCTTGTGCGGCAATGCCGATCCGTCCACCTTCCAGATTGGCCAAGGCAATTTTTAAACCTTCTCCTTCTGCACCGAGTCTTAAACTTTCATGAATGCGGACATCGGTTAAAGCAATCTGACAGGTATCCGAAGCATGCAGACCGAGTTTTTCTTCGACCCGAATCACTTCATAACCGGGAGTGTCGCGTGGGATTAAAAATGCACTCATGCCTTTTTTTTCCGCACTTGGATCGGTCACGGCAAAGACAATAATCATCCCGGCATTATGACCCGAGGTAATAAACTGTTTGGCGCCATTGATAATGTAGTGATCGCCATCTTTGACTGCACGGGTTTTAATCGCTGCAGCATCCGATCCGGTATGCGGTTCGGTCAGGGCGAAAGCACCAATCATTTCCCCTTGAGCCAAAGGTTTTAAAAACTGCTGCTTTTGCTGTTCCGTTCCAAACTTCAGAATCGGCACACACCCCACCGAGTTGTGTACGCTCATGATGGCGGACGTTGCACCATCTGCCGCTGCCACTTCTTCGAGGGCCAGTACATAAGCCAGCGTGCCTGTCCCTGAACCGCCCCACTCTTCTGGAATCAGCATGCCTAAAAAACCTAGCTCACCCATTTGAGACAAGGTCTGTTTAGGAAATATGCCTTTTTGATCCCACTCGCCGGCAGAAGGTTTAATCTGTTCCTGAGCGAAGCTTTTGGCCATATCCTGAATCAGTTGTTGCTCTTCCGTAAATTGCATGGATTCTTCCTTCAATCTCTTTATTCAATATTTTTATTCAATCTGCTGGCTTTGGCTGGTTATGCGGTCTTTACCTGCTGCTTGTTGATTTCCTGATTACGCAGTAAGAAACGCTGAATCTTGCCACTCGGGGTTTTTGGCAATTCTGTGACGAATTCAATTAAGCGCGGATAGGCATGCGCAGATAAACGCTTTTTCACAAACTGGCCTAGTTCTTCTTCCAGATGAGATGAAGCTGTAAAATTATTCGCCAGAATCACAAAGGCTTTAATCACTTCGGTACGTTCAGGATCAGGCACGCCAATGACGGCGGCTTCGATTACCGCATCATGTTCCAGCAAGGCACTTTCCACATCAAATGGCCCCACGCGATAGCCTGAGGTGGTAATGACATCATCACTACGTCCAACAAAGCTCATACTGCCATCAGCATGAATTTCCGCAGTATCACCGGTTAAATAGTAATGTCCAACAAAGGGCGATTTACGGCTTTCTTCATAACCTGAGAACCACATCATTGGGGATTGACTGATATCCACTGCCAGGACGCCCGGAACATCAGCCGTTAATTCATGACCTTGTTCATCGACGACTGCAATCCGGTAACCCGGGCTGGCAAAGCCTGCCGAACCTGAACGGACCGGATGTTGTAGCGCATGATGATTACACACCACCATCCCGACTTCAGTCTGGCCATAATGGTCATAAATTGGTACATCCAGCACTTCTTTAAACCAGCGGATCACTTCCGGGTTTAAAGGTTCTCCAGCACTGCTGACCACGCGCAACTTGCCCCGTAGCTGTGCCATCTGTTCAGCATCTGCTGCCATCATCATGCGGTAAGCGGTCGGCGCACCGGCCAGATTGGTAATACCATATTGCTTGACAATGTCGCAGACACTTTCGGCATTGAAACCACCCTCATAAAACAGGGTCGAGTGTCCGAGCAATAACGGGCCGGTAATCCCATAGTACAAGCCATAAGCCCAGCCCGGATCAGCAATATTCCAGAAAGCATCATTTTCGGTTAGACCGATGGCATTGTGCATATAGCCGGCAAAAGCAATCAGGGCTTTAAGTGGAACTTTTAAGGGCTTGGCCGGTCCAGTGGTTCCAGAGGTAAACATCAATAAAAATGGCTCATCGATACTGAGCATTTCCAGTTCACAACCTTCAGCCTGGCGGTTTAACACAGTCCAAAAACTGAGGTCCTGTGGATAACGCTCTGCCTCGGTTTCAACATGTACGGTGACGATCGTGGGACAAGCACTAAGATTGGATAGTTTCTCCCGATTCGCCAGATCAGTCACTACCAGCTTGCTTTGCGCCAGCTGAATGCGATGTTCAATAGCTTTGGGACCAAAGGCCGTAAATAAAGGTTGATACACTGCACCAATCCGCCAGGTCGCTAAAATGGTAATGATCAGCTCCGGAGTCCGCGGTAATAATCCGGAAACGCGGTCGCCTTTGCCAATGCCTTGAGATTTTAAGAAATTTGCAAACTGGCTGGAATATTTCTTGAGTTCGCGAAAGCTATACTGTTCTTTACGGCCATCTTTACCGTACCAGTGTAAAGCAATTGCATCGGAGTCAGCATGGCGGTCGCAACATTCATAACAGGCGTTCAGCGCCTGCATCGAACCGGACAGATACTGCTTTGCCACTGCATCTAAATCAAAATTTTCAATTGTTTTTTGATAATCTAACATGTTAAACCTCAGCCTGAATTTATCGTTATTACTGACAAAGTATTGTTGATGAAGCGAATCCTTGCTCCATCTGGATATTTTAAGTTTTAAGCAGGTGGCGTGGTGTATTGATGCATGATGCTGGAAAAATCCAGATGCGCATCCCCTTCCTGACAAAGCTGTTGATAGAGTTTCTGCACCATGCTACCCAGAACCACCGGTTGGTCCACCTGTTGCGCTGCATCGACAGCCAGGCCCAAATCTTTAAGCATCAGCTGTGCTGCAAAACCATCGGTATAACCCCGTGATGACGGTGCATTGGCACAGATATCCGGCCAGGGATTATAGATTTCAGAACTCCAGCAACGTCCGGTGGAACTATTGATTACCCCGGCTAGTGCTTGCGGATCAATTCCCAGTTTGGCCCCAAGTGCCATGCCTTCTGCAACAGCAGTCATGGAAATCCCCAGAATCAGGTTATTACAGATTTTTGCAACCTGTCCTGTTCCCACCGCACCACAATGCACCAGATTTTTGCCCATACAGCCAAGGACCGGTTTTACGGCCTCAAAGGTGGCATCGTCTGCACCCACCATAAAGGTCAAGGTACCGTCTTTGGCGCCCAAAGTCCCGCCAGAGACTGGCGCATCGCAGACGCGAATCTGTCTGGCCTGCGCTGCTGCAGCAACTTCCTGAATGGTTTGCGGGTCAATGGTACTGCTGTCGACACACAAACTGCCCGCCTGAAGCACGTTCAGAATACCGTGCTCACCAAGATAAACTTCACGTACATGCTTGGCTGCAGGCAACATGCTGACCACAATATCTGCCTGTTTTGCGGCAGCTTGTGGACTGTCACAAACGATACCGCCCGCTTCGGCAAAATGCTGTAAAGCGACTTCACTCAAGTCATAACCAAAAACCTGATGCCCTGCCTTGAGCAGGTTCTGCGCCATCGAGCCGCCCATGTTGCCCAAACCAATAAATGCAATCTTCATGCTGATGCTCCTTAACGCAGGCTAATCGTGGTATTGACACCGGTGGTTTCCTGGTCATCTTCAAACCATCGGCTGGTAATGGTTTTGGTCTGGGTATAGAACTGCACTGCCTGCTTGCCATAAGGACCTAAATCCCCCAGTTTTGAACCACGCGAACCGGTAAAGCTGAAGAACGGCACAGGTACAGGAATTGGAATGTTAATACCGACCTGACCGATATCAATCTGGTGCTGGAATGTGCGTGCAGTATTGCCATTTTGGGTAAAGAGTCCAACGCCGTTACCGAATGGATTGGCATTAATCAGCTCAATCGCTTGTTCTAAAGTATCAACATGTATGATCGCCAGTACCGGACCGAAGACTTCTTCTTGATAAATGCGCATATCGGTCGTGACCTGATTAAAAATCGTTGGCCCGACAAAATTGCCTTTTTCATAACCCGGAACATTTACATCACGGCCATCCAGCAGCAGTTCAGCGTCCTGTTCAACGCCACTGTTAATTAAGTCTATGACACGGGCTTTGGCACGGGTCGAAATCACTGGCCCAACATCAGTATTCGGTTCATGCCCGGCATTCACCTTTAAGGTTTTGGTTTTAGCCACCAGTTCATCGACCCAGTGCTTGGTGTCCCCGACCATCACGGCCACCGAAAGCGCCATACAACGCTGACCGGCTGCACCAAATGCTGCACCGACCAACGCATTTAAGGTCTGTTCTTTATTGGCATCCGGCATCACCACGACATGGTTTTTCGCGCCCATCATCGACTGTACACGTTTACCGTGCTGGCCGGCCAGATTGTAGACATGCGTACCCACAGCGGTTGAACCGACAAAGGAAATGGCTTTGATGTCACGATGGGTACACAGCAGATCCACCACTTCTTTACCGCCATGCACTACATTCAGCACACCAGCAGGTACGCCTGCCTCAATTGCCAGTTCCACCAGCATCATGGTCGATAGCGGATCCTGTTCCGAGGGCTTTAAGACAAAGGTATTACCGCAGACAATCGCCATCGGGAACATCCACAGTGGAATCATCGCCGGAAAGTTAAACGGCGTAATTCCCGCACAAACACCGAGTGGTTGCTGCAAGGTATAGGTATCGACCCCACGTGCCACACCTTCAACATATTCACCCATTTGTAGTGAACCAATAGAACAGGCATGCTCCACCACTTCTAAGCCACGCTGAATGTCACCTTCGGCATCAGCCAGGGTTTTGCCCTGTTCCGCCGTTAATACTTGGGCAATACTTTTTAAGTTAGTACGAATCAGATCCTGCAGCTTCAACATAATCCGCATACGTGCCTGAATCGGGGTTTGGCGCCAGCTGGCAAAGGCATTTTGTGCGGCAGCAATCGCGGCATTGACTTCTTCTGCAGTTGCAAATGGTACCTGACCCAAAACTTCTTGAGTGGCAGGGTTGATAATATCTTGCCAATGACTGGTTTTTGATTCGACAAATTCACCATTAATGAGGAGTTTTGCGGTGGTGAATCCGGTACTTTGCTGTGGATGATGAATGGCGTTCATGGTCGCTCCGTGCTGGTTTGTTATTGTCGTTGTGTCTGCCTTTACTGGCTGTTTTAAACGTATTATTTTTACGCTGTTTCAGCAGACTAACAAAGAACACTTTGACCACCAATAGAAATTGATGCACGATAGATGTGCAAATATGCACAGGAATTTAACAGGATGTTAAATAAAAAATGAAAGTAGATTGGGATCATTTACGCTTTTTTCTGGTTTTAGCACGTGCTAAAACGCTCACCAATGCAGCACGCTTGATTGGGGTTGAACATAGCACCGTAGCGCGGCGGATTCAGGCTTTGGAAAGTACTTTAGGTACGCAATTGTTTAAGCGCGAAGCCACCGGTTATGAACTGACCTCGGAAGGTCTGGCACTGGTGCCACGTGTCGAAAAGATGGAACAGTCCTTTATCCAGATTGACAAGCGCCACGACCCTTTGCAAGGTCGGGTCCGGATTGGTGCGCCAGAAGGCTTTGGCACGGCATTTTTAGCCCGTCTTTTGGCAGAATTTTCCCAGCATTATCCTTTGCTGACCATTGACCTGATTCCGGTACCGAAAGCGATCAAACTTTCACATCGAGAAGCCGATATTGTGATCGCGATTGACCGGCCCAAATCTGGACCCTATATCATTACTCGTTTGTCTAATTACTGCCTAAAACTGTATGGCAGCCAGCATTATTTACAGCAAAATCCGGAAATTAAAAAACTGGAAGACCTCAAACAGCACCGTTTTGTTGATTATATTGATGATCTGGTCTATAGCACTGCACTATATTCGCTGGAGCGTCTTCCCTTACAGGTCAGTGCCTGTTTTCGCAGTAACAGTATTCTGGCGCAGGAAATTGCCGTGCGTGCAGGTGCCGGGCTGGCTATTTTGCCGAAATTTCTGGTCAATGATAAAAGTGAACTGAAAGAGGTGCTGGGTCATCAACTCAGTTTTACCCACACTTTCTGGATGCTAACGCTGGTCGATCTGCAACATGAACCAAAAATTAAACTGGTCTGGGATTTCTTGCGTAAACAAGCCGATCTTCAGCAAGACCTGTTAATGGGCAGATGAATATTGAACACACTGTTCACTTTGCAAGGCTACGTACTTTAGTTAAATCAACTGAAACAACAACGTATCGATACAGCAAATGAACGTATCACAACATTCCTGACGCTCATGACTTGTTAAATTAACAGTCGATCATTCGCGATGTTTTTTAATGAGCTACAGGAAAATAATATGAAAATCTTGATGGTACTGACTTCACATGACCAGCTGGGCGATACTGGCAAAAAAACTGGCTTCTGGTTGGAAGAGCTAGCTGCGCCTTATTACACCTTTGTCGATGCAGGCGCAGAGGTAGTTTTGGCTTCTCCTGCAGGTGGTCAGCCACCATTAGATCCAAAAAGTAATGAGCCGGATGCGCAAACCGAAACCACCAAACGCTTTGAAGCAGATGAGGTGGCCATGCAGGCTCTTGCTAATACACATAAGTTGAGTGAAGTCTTAAATCAGGATTTTGATGCCGTGTTCTATCCGGGTGGTCACGGTCCATTATGGGATCTAGCCAAAGACCAGAATTCTATTTCTTTAATTGAGCAGACTTTACAGGCAGATAAACCTGTTGCGCTGGTCTGTCATGCACCGGGTGTACTTCGTGAAGTCAAAGATGCCGAAGGCCGTTCTATTGTAGAAGGCAAGACAGTCACCGGTTTTACTAATACCGAAGAAAACGGCGTAGGCCTAACCGATATTGTGCCATTTTTAGTGGAAGACATGCTGAAAGAAAAAGGCGGGAAATATTCCAAAGCTGAGGATTGGCAGGTGCATGTACAGCAAGATGGTTTACTGATTACCGGGCAAAATCCGGCCTCTTCTGCTGCAACCGCAGAAGCTTTATTAAAATTATTAAAATAGAAGTTAATCTAAAATTCATATTAATCTTTTAGATCACTTCTTTTTAAATAAGAAAACCCTGAATGATGCAAGATTATTCAGGGTTTAATTTTTGTATATTCAAAGATTTAGTTTGTTTAAACTGCCGTTGAGGCAATATGCTGTGCCAGTAATTCTCTGAGTTTAAACTTCTGGATTTTTCCAGATGGCGTCATGGGAATATCCTCCCAGATTTCCAAACGTTCTGGAAGATACTGCATAGCCAGATTATGGGTTTTCAGGAACTCTACCAGTTCATTGAAGCTTAAAAGTTGAGCCGGCTCTTTCAGCTTGATGATTGCACAGGCACGCTCGCCCATTCGTTCATCTGCATAAGCCACTAAAGCTACTGTTGCAATATTCGGGTGTTTATAGAGCAATGATTCAATTTCTGCGACCGGAATATTTTCTCCACCACGAATAATCACGTCTTTCTTACGTCCGCAAATCCGGATATAGCCCTGCTCGTCCTGATAGGCAATATCACCAGTATCAAACCAGCCTTCGGCATCCGTATCATTCAAATGTGGACGTTTTAGATATCCGCCAAAATTTGAACAGGTGCGGATCATCAAACGCCCGGATTCATTCACGGCTTTGGTCTGACCTTTTTTATCCACGATCTTGATTTCCACACCTGGCAAAGCGATGCCATCAGTATTGAAAGAGCGTTCATCCTCATCTTCAGGTCGAGTCAGCGTCACCGCACCACATTCGGTCATACCCCAGGCTGATATGACTTTAACACCCAGAGTTTCCCGGGCTTTTTGCACTAATGGACCGGGAATGGGTGCACCGGCACACAGGAAAATTTTTAGTGAATCGACTTTATCATGCTGTTCTGCCACGGTATTGGACAAATCATTCAAAAATGGGGTCGAGGCCATGGTGAAATTCACCTGATGCTGATGAATCAGATCCACGGCTTTGGCTACATCCCAGACATCCTGTAACACCACTTTGGTATTCAGCTGAATTGGCATCATCAGGCCATACATAAAACCGGTCTGGTGCGCCATTGGTGACGCCATTAACACTACATCATTTTCGGTTAAATGCAGACGCTCGGCATAAGGGACAATATTAGAAAATAAGGTGTTGGCGGTATGCATCACGCCTTTCGGTTCACCGGTCGTGCCTGAGGTAAAAATCAGCTGGGTAATGTCATCCGGGCCAGATTCCAGGCTGTCCAGTTCAGCAACTGCTGAAGCATCTTGTTCCAGTCCATGATTAAGTAACAGATGATCAAAATTATTCTCGCCTTCCCCATTAACCACAACTACATGCTTCAAGCTATCCAGCTTGTTTTGCAGCTGATTGGCCAATTGTTCATGATTGAAGTTGCGGAACGTTTTAGGTACAACAAAAACTTTGGATTCACCATGCTTGAGCATGAATTCCAGTTCACGTTCACGGAAGATCGGCATAAGCGGATTGAGTACTGCACCGATACGGCTACAAGCCAGATATAACAAGGTAAACTCCCACCAGTTCGGTAACTGGCAAGACACCACATCATTTTTTTCAACACCGAGTTGTCTCAAGCCCAGTGCAATTTTATTGGTCATGTCCCAAAGCTGCTGATAGCTGAAAGTCTGTTCAGTTTGATTCTCGACTTTAACGCTTACTAAAGCTGTTTTGTCCGGATTCTTTTCTACGGCACTACGTAAAAAATCAAGAATCGTTTGATTTAACCAGTATCCCTGTTTGAGCATGGCCTCTTTTCTGGCCGGGATCAGAACCGCATCGAAATCCATTCGCTTACTCCTCATTATAATTTTAGTTCAGGCCTGTGCTTATTTTCCTTAAGCTGGTACAGCCTTACGTCCTGCCTTATGCCGCGCAATAATCATTTTCATGATTTGTGCTGTTCCATCACCGATCTGGAAACCGAGTACATCCCGCATACGCTGTTCCATCACACCACGGTCATAACCGGCATGACCAAAAGTCAGCAGACATTGATGAATTACATCATAGGCCAGTTTTGGCCCCCACCATTTACACATGCCCGCTTCAGAGGTATGTGGCAGATGATTGTCTTTCAGCCATAAGGTTTGCAGGCAAAGTAAGCGTGCAGCTTCAACCTGAGTTTCGTATTCAGCGAGTGGATGCGAAACTCCCTGAAAAGCAGTCAATGGCTGACCAAAAGCTTCGCGTTGCGCGGCATATTCCCAAGCTTCATCCAGACTCACCCGGGCAACGGCCAAAACCTGTAAACCGATCAGAGCACGAGAAAAATCAAAGCCCTGCATCACCTGCACAAAACCTTTGTTTTCATCCCCTAGACGGTGATTGACTGGCACACGAACATTGTCAAAAAAGATTGAACCGCGACCGATCGCGCGCTGACCATGACAGTCAAAACGTGTGGTACTGATACCCGGTAAATTCATCGGAATCAAGAGCGCTGTCACGCCATGGGCGCCATCTTCATTGGCACCAGTACGGCCAAACACTACAGAAGCATCTGCCTGATCAGCTGCGGAAATTGAGGTCTTTTCGCCGTTAATCACATATTCATCGCCATCACGTTCAATCTTTAAACGTAAATTCGCTGCATCAGAACCGCCTCGCGGCTCGGTCAAGGCAATTGAGAAGATGGCCTCGCCTGCAGTGAGTTTTTTGAGCCAAGGCTCAACTACTTCAGGCTGACCATGTTCAGCCAGAATCTGCCCATTTAGGGAAGCAAGCAGGTTGATATAGGAAAAACTTAAATCCGCTTTGGCAATCGCTTCATGGATAATTCCAGCCGCCAGTCTGCCCATGCCCTGACCGCCGTACTGTTCCGGTAGTTCAGGTGCAATAAAGCCCATTTCCCCCATCTTTTTGACCAGATCACGGTCAAAGACTCGGCTTTGGTCGCGTTCCAGAAAGCCGGGAGCAATATATTTCAGGGCAAATTTTTCTGCTGTTTCTGCCAAAAACTCGAGTTCTTCAGTGATATAAGGATTCTTTTTCATGGAGCAGTCTCCTTATTTGGCATATTTACGGAATTCAGGCTGACGTTTTTCTTTCAGTGCATTGACTCCCTCACGAGACTCCTCAGTATCGTAATAAAGTTTCAGCGCATACATGCCCATGCCAGCAATACCCGCCTGATGTGCGGTATCCATATTGAAACTGCGTTTGGCAATTGCAATGGCAGTCGGACTACGCTGACAGATTTCTTCAGCCCAGGCCTGCACTTCGGCATCCAGTTGATCGGCCGGTACGCATTTATTCGCCAGACCCATTTCCACAGCTTCCTGACCAGAATAACGGCGGCACATATACCAGATTTCACGGGCCTTCTTCTCACCTACCACACGCGCTAAAAATGCCGTGCCATAGCCCGGATCAACCGATCCCATTTTCGGACCAACCTGGCCAAAAATGGCTTTGTCTGAACAGATGGTCAGGTCACAAATGGTTGCCAACACATTGCCACCGCCAATAGCATAGCCCTGTACGCGTGCAATTACCGGTTTAGGTACATCGCGGATGGCGGTATGCAACTCTTCCATCGGTAAGCCGATCGTTCCACGGCCATCATAATTGCCATCGTGTGCAGACTGGTCACCACCGGTACAGAAAGCTTTCTCACCCGCGCCTGCCAATACAATTGCACCCACGTTACGGTCATAACCTGCTTTATTCAATGCCTTGATCAGTTCGTCACAGGTGGTGCCACGGAAGGCATTCATTTTTTCCGGACGGTTAATTGTGATCCAGGCAACACCGTTTTTAACTTCATATAAGATATCTTCAAAATTCATTTTCTTTACATCCTGTACTGTTTTTATCTATCTGATTGAACTGTGTTTATTATGAGATTTAATGATGATGTCCGTTTAACCGTTCATGGTTAAACCGCCAGAAACACTGAGTACCTGCCCGGTAATAAAGCTGGCGTCATCACTCAAGAAAAAGGCAATGGCAGAAGCTAAATCATCCGGCTGACCCAAGCGACCCAGCGGAATGGCACGAATAAAGGCTTCACGTAATTTTTCCGGATTTGATGCACCTTCAGTCACGCCTGCAAGCAAAGCCGTATCGGTGGGTCCCGGGCAAATCACGTTTATTTTGATGTTGTGACGTGAGTGTTCACGTGCCAGCGTTTTAGAGAAAGATAACAAGCCGCCTTTACAGGCCGCATAGACTGCTTCACCTGAAGAACCGACCCGAGCTGCGTCAGAAGCAATATTGACAATACTGCCGGAATTGCGTTCAACCATGCCTTTCAGCACTACAAAATGCATATTCAGCATACCGACCAGATTAATCTGGATCAGTTTTTCCCATTCCTGCGGATTGGTTTTAACAAAAGGTTTAAAAATATCCCAGCCGGCATTGTTGACCAGTCCATCAATTGGACCGAGTTCAGTTTTGGTTTTTTGAACCGCCTGCTCAACCACGTCCATTTGGGTAATATCACACTGAATTGCCAGTGCCTGACCATATTGATTGATTTCATTTGCCAGCTTTTCAGCCGCTTCCAGATTCATATCGAAAATGGCAACTTTGGCGCCTTCCTCTGCCAGACGTCGGCAGGTGGCTGAACCAATTCCGCCTGCTCCGCCTGTCACAATCACAACCTTGTCTTTTAGTCCTTTCATTGCTCATCCCTACGCTATTTTGTTGTCGAATTTAATTGGCTGTTGTTTTAATTCGGTGTGTTTTATCTAAAATAGAAAGAGATTGAATTTATGTCAATGCATTTACATAAAATAATAATTATAAATTATTATTTATATATTTATCATTAACTTAATATTTTTAATTATTCAATGTATTGACCTATATTGTTTTTTGGCTTTAGATTAATTTGAATCCGACTTCACTCTAGGGCCAAATTATGTCTTTTGCATGACAGATAATTTATTCCTTTAAAATTAGGAAGAAAACCTTAGATATTTGACGAGTGAGCGCAATGGAAGTGAGGAGAAAAAGAGAGATTTCCAAACCATAAAACTGATTGACTCAGAATTTAAATAGGAAAATTTCTGCAAAAACACTATGATTTTTAAATCAAATTATAATAGAAACTGGTTTGTGCGAAAAAGCGATAGGTTATACTCTGCGCGGCTCGGCTATTTCAGTTTTGAGGATGTCCAATATTGTGAGTGATACGTTGTCAAAAAAATATGATCAATCCTTATATTCTGCTCATAACCGGCTTTTTTTCCGGCTGTTTCAGGTGGGCAACAGCCTGGACCGCAAGTGCCTCAATGAGCTAAAAATATCTCCAGTACATTGGGCCGTGCTGGGTGCTTTGTCCCGTCCAAAAGTTAAATCAGGAATGTCTTTTTCTGATCTGACCGAATATCTTGGGGTAAGCCGGCAAAAC
Organism: Acinetobacter sp. YH01006; assembly: GCF_013420445.1. Classification (NCBI taxonomy): domain Bacteria; kingdom Pseudomonadati; phylum Pseudomonadota; class Gammaproteobacteria; order Moraxellales; family Moraxellaceae; genus Acinetobacter; species Acinetobacter sp. YH01006. Next base: position 94,171 of record NZ_VOYB01000003.1, on the reverse strand, counting down.
CTGGACGCAGTATTAAAGCGTCTGGAACGTGATGGTCTGGTGGAGCGGGTCATTAGTGAACAGGACCGGCGCGCTAAAATTGTTGCGCTGACGGCTGAAGGCTTGGAAACATGGGACAACTTGCAAGCTGATTTCTTTGATTTTTATGGTCAGGCCTTAAATAAACTGGCCTTTGATGATGTGGTTACCCTGATTCATCTGCTCAATAAAGTAAATGATGGTTTGAAAAGTATTCATCTGCATAAAGAAGCAGATCAGGAATAAACAAATAGAAATTCAGCTTTAATTGAAGAGTATAAAAAAGAGCCTGTATTCAGGCTCTTTTTTTGAAGTTGAAATTATGCTTTTTGTGGATCGTATTGACGGTCTTTGATGAAAATCCCGGACACTGCCCCACACAAGAAATAGGCACCGCCCATAATCAGGAAGCCTAGACCAATTGAACCACCGCTGGCTGCCGCGCCAATAATCGCAGGTGCAAACATGGCGCCAATACGACCTGCATTATAAGCACCCCCTACTGCAGTACCACGAATCGAAGTGGCAAAGCTTTCCGTCATATAAGTGGCATTAATCGCATATGGAATACCATACAGGAATCCAAAGAAAATCAGCAGATAGGCAATGTTATCTGGCGTATTGAATAGCACAATCACGGGCAGGAAAATCGCCGTTCCAATTGCTCCAAACGAAAAGACAGCGCGTCTACCCAGACGGTCTGCAGCAAAGCCCGCCAGAATTTTTCCGAAAATCATGGCTACATAGGTACCAATCATATAGCCTGCCATGGATTTAAAATTCATGTGCAATTCAGATTCCAGATATGCCGGCATCCAGTTGTTTACGCCATAGTAGCCAAATTGCAGAAAACCGGCCGTAAAGATCCACAAAATAAACATTCTGCGATTCGCAGGATCCGCGAAAATCTCTTTGACTGTGCTTTTTTTGGCGGGTTGCTGTGCTGTGATTTCAGCTGGGGCATATAGACGCTGCAAACGTGCACGCTGCCAGGATTCTGGCTCAGGAACCAGTTTCTGGATAAAAATCGCCATAACCGAGGGAATAATGGCAATAAAAAACAGGGTTCGCCAGCCATATTCTGGAATGATCCAGCCTGCCAGTACAGTGGCCACAATATAACCGACGGTCCATCCTGCCTGTAAGGTACCTAAAACCGTGGTGCGATATTCAGTTGGAACATATTCAGCCATGAGCGTATTGGCTGCAATATATAAAGAGCCTATGCCAAAGGCAGAAAGAAAGCGTAAAACAGCAAATTGTTCAAAGTTCTGTGCAAAGCCTAAGGCTGCGGTCAATATGGAAAATACCAGAATCGAAATGACTACGGTACGTACACGGCCCAGACGGTCACAGGCCCAGCCACCCATAAAGCCACCAATCGCCATACCTGCTAAGGTAAAACTGCCTAGTGTACCGGCCTGCAGATTACTGAGACCAAACTCTGCTTTCAGGCTATTTAAACTGAAAGACAGCAGCAACATGTCCGCGCCATCTACCAGTAAAGCCAGAAAGGCGAAAATAAAAGCAATTTGCTGCGTTCGTTTGGTCGTAGGTTTAATCTTTTCTAATTCTCTCGCTAAATCCGTCATATTTAAATCTCTGTTTTCCTATCCTTAGGTTTTCATGATCTTTTATATTTAAAGCTATTCCGCTAATGAATATGCTTTAAGGCTAATCCGTTTTTAATTCACTTGATTGACTCCTTTTTTAATCCTGTCTGGGAGATCGCTTTTTCCTTTTTATCAGTGACCTCTTGTTCTTCGTTCATACTTATATTTGCATCAGGCTAAAGAAAATAAGATGAATATTCATCATTTTAGATGTTTTATTTTGTTATACGAAATTTATTATCATAAAATTGATTGTTCTTTCATTTTCATATAGCTTTAAAAAGAGGGATAAGAACGATATGTCATTTGAATATGATCGAACAGGGAGCGTAATAATGGGTGCCTTAACAGGATTTCGTGTACTGGATTTAAGCCGGATTTTGGCTGGGCCCTGGTGTAGCCAGATTCTGGCTGATCTGGGTGCAGAAGTGATCAAGATTGAAAAACCGGATCATGGGGATGATACCCGTATCTGGGGACCACCTTGGCTTAAAAACAATCACCAGCAAGATACCCATGAATCGGCTTATTACCTGTCAGCCAACCGTGGCAAGCATTCGGTTGCAATCGATTTATCTACACCTGAAGGTCAAAGTATTATCAAAAAACTTGCTGAACAGAGTGATGTAGTCATTGAAAACTATAAAGCCGGTTCGTTGAAACGATATGGGCTGGATTATGAAAGTATGAGTCAGCTAAATCCGCGACTGGTATATTGTTCTATTACCGGTTTTGGCCAGAACGGTCCGCGTGCTCAAGAGCCGGGCTATGATTTTATCGTTCAGGGAATGGGCGGCATGATGAGTGTCACTGGCGAACGTGATGACTTGCCCGGTGGTGGCCCGCAAAAAGCAGGTCTGGCCTTTGCCGATTTGACCACCGGCTTATATGCCGCAATTGCCATTCAGGCGGCTTTGTTGTCCCGTGAGAAAACCGGTGAAGGTCAGTATATTGATATGGCGCTGTTAGATACCCAGGTCGCTTCCCTCTCTGTTCTGGCCATGAATTATCTCACCTCAGGCAAAGTCCCCGGTCGCTTCGGAAATGCACATGCCAATATTGTGCCCTATCAGGTGTTTAAAGCCCAGAAAGGTGAATTTATTATTGCCTGTGGTAATGATCTGCAATTTAAAGCTTTGTGTCAGGCCGTTGGTTTGGATAAGGTAGCAGAAGATCCTCGCTTCTTGAAAAATTCAGGCCGTGTCACACATCGTGAAGAACTGACCACAGTTCTACAGGCTCATTTCTATACTCGACCGGCAAAAACCTGGGTGGATCTGATTCATGCGGTTAAAGTGCCGGTAGGAATGATCAATGATCTGAAACAGACTTTGCAAGAAGAACAGGTATTGGCACGTGATATGGTGATTCAGATGCCACATACCTTAAGTGAAGATTACACCTCAATCGGTTCACCGATTAAACTTTCCAAGACACCGGTAGAATATAAAAAGGCCCCACCTTGTCTGGGTGAAGATACCGATGCCATTTTGAGTCAATATTTAAGTTCTGCTGAAATAGAAGAACTAAAAAGCAAAAAAATCATCCAGCAGCGATAAACCTGCAAGTAGTAAAAAAGGAATCTTTTGATTCCTTTTTTATTTTGACTATGGTCAGATTTTCTATTATTGCTTAACAGGCTTTGTCACTCGGCTGAACAGTACGAGGCAGTTCACGACGCAGAATTTTTCCTACTGCAGACTTTGGTAATCCAGCCACAAACTCAATGTATTTGGGCAATTTATAACTGGTCAGTTGCTGCTTCAGATAAGTCATGACTTCATCTTGGGTCAGAGTTTCATCCTGTTTCACAATAAATGCCTTGGGTACCTGTCCAGACTTTTCATCATCAATACCAATCACTGCACATTCCAGTATTTTAGGATGTTTGGACAGCACGCCTTCCAGCTCATTTGGATAAACATTAAATCCGGAGACCAGAATCATGTCTTTTTTGCGGTCCAGAATGGTGATATAGCCTTGTTCGTCCATACAACCGATATCACCTGTCAGGAAGAATCCATCTTTGGTAAATACCTGTGCTGTTGCTTCGGGTTGCTGCCAGTATCCTTTCATCACCTGTGGACCACGTATGGCGATTTCTCCAGCCTGATTAAGTTCTACAGGTTTTCCTTCATCATTCAGAATCAGAATTTCAGTCCCTGCCAATGGCAAGCCAATCGTGCCACTAAATCGCCGGCTTAAAGGAGGGTTAAAAGTTGCAGTTGGTGAGGTTTCAGAAAGTCCGTAGCCTTCATAAATCTGGCAGCCTGTAACCTCATGCCATAACTCTGCCGTATTTTTCAGAATAGATGCTCCCCCGCCGGTTGTGGTTTTCAGGTTTGAATGATCCAGTTCACGAAAACGTGAATGATGCGCCAAAGCATTAAACATGGTATTCACCCCGGGGAAAACGGTCGGTGGATGTTTCTGGTATTGATCTACCAAAGCATCCAGATCTCTCGGATTTGGAATCAGAACATTGGCGAAACTACGGCTTAAACCATAACTGAACAGGCAGATGGTAAATCCATAAATGTGATACAGCGGCAAGGCACAGAATACATATTCATTTTCAGTGGCATAGCGGTCACCAAAATGGCTGATAAATACGGTACTGTTCTGGGCGATATTAAATAAAATATTGCGATGGCTCAGTTCTGCACCTTTAGAAACACCTGTGGTACCTCCCGTGTATTGCAGAATGACCGTATCTTCCTGATGCTGTACAGGTGTTTTGAAATCAATAATTTCTACCTGATTTATTGCCTGCCTAAAGTCAAAGAACTGTTTATCCGGATATTGTGTTGCCTGACTATAAATAGCACTTTGCTGCTCTTGAATAAAATCCGGCGAATGCGTCGAAATAACATATTTGAGTTGAGGACATTCCTCTAATGCTGTTAATTGCTCCAAAGTCTGTCCAAGGATAATCAAGGCTTCTGCACCTGAATCCTGTAGCTGATGATAGAGCTCGCGCTGGGTGTACATGGGGTTGACATTGACCAGCACATAACCGGCCCGAATAATGGCAAAGGTCGCGATTGGATATTGAATAATATTCGGTAACATCACCGCAATACGGCTGCCAGCAGTCAGCCCAAGACTCTGTAAATAGCTAGCCAGTTTCTGGCTATACACATCGATATCGTGATAGCTGAATTTGCGATCTAGATAGATAAATGCGGTTTTATCCTGAAATTTTACCAAATTCTCAGCAATTATCGTGCTCAGGGTTTTCTCAGGATCTGGCCGGGTAAACTCCGGATTGATATTCCACTTTTTATATTCTTCCATCCATGGCTGACTGCTCATGACTATACTCCTGTCCTGGATTTACAATTATTTTGTATTATTTAAACCATAAGATTTTGATTTTAATTAAATATTTTTACACCACTTTCTGCTGTCTCGATTCAACATACTGGTAGTGATAACCGCTACGAATAAAATGCTGATTTTTATCCCTAAATGAATGGGCATAATCCGGCCAGACCAAAGTCAGCTTGCGACTGACCGGGTCCAGATACCAGCTTTTACAGCTTTCCGATAACCAGACACTACCTTGCGAAAGCTGCTGTAGCTCCTGCATATAGCTATTTTCAGCTTCTTGATCTGCTTCAAAGACCTGAATCTGTTCCTGCTCAAAAAACTGCAAGGCATCCAGCACCAGATCAAACTGGGTTTCCAGAAAATAAAGTGCTGAATTATGTCCACTGCCTGTATTTGGCCCATTCAGGATGAACAGGTTTGGAAAGTTGTGTACGGTCGTTGACTGATAACCCTGCATACCGCTGGACCATTGCTGTTCCAGGCTTAAACCCTGTTTACCCACCACCTTTGCGGCATAGGGTGGACGTGCCGCTTCAAATCCTGTCGCAAATACGATGATATCTGCAGAAAATTTATTTCCAGCCTGGCTTAATACACCGTCTTTCATAACTTCTGCCAATGCTGAGTCTTCAAGTGTGACATTTGGTTTTAGAAAAGTCGGATAATAATCATTAGAAAGCAATAAGCGCTTACAACCAGGTTCATAATTCGGCGTAAGTTTGCGCTGTAATTCAGGATCTGAAATCTGATGTTTTAAGAATTGCAGGCAGTTTTTCTTGACCCGCTCAATCTGGCTTTTCAGATTACGGCGCTGGGCAAAATTGTATTCATTGCCCCAGAACAAGGAATGTCTGAGGGCCGACATACTGTCCGGATCTTTGCGGAAAAGCTGTTTTTCTGACTCAGAATAAGCTCGGTCTGGTCGGGGCAAAATATATGGCGCACTACGTTGCAAGACGGTCAGGCTTTTGGCTGTTTTGGAAATTTCCGGCACAAGCTGGATGGCAGAAGCACCAGAACCCACCACAACGACATGTTGATTTTCCAGATTCAGCTCGTGGTTCCAGCGCGCGGAATGCATCACTTGGCCTTCAAATTCTTCCAGCCCCGGAATTTTCGGGAGATGCTCATCTGCCAGATGCCCGGTTGCGGTAATTAAAATCTCAGCCTGATACAGACCTATAGAGGTGTGAATTTCCCAGATGCGTTCTCGTGCATTCCAGCTGGCCTTTTCCAGTTGGGTATGAAAATTAATATGGGGCCGGATATTTTCCTGATCACAGCATTGAATTAAATAGCGCTGAATTTCTACCCCTTGTGGAAAGACACGCGACCAGTTGGGATTTTTAATAAACGAGAAAGAATATAAATGGGAAGGTACATCACAGGCGACTCCGGGATAGGTATTGTCACGCCAAGTACCGCCCACTTCTGCTGCACGTTCAATGATTTTAAAATCGTGGATGCCCTGCTGTTTAAGGCGGATTGCCATTCCCAAACCACCAAAACCGCTGCCTACAATTAGAATCTTGCTGCGCTGTCCTTTAGCTTGCATTATTTATCTCCTTTAAGGCATATAAGGCTGGATTTTTTGATTCACCGGATATTGTTCTGGATGCTGGCTAAACTGGTTTACCAGTTGCACCACTTCGGCTGGCGCTTCGACATAGAGCGCATGTCCTGAAGAAATTTCGATATAGCGACTGTTCGAAATTGAAGCAAACAGCAGTTTAGCTTGCGCTACAGGCACCATGCGGTCTTCACGGCAAGCCACAATCAACGTCTCTGCACGAATCTCAGGCAAGATCGATGTAATATCAATGCGATAATTCAGTTCACGCTGTTTGGCTGCATCTTGGGAAGGTTTGACAAAGCGTGCCAGATCCAGCACCTGCTGTTCGCTTCGTGCAGACAGATAATCATCGCTATACAGGCAATAATTGACAAAATGAGGCAAGGCCGCAGATTGTTCAGTAAATAACTGTTGCCAGATAACGGTACGCAGTTGTTGCACCGAGCTAGTTTTGGCCCAACCGGCTAACAGGATCAAACGCGCTACGCGCTGTTTTAAACTGGCTGCTACTTGTGCAGCAATCACTGCACCGAGTGAATAGCCGACCACTGTAATGGTTTCATCTTCTGCAACCACATGCTGAATCAGTGCTTCAACTTGTTGGCTAAAATCGGTCACCGCCAGATCGGCTTTATCTGGGGTATGTAAATCAATGGATAAAACCCGTTGATGAATACCCAGCATCGGAAAAATATAACTGAAATGCTTGTCGGTATTTCCACCGGTGCCATGAATCAGAATAATGGTGGGAAATGCAGAACGCTGTCCGACTTCATGAAAAGTAAGCTGCAGATCAGCATAAGGACACTGTTGAGTAATCATGTCTAAATCCATATAGACTCCTGATCTTGTTATTTTATGGTTTATTCAATATCCGAGAATAAATCTCAATATTTGAATTGGGTGAGGATGCAAAAATTATTAAAAAAGACCCACGACACGAGTATCGTGGGTCAAAAGGTTTAATCGAATTTGAACTCTTCAGGTTCAAGTAAAAACAGGCTTTCACCACCTGCCTGAATATTGGCAAAGTGGGTTGAAGTTCTTGGCAAAATACGTGCAAAGAAGAATTGTGCAGTTTTGATCTTGGCTGCATAGAACGGATCAGTATTGCCTTCTTCAATTTTCTGCTGCGCAGTAATTGCCATTTTCAGCCACAAATAAGCGGACACGACATAACCAGAGAAATATAGGTAGTCAACTGATGCTGCCCCAATTTCATTGGCAGACTGTTGAGCCTGCTCCTGAATGGTTCTGGTTAATTTCAGCCATTGTTCAGTCAACTGGCTGACTTGTGCAACTTGCTGGCTGAACTGGACATGTTGCTGATGCTCTTTTACAAAGCCCTGAATTTCATCGGTTAATGCGGTCAGCAAACCCAATTTTGAGCCCAGCACTTTACGCGCCAGCAAGTCAATGGACTGAATTTCAGTAGTTCCTTCATAGAGGCTGGCAATACGTGCATCACGGGCAATCTGTTCCATGCCATGTTCAGCAATATAACCGTGACCACCGAAAATCTGCATACCATGTTTAGCCGCTTCTATGCCGGTTTCGGTCATTAATGCTTTGGCAATAGGGGTTAATAATGCCAGACGGTCTTCAGCTGCTTTCTTTTCTTCCGGGCTGTCAGTGGCTTCAGCGATATCGGCATAGGTCGCCAGATAATATGCAAGTGCACGTGAACCTTCTGCAAACACCTTTTGAGTCAGCAGCATGTTACGTACTGCCGGATGCACGATAATCGGATCTGCAGGTTGGCCTGGCGCTTTCGCACCTTCAAGTGAACGCATCGCCAGACGGTCTTGGGCATAAGCCAATGCCCCCTGGTAAGAAGACTCTGCTGCTGCCAAGCCTTGAATGGCTGTACCGATACGTGCCGAGTTCATAAAGGTAAACATGCAGTTTAGGCCGCGATTTTCAGGCCCAATCAGGAAACCTTTGGCATTATCAAAATTCAGCACACAGGTTGCGTTACCGTGAATGCCCATCTTGTGTTCAAGAGCGCTACATACCACGCCATTACGGGAAGCCACATTACCAGCTTCATCCAGATTGTATTTCGGCACAATAAACAGCGAAATACCTTTGGTTCCCGCAGGTGCATCTGGCAAACGTGCCAATACGATATGCACGATATTTTCAGCCAGATCATGTTCACCGGCTGAGATAAAGATTTTCTCGCCACTGATGCTATAGCTGCCGTCTTCATTTGGCACTGCTTTGGTACGGATTAAACCTAGGTCAGAACCGGCATGAGATTCAGTCAAGCACATGGTTCCAGTCCAGCGGCCTGCAATTAAAGGTACCAGAAACTTCTGTTTCTGTTCATCGCTACCGTGGTGCTCTAAAGTACGCATGGCACCATGGGACAGGCCTGGGTACATGCCCCAAGACCAGTTCGTTGCGGTAATAATTTCAGAAATGGCAATACGGTATAAGGTCGGGAAGCCCTGACCGCCATATGCTTCGTCACCAGTTAATGAGGTAAAACCGAGTTCTACATATTTGTCATAAGCTGCTTTAAACCCATCCGGGGTAGTTACGACGCCATCCTGCAAACGGCAACCCTGCTGGTCGCCTGTCGCATTAATCGGTAGAAGTTCGTTTTGGCAAAAGTCCGCAGCGACTTCCAGATATTGCTCCATAATATCCATAGAAACCTTGTCTGCGAATTTTGCATAGCCCTGATATTTCTGTTCAACGTTTAACAGGTCTTTCAGGACAAACTTCATGTCTTTTAATGGCGCAATATAATTTCTCATCGTAATTCCCTTGTATGAGTTCTAATTTGTATATTTATGACAATTAATTTCATAATACGAAATTATGTTTTAAATCCACTATAATATAATTTAAAGAATAAAATCTAGTCATTCGATGAAATTTCCCATTTAAAAATAAAAAATATACAGGATGAAAAAAGCCATTCATGGTGGAATGGCTTTTCTATTCAGCGACTTCACTAAAGTTGATTAACGTGGAAAAAATTGAGCTAAACGTTGCTGAACAATCTGCTCTGCCTCCTGCATGATATTTTCGATCAGCGCCTGACAAGTCGGAATGTCATGAATCAATCCCATCACTTGACCTGCAGTCAGTACACCAGCATCAATATCGCCATTTTCTAAAGCGAGCTTGCCTTTTAAACCGCTGACATAGGGACGAATCTGTTCAAATTGCAGGTTTGGATCTTCACTCATTTTCACCACAAGATCAGATACCGCATTTTTGGCAACACGGGCAGTATTCCTGAACTGTCGATACAGCAGATGTGTCGCCCTTTCATCATTATCGACATAGAACTGTTTGATGTTTGAATGGATCGGCGCTTCCTTAGTGGCACAAAAGCGTGTACCCATATTGATGCCTTCAGCACCTAAAGCCAAAGCTGCGACCAGACCACGGCCATCAGCAAAACCGCCACTGGCCACAATCGGCACAGTAAGCTGATCCGCAGCGGCAGGAATTAAAATCAGGCCAGGAATATCGTCTTCACCCGGATGGCCCGCACATTCAAAACCATCAATCGAAATGATATCCGCACCGATTCTTTGTGCTGAAAGCGCATGACGGACGGAAGTACATTTATGAATGACAATAATGCCGTGTTGCTTAAACGCCTCAATATGTTCATGTGGCTTGTTGCCTGCTGTTTCTACGATTTTGATACCGCTTTCAATGATCGCCTGTCGGTATTCTGCATATGGCGGCGGATTCACAGCGGGCAATAAAGTCAGATTGACCGCAAAAGGCTGATCGGTCATTTCTCGGCAGCGTGCAATTTCCTTGACCAAGGCTTCAGGCGTCGGTTGAGTCAATGCCGTTAATGTTCCCAAGCCACCTGCATTAGATACGGCACTGGCCATTTCTGCGGTACCGACCCACATCATGCCGCCCTGAATAATTGGATAGCGAATGCCTAAAAGCTCGGTAATACGGGTCTTAATTTTCATAAATGCTCTCCTTAGCATCCGGTAAATTGTGCAGGGCGTTTTTCGACAAAAGCCTGGACACCTTCTTTATAGTCCTGACTGCTCAGAGCCAGATATTGCAGGTTTTGTTCCAGCTCCAGTTGCTGGTCTATGTTATTTTCAGCACTGCGTTGCAAGGCCTGTTTGGTTAAAGCCAGCGCATAAGTCGGCTGTTGAGATAATCGCTGTGCAATGTCGTCGATATAAGCATCAAATTCTGTATCTGGAAGCATTTTCCAGATCATGCCCATTTCGGCGGCCTCTTTGGCATGCACCGGTTCGCCTAGAAAAGTGAGTGCCATGGCACGTGCATAACCGATTAAACGTGGCAACATCCAGGTGCCACCGGCATCAGGAATCAAGCCAATTTTAGAAAAAGCCTGAATAAATCGGGCACTTTCCTTGGCAATGACCAGATCACAGGCCAGTGCGATATTGGCACCTGCACCGGCAGCCACACCATTCACTGCTGCAATCACCGGTTTGGGACTCTGGCGGATCAGGTTAATCAAGGGATTATAGTATTTGGCCAGCGAGCCTTGCGGTGGCAAAGGCACATTGCCGAGCTGTCCAGCACGTTCTTTTAAATCCTGTCCCGCTGAAAATGCCCGGCCATTACCGCGAATCACAATTACCCGAATATTCGGATCTGTATTCCAGTTTTTCAGCACCTGTTGCACTTCCTCATGCATTTGCTGGTTAAAACTGTTGAGTGAATCCGCGCGGTTAAAGCTTAAGGTTGCGACGCCTTGCTGAACCTGAGTTTGAATCGTTTCCCACATCATCAATTTCCTTATTTTTCCGGTATCCCTACAATTAATAGCCTTTATTGACATCTACCTGATGGCATAAATCCAGCCCGAGATTTAAACGTCGGTCATTTTCTAGAATCTGTTCCACCACCACAGACATAGGTGCATGTGAAGCAACATGTGGTGTAACAACGATCTTTTCATGCTGCCAGAATGGATGTTCAGCAGCTAATGGCTCCTGTTCAAATACGTCGACAATTGCGCCACGGAGATGACCTGAATCCAGTGCATTGAGTAGATCCTGCTCGATTAAATGCTGCCCACGACCCACCTGAATAAGAGCAGCGTGTTCAGGTAACTGTTGAAATAATTCAGCAGAAAGAATACCGGTGTTTTCTTCAGTGAGTGGCAGCAGATTAATCAATATCTGGCTGTGGGCCAGGAACTCGGAAAGCTGTTCTTGGCCTACATAGCTTTTGACCTGAGCAATCTCTTTTGGGGAATTGGACCATCCAGACACCTGATAGCCCATGTCGGCAAAACGTTTTGCCACATAACCGCCCATATGGCCAAGGCCCATAATCCCGATCTGGATATGATGACTATAACTTTGACGATACTGTTTCCATAACTGCTGCTTTTGCTGCTGGATCATGCGGTCAAAATAACGCTGAAAATACAGCACACCCCAAAGCAGATAATCAAACATGCCTTTTTGATGATGTGGATCCAGTACCCGGCAGACTGACTGGTCAGATCTAATCTCGTTTAAATTTAAATGTTCGACTCCTGCAGCAATCGAATGAATCAGACCAAGTTCTGGAAGTTGTCGGAGTTTTTCTAGATCTGGAAACCACGAGGCTGCTGTGGTCGCCAGTTCTGCTTCCGGGCTGTCCAATGTACAAAAACTGCCCTCAGGGGCATATTTCTGAAAAGACTTCACCAGAATTGCTTCAATATTCGGCACAGTACTGGATATCACAATCATGATGCATACTCCGTATATTGATGCTCAATCAAAGACAAAGCGGCCTGCCAGGCACGCTGTAAAATCGGTTCAACTAAAGGACTAGCGAACTGCTTGGCGGTTTTAATTCGTACATCTTCACTTGGATAATGCAGTTCGGCACCGCCGCTTAAGGCCTTCACCTGTGCCTGACAGGCACGCTCTAGAAAATAGATTTCATGAAAGGCCCGTGCAATGGTTTCGCCCGCCGTTAAAAGTCCGTGATTGCGTAAAATCATGGCGCGATGGCCGCCCAGGTCCTGAATCAGGCGTTCTTGTTCATCTGTTGAAAGTGCCACGCCTTCATATTCGTGATAGGCCACCTGCTGATAAAACTTCATGGCGTGCTGGGAAATGGGCAGAAGTCCGTGTTTCTGTGCAGAAACTGCTATGCCATCTGCGGTATGCGTATGAATAACACAGTTCAGATGAGCATGTGCTTCATGAATCGCGGCATGGATGACAAAGCCTGCCATATTCACCGGCTTATCCTGTTCATAGCTTTCTACGACCTGCCCTTCATGATTAATCTTGACCAGCGTTGAGGCACACATTTTTTCAAAAGCGACACCATACTGATTAATCAGAAAACAGTCAGGCTGATCAGGGACTCTTAAACTGATATGGGTATCAATTAAATCAGTCATCCGGTAATGCGCAATAATGCGATAAAGCGCTGCGAGTTCACAACGTGCCTGCCATTCAGCATCTGTGACGAGATTTTTTATTGTCATCGTTCCATCCTGGAAAAATATAGCATTTCGATCACTATCTGTTATATCATAATTTTAGAAAAACAGAATATTATTTCATAAGGCGAAATAAGTCATTACAAGGAGTTGATATGCCAATATCACAATTAAACGGACTTGAATATCTCACCGCAATTAAAAATGGGGAAATTCCCAGTTCAGCCATGAGTGAAATTATTCCCATGCGTCTGACCTTGGTGCGCGAAAACTATGTGGAATATGAGGTGCGTCCTGATCAGCGCCATTACAATTTACAGGGTGGTATTCATGGCGGCTTTTGTGCAACGGTTCTAGACAGTGCGACTGGCGCTGCCGTGCATACGACAGTAGATGCAGGTGTCAGTTTCTCGACCATTGACCTGAATGTGAAAATGCTGAAAGCGATGAAAAGCGGCGAAACTTATACAGCTATTGGTGAAGTCATCCGGATCGGGCGTAATGTACTGACCTCAGAAGGCCGAATTATCGATAAAGAAGGTAAAGTTTATGCCTTTGGGTCGGCAACATTATTAGTCACTGGTCGTAAGTAATCATTACACTGATGTAATCAATCCCTGTATGTGCAGGGATTTTTTTATTTTGAAAAAATCCCAATAAAAAATGCCATGCATATCATAGATACATGGCATTAAGGCGATTACTTAAGCTGTTATGCAGCTTCAGGATTTTCAATCACCATCGCCAGACCTTGACCCAGACCGATACATAAGCTGATCACGGCATATTTTTTACCAGTACGCTGTAATTGACGCGCAACAGTTAAAGCCAAACGCGCACCTGAACAGCCCAATGGATGGCCAATTGCAATGCCACCACCATTTGGGTTGACACGCGGATCATCAAAAGCCACATCCAGACCTTTCAGGCAAGATAACACCTGGCTGGCAAATGCTTCATTGATCTCGATAATGTCCATATCATCTAGCGTCAAACCTGCACGTTTTACAGCTTTCTTGATCGCTTCGATTGGACCCGCCCCCATGATGCGTGGCTCAATGCCAGCGGCTGCAGAAGACAGGATACGAGCTAAAGGTTTTAAGCCATACTGTTCCTGAACTTTTTCACTGCCGATAATCAATGCTGCAGCGCCGTCATTGATACCTGATGCATTACCCGCAGTCACCACACCACCTTCGAAAAGCGGTTTTAACTTGGATAATGCTTCAAATGTTGAAGATGGACGTGGATGTTCATCTTCAGTCACTAATTTAGGCGGTAATTTACGTCCTTGTGAAACTTCAATCGGCGTAATTTCACCGTCAAAGAAACCTGCTTCTTTTGCAGCTTGATATTTCGCTTGTGATGCAGCAGCAAAAGTATCTGCCTGTTCACGCGTAATACCAAACTCTTCAGCAACGTTATCACCTGTTTCTGGCATGCTGTGCGCGCCAAACTGGTCGGTGAATTTACGGTTTGGGAAACGTGTACCAATCGTAGTGTCATAGATTTTGGCATCACGTGAATATGCACTTTCAGCTTTACCCATTACAAACGGTGCACGCGTCATACTTTCTACACCACCTGCAATATACAGCTCGCCTTCACCTGCAGTAATAGCACGTGCTGAATCAATTACAGCACCCAGACCTGAAGCACAAAGACGGTTTACAGTTTGACCTGGAACGGTCACTGGCATACCTGCAAGCAGTGCAGCAAAACGAGCCACATTACGGCTGTCTTCACCAGCCTGATTCGTACTACCAAAGATCACATCTTCTACGTCCGCTGCTGGAATACCGGTTTTTTCTAGCAGATTTTTAATGACTGTTGCTGCCAGATCATCTGGACGTACACTTGCCAGACTTCCGGCATGGCGACCGATTGGTGAACGTAAACCATCATAAATATATGCATTTAACATGAGTGTTATTCCTTTAACTTTTTAATTAATGTGTAGTATGAACAAGAGGTAAACCGAGCTGAACGCGGCGGCGCAACCAAGGACTTGGACGGTAACGCTGGTCACGTGTAATCGCAGTCATGCGGTCTAAAATCTTCAGAATTTTTTCCGCACCCAGTACATCGCCCCATTCAATTGGGCCGTATGGATAACCAAGGCCTAATTTCACGGCAACGTTGATGTCTTCTACGGTTGCAACACCTTGCTGGGCAATATCACAGCCGAGATTCACGATCATTGCCAAAGCACGTTGCGCTACAAAGCCGACGCTTTCCTGAATTGTGCTTGCAGTCACGCCATCCAGATTGAAAATAGATTGTGCTGCATTTACCAGTTCAGCTTTGGTCACAAACGTTGGCATTAAAGTACGGTGTTTATTTAAGCCGTAAAGCAGATCAATACAGACTACTTGCTGCGGAGACACCTGATAGCGGACTGCGGCTGAAGTTGCATCTTCACCATAAGTCGCAATCAGAATTAAAGCATCTGCTGAAGGTGCGTCAGTTTGCTCGATCTGGATGTTGAACTGCTGCAGATATTGCTCAAGCGCCTGAAGGTCTTCGCTATATTCTGTGCCTAGCCAAACCGATGGATATTGATCCAGCTTTTCAACCAGTGTTGGAGCTACATCACCTACTTTGCTCCCTGAGGTATAAGCGTAAAAACCTTTACCAGTTTTACGGCCTAGCTGTTTAGCAATAAAACGCTGGCGGGTAATCACGCTTGGGCGGTAACGCGCTTCTTCATAATATTGATGATAAATCGATTCACTCACCGGATGCGAGACATCCATACCGGTCAGATCACCTAATTCAAACGGCCCCATCTTGAAACCGATTCCGTCACGGTAGATCCTGTCAATATCATAAAATGGTGTGACATTTTCATTCAGAATTGCATAGGCTTCGCTACCAAAGGCACGGCCGGCATGGTTAATGATAAACCCTGGAGTATCTTTAGCTTTGACCGGACGATGACCCATTTTAATCGAGAGCTGGGTTAATGCTTCAATAATGTCAGCACGGGTATTAAAGCCTTCAATCACTTCGACCACTTTCATGAGTGGGACCGGATTAAAGAAGTGATAACCGGCAACACGTTCTGGCTGCTCACAGTTGGCAGCGATTGCACTGATCGACAATGAAGAGGTATTAGATGCCAGAATCGCCTCTGGTTTTATCATTCCTTCCAGTTGCTGCATCAGTTTTTGCTTGATTTCCAGATTTTCAATAATCGCTTCAACAATCAAGTCACAATCTTTCAGGTCTTCTAGCTGCTGGGCAGTCGACAGATGAGCAATATCTTCAGCGGCTTTTTCATGGCTGAATTTACCTTTATCTGCCAAGGTATTTAATGTTTTGGCCAGTTTATCCTGTGCCTGTTCGGCTGCCCCTTCTTTGGCATCAAACAGTACCACATCATGACCAGACTGAATCGCGATCTGGGCAATACCTGCACCCATCGTGCCTACACCAATAATACCGATTTTCTGAATCTGAATACTCATGCTTATCGTCCCTGATAATTCGGTTTACGTTTTTCAATAAAGGCCTGCATGCCTTCTTTTTGATCTTCGGATGAGAACAGCATCTGGAAAGACTTACGTTCCAGGGTAAGTCCGGCATTAAGCGGCACATCTTCAGCCAATAAAGCCACTTCTTTGATTTGCTCTAGAGCAATTGGCGGCATTTTCGCTAGGCCTTCCGCCATCTTGATAGCTGTAGCAAGGGTTTCACTGTCTTCAGTCACCTGGGACACCAGACCAATTTGATAGGCTTCCGGTGCAGGCACCAGACAACCCGTCATGATCATTCGCATGGCATGAAATTTGCCCACTGCACGGAATAAACGCTGGGTACCACCTGCACCCGGCATAACACCCACTTTCACTTCAGGCTGACCAAACTGGGCACTTTTCCCGGCAATAATAATGTCCGCATGCATGGCCAGTTCACAGCCACCGCCAAGTGCATAACCATTGACTGCTGCAATCACCGGTTTTGAACACTGTGCAATCGCCTGCCAGTAACGTTCAGTCCGACGTTGCATCATTTGAATGGTTTCAGCATTGGCCAGTTCTTTAAGATCGGCTCCTGCTGCGAAATCTGTTTCACCACCCGTAAGAATAATGGCACGGACATTTTCATCATCATTCAGTTGCAAAAAAGCCGCCGCAAGTTTCTGACGCACTTCTGTATTCAGGGCATTTTTCGCTTCTGGTCGATGAATTTTAACCATCGCTACATGAGTTGAAATTTGTTCTATTTGAACGACCTGTTCCATTAAAAAACTCCATTTATTTTGTATAGCGAAATTTTATTTTATATAAAACTAAGGTTTCTCAAGCTATAAATCAAGGATTTTTAACTCCAGAATTCAAAAAAGTTATTTTTTACTAAAAATAGAGTAAAAACTCTTGTTTAGATGGTTATTTTGTGATTAATTGATTTCGCAATACGGAATTAAATATTTTAAATGCAATCTGATTATCCATTTAAATGAATAATCACCATAAGGCAGAACTTAAAATTAATTTACGAAATCAAATTTTCCAGCAATGAGATGATTTTGATTTAGCGTAATAAAGTGAAAAATCGAATGTAGCCTGATAATAAATACAGCGGCTGTAGCGTTCAGGAGCAAGTCTGTTAAATCAGGAAAACTATGTTTCCGTGAGGAAGAAAAATGGATTTAGCGGTAGCAGAGGAAATGCTACTTTTAATATATAGAGGATATAAGAATGACAAGCGATACCATCGTAACAGGAGACAATAAAACCGATGTCTCCTCCACGGATACCATCAAACAGGCGCCAAAACGTCTATGGATGACGGCTTTTGTCTTTGCTTTTCTGATTTTGCTCTGTGACGGTGCAGATATCGGGATTCTGGCTTTCAGCCTGACCAGTCTGAAAGCTGAATGGGGACTAACTTCTGTACAGGCTGGTGCTTTAGGAAGTTATTCTCTTTTGGGTATGGGGATAGGAGGTTTTATTGGTGGATGGGCATGCGACAAATTTGGACGTGTCCGCGTCATTGTCCTGGCAACCATCGCCTTCTCGATCTTGTCCGCCTACTCAGGTTTTGCGCAGTCGTATACTGAATTTGCAATGTTACGTACCCTGTCCTGCTTAGGTCTGGGCTGCTTGTATATTGCCTGTAATACCTTGATGTCTGAATATGTGCCTACCAAATACCGTACCACAGTGCTGGCAACATTGATGACTGGCTTCACTCTGGGTTCTCTGGTGATTACCATGCTTTCAGGCTGGATCATTCCTGAGTTCGGCTGGCGTATGTTGTATTGGATTACGATTGCACCTTTAGCACTCGGTATTCTCATGCACTTTATGGTGCCTGAACCAGAATCGTGGAAACGTGTTCGGGAAATGAAAAGAACTGGCCAGATCGTGGATAATAATGCGAAAAAAGGCAATCCATATATCACCATTTTAAAAGATAAAACACACGGCAGAATGTTTATCTTATGGTCATTCAGCTCAGGTTTTCTCTTATTCGGTTACTTTGGGGTGAGCAACTGGCTGCCAAGTTATCTGGAAGCGGAATTAGGGATCAAATTCAAGGAAATGGCGATCTATATGATTGGTACTTTCTTGACCATGATATTCGCCAAAATCATTGCAGGTTATGTTGCTGATAAAATTGGTCGCCGTATTGTGTTTGCTTTCGGCACCATGGGAACAGCGCTATTTATCCCTGTCGTGGTGTATATGCATAATGCCGATAACATTGGCGTACTGATGCTAATCTTCGGCTTCCTGTACGGTATTCCATATGCCATCAATGCAACCTATCTAACCGAAAGTTTCCCGACTGGTGTTCGTGGTACAGCGGTGGGCGGTGCATTCAATATTGGTCGTATCGGTGCAATCTTCGCGCCAATTACGATTGGTTATCTTGCGATGCATGGTTCGATCGGTACAGGTCTGTTGGTAATGGGTGCAGCATATTTCCTATGCGGTTTGATTCCTGCCCTGTTTATTAAAGACCGTTTATACGATCCGCAAAAAGCAGAATAAACCCTACTTCGGAAGGCAGGTCAAATCGCTGCCTTCCTCACTTCAAATATTTACAACACGTCAGTATAGAAAGGTCTCCTTTCATTCAGGATTAAAAATTTCTTTAGGGATTAAGAAATGAAAAAATTAGTTTTAGCGACATTATGTGGTATTGCTTCAGCACAGGCATTTTCAGCAGAAGCTTCTGAAGACCGTATGCAATTTCTTGAGTCACAGTTAAAGCAAATCCAGGCAGAACTAGAACAACAAAAAGCCGCGCAACTTGCATTAAAGAACCAGCAGGAACAAGCCAAAGCGCAAGACTCTAAAACGCTGAGTTCAATGGTAGATAATGTCGATGTTTATGGCTTGATCCGCTTTGATGGTGCAGTCGATTTCAAAAGTACTACTGAAGCCCGTGGCCGTACCATTAACCAGATTAATAAAGTACCTTTTACTGAACCGGATTCTGTACGTTCCGATTTTACTGCGGCTGCCAGCCGGATTGGTTTCCTGGCCAAAGATCTAGGAGGCAATCCGAATGTTTCTGCTCGTTTAGAAGCCGACTTCTGGACCAACAATGGTAAAGGCGATGGTGGATTACGTATCCGTCATGCACACTTAAAATACTATAACTGGACGTTTGGTCAGGCCTGGTCATTGATGTCAACACCAGAGATTAGCACTGAAGCTGTCGACTACAGCTTGTTCCTGGGTGGATCAGTCTTACGTACACCTCAGGTGAGCTATGCTTTCAAACTTGATCCGGAAAATACCTGGAATGTCGGTCTGGAGTACATGGCCGGTGGCGATCGTTCTTCTGCCTTACCTGCCTTAAGCACTAAATATGTTCATCAATCAGGCCCTCTTCATTTATTAGCTCAAGGCTTTGTCAATCAAAAGCAAGCGCAAACAGATACAGGTGATATTGAAAAAGTTGGCTGGGGTGTGGGCGTTGGTGGACGTTACCGTTTAGATGATCAAAACTCAATTCAGGGGAACTATTTCCATATGGTCGGTGATCAGCGTATTGCAGCTTTCTTGACTCAAGGTTCAACAACCGATGGTGCTGCCTGGGGTGGCGATTATTCAGTCGATCCAATCAATAATGAACTTTTACTGAATGAGTTCAATAGTATAAATATTGGCTTCACACATAAATTTACGCCGAAACTACGTAGTAGTATTAATGCCAGTGTTGTTGATTTTGATGATTCCAGCGACTATGCACGCGCGAATCCTGAAACCAATAAACGTTTAACGGACTATGTGGCCAACGTGATCTACTCTCCTGTTCCAAAGATTAATCTGGGTGCAGAATATCATCATGGCAAGCGCGAAACCTTTGACAATAAGGAAGCAGATATTTCGCGTATCAACCTTTCTGCCAACTATAGTTTTTAAAGCCTCAGGAGACAAGGATGTCAGCCCAAGGGCAAATTTCACGCCGTTTCATGTTCATGATGGCAATGACCTGTGCACTCTGCGCAGGTTGTAATTATTTTAACCAGCCTTTGATTTATTCTATTGCAGAGGATCTGCAAATTAGTGTAGCTCAGTCTGGCTGGACTGTAGTGCTGACCCAAATTGGCTATGCCACCGGATTATTTTTATTTGTCCCCTTGGGGGATTTATTTGAAAAACGGCTGTATATCTGCAGTTTGATGTTGTGTACCGGACTGGCACTTATTGGGCTTTCAGCCAGTACCAATCTGCATATGTTATATGGCTTTACTCTGCTCGCCTCTTTTTGTTCGATCACCACCCAGATTCTGATTCCTTTTGCCGCCAGCCTGTCGCAACGTGATAAAAGTGCCGAAGTCGTTGGCCTGCTCATGAGTGGTGTTCTGGTTGGTATTCTATTTGCCCGTACCGTGGCCGGACTGATTTCTACTTTATGGTCCTGGCATGCGGTATACCTATTTAGTGGTTGTGCAATTCTTCTGCTAAGTCTGGCCATGTGGTTCCAGTTGCCGAGTGCCAAGAGCCAGTTGCAGATGAATATATTGCAAATTTATCGCTCACTATTTACCTTTGCCCGAACAGAACCCATGCTGATCCGGCGTAGTATGATCGGAGGTTTGGGTTTTGGCATGCTGAGTATTATCTTTACTACCATGACTTTTATTCTGGCTGAAGCACCGTATCATTTTAATGATTTCCAGATTGGTCTCATGGGTATTGTGGGTGTGGTCGGCATCTGGTCCTCTCAATGGACCGGTAAAATGATTGGCAGGCATCGGGAAAAATGGATTGCGCATCTGGCCACATGCGGACTGATTCTGGCCTGGATTCCCTTATTCTTTGCCCAGAATTATTTATGGATTTATATCCTGGGCTTGATTCTGGCTTATTTTGGAATTTCCTGTTTGCATGTCTTGAACCAGAATCTGGTCTATCGAATTTCAATGCAGGCTCGCTCGCGGATTAATGCCATCTATATGACCTGTTATTTTTCAGGTGCCGGTCTGGGGGCATTTTTATCGCTGCATTTATGGAAAAGCTATGGCTGGTCTGCCTGTGTCATTTTAGGTTTTATTTTTGCCGTGTTGATCTTTTTGATTAACTATTATGATTTAAACCAAGAAAGAAATTTAGCCAATATTCAGCCTGAGCCTTAGATACTGTTAAAAACCTTTGGGGTTAAAAGCTTATTTTTTTATCCCGCTTTCTGTACCGAGCATAAATTATAGAGATGATACGCTGATAAAATAGAAAAATTCTTTAAGCCTGTTTAACGTTTCCTTTCTATCTGAAGAGCGGTTGAAAATATTGATATCTTAACTTTTAGAGTTAATTCAATTTACTATTTTCCATTGCGAGATAAACAGGCTTCAATTCAGTTAAAGGTGCAGGTTTTGCATAAAAGAAGCCTTGTAGCAGATCACAACCCTGTTGATAGAGTAAACTGGCTTGACTTACGGTTTCGACCCCTTCCGCGACAACTTCCAGATCCAGCTGATGGGCTAGATGAATAATCGATTGCACAATTGCAGCATCCTGACCATCGAGGGTCAGCTCTTCAATAAAACTACGGTCTAACTTGATTTGATTAATCGGCAAGCGACGCAGATAACTGAGACTCGAATAACCTGTGCCAAAGTCATCAATGGCGACCTGTACACCTAAAGCACGCACTGCTTTCAAAATTTCTATGGTTCGATCTGCACCATTAATGATGACACCTTCCGTGATTTCAATTTTAAGTAATTCCGGCGGTAATTGACTGAGTTCAAGTGCATGTTCAAGCACCTGCAAAAAGCCTGCTCTACGGAATTGCAAAGGAGAAATATTCACCGATACCGTGATCTGGCTATTGTGTGTCTTGTTCCACTCGGCAATATCTAAACAGGCCTTTTCCAATACCCATTGACCTACACTAATAATTTGCCCAGTTCTTTCTGCAAGTGGAATAAAAATCGCTGGGGAAATATAACCCTGCTGTGGATGGCACCAACGGATTAAAGCTTCTACACCTGTTACCAGTCCAGTTTCAGGATGAACCAGCGGCTGATAGAACAGGTCAAAATTTTCTTGATTGATCGCTTCCATGAGTTCCAGACGCAGATTGGTATAGTCTATTTCTGCGACAGGCTGCATTCTGGTTTTTTCATACCACTGCCACATATTACGACCTTGTCTTTTGGCTTCCTGCATCGCCAAAACAGACTGGTAGATCAATTCAGAAGAATGATGGATCGAACTGTCATCTGCCACAATACCAATACTGGCACTTAAATGTATTTTGTACTGATCAACAATAAACAGCATGGAAAGAAGATCAAGAATTTCTCCGGCGATCGCCTCGACTTCAGTATGCTCATCTGTCCCTGAGAGCAGCAAAATAAATTCATCTTCAGCGAAGCGGCATAGCACATTATTGCCTTGAACAAATTTTTGCAGCCGCTCGCCTACAATTTTGAGAATCTGGTCACCCACCAGATGACCTAAGCTGTCATTGATATTTTTAAAATCATCCAGATCTATATACAGCAAGACTAAAGGTTGTGAGCTCTCGTGCTGTGCTTCAAAAATATTTTCCAGAATCTGTTTGAATGCATACTGGTTCGGTAAACCGGTTAAATGGTCATGGGTATGCTGATGCTGAATATATTCTTCGTGAATACGTTGCTGGGTAATATCTTCCTGAATCCCCAAAAAATGGGTGCAGGTTCCTGTCTGGTCAAAAATAGGACCTATAGTTAAACGATTCCAGAACCAGCTACCATCTTTACAGTAACTTTTTATAGTCACCTGAATTTCTTTTTGTTCTTTGACCGCTTGCTTGAGTAATGCAATCTGATCCGGATCAGTATCTGGACCCTGTAAGAAAAAACAGCTTTGTCCTAATACTTCTGCTGCTGTATAACCGGTGAGCTTTAGAAAAGCCGGATTTACATACACCATTAGCCTTTCTTCAGAGACATCGGTAATAAAAAGACTATTCGGACTGGCCTCTACCCCCCGTTTTAATAATCGTAGAGACTCCTTGTTTTCACGCGATACAGTAATGTCTCGGGCAATGCCAATAATACCGGTGACTTTCTGATTTTGAATAATCGGTAAATTGGTCAGATCCAGCCATAAGATATCGCCTGCAACATTATAAATTGGAAGTTCATAATGTTGAGATTTACCTTGCGCCGCTTCTGAAAATGAAACGTTAGCAAGTTCATGGAATTCGGGCGGTATGAAGGCACAATAGTGCTGACCATGGATTTGCGCTTTAGAAAAACCTGTAATTTCTTCGCAAGCAATATTGGTATTAAGCACATGTCCCTGTAGGTCAAGTTCAAAAATAATATCTGGATGATAGGTATAAAATGAGCTGTATTTTTCATTAAGCTCATGTCTTTTTTGACGTTCTTGATCAAGCTCAATTGCCAGAGCAACTAATTTTGCCGCTTGCTGTAAAAGCTGAATATGATGTTCAGTCGGTATTTTCGGTGTTCGATAATAAGTGGCAAACGTTCCGTACAAAATATCTGAAGCATTAATAATCGGCATAGACCAGCAGCTAGACAATTTTTCTGCATTTACCAAAGCACGGTAAGACTGCCAGTTTGGGTCTTTCATTAAATTCGGACTAATGACCAACTGACGTAAGAAAGCAGCTACGCCACACGATCCTTGATTTGGCCCAATTTTCAAATCTTGAATAGCATTACAGTACTCTTTTGAAAAGTGCTGTTTGCCACTTATAACATTTAAAGTTTGGGTGTCATCCTGATAGAGCATAATGGTGACAAGCGCATCTGGAATGCGCGATTCAAGCCACTGGCTAATGACATCGAGGATAGGCTTAAGTTCAGTATGGCGACCAATCAGATTAAAAATATGAAAAATTTCTTGATCATCACAATTATTATTCATTCAGACTATCACCTTCCTTAGCTTCTTAACATTTTAGACTTATTATTAAAATAATCATTAGCAAAAGTTTGTATTTATATCTTTAAAATACGGAAATACGGAAATACGGAAATACGGAAATACGGAAATACGGAAATACGGAAATACGGTCAATATTACGTGTATTTTATAATAATTCTAAAATTTAAAAATCACAGCCGAAGCTGTGATCTAAAACTATACTTTTACTTAATCAGAATATTGCGGACTTATTTTTAGGCTGCTTGTTGACGACTGTCCACTAATTTACAGCCTGTCTGCTGTTGTAATTCTTCAAAGCTTAAGCCATCCACTATTTCAATAACCTGAGCTTGTAGGTCTTTTAATTCAATCACACACAAATCAGTATAAATACGGTTGACACAATGTTTACCTGTTAGAGGATAAGTCAGTTCTTCAACAATTTTTGCCTCACCGTTTTTGGTCACATGTTCCATGCAAACATAGACACAGCGAGCACCCACTGCCAGATCCATCGCACCGCCTACAGCAGGTACAGCATCAGCATTACCGGTATGCCAGTTCGCCAGATCACCATTAATAGCGACCTGAAAAGCCCCCATGATACAGATATCCAGATGCCCGCCTCGCATGATATCGAAAGAGTCGGCAGAATTCATAAAACTGCCACCTTGCAACATGCTTACGAGTTCTTTGCCGGCGTTAATCAGATCATCATCTGCCTGTTCAGGATCACTCAATGCAGCAAAACCTAAAACGCCATTTTCCGAGTGTAGAATTACTCCTTGTTCAGGTTTTAAATAACCTGCTACGCGTGTCGGTAAACCAATACCCAAATTTACAAAAGAGCCGGTTGGAATGTCTTGTGCAACTTTAGCTACAATCTGTTCACGACTACGTTTTTGAATATTCATTATTTAATATCTCCAACCTTGACCACATGCTGTACAAAAATTCCTGGCGTTACAATGATCTCTGGATCAAGTTCTCCCAGTTCCACAACTTGATGGACTTGTGCAATGGTGGTTTTTGCTGCTTTGGCCATGATCGGACCAAAATTCCGTGCTGCCTTACGGTAGGTCAAGTTGCCCCACTGATCTGCCTGATTGGCATAAACCAAGGCATAATCAGCATGTATCGGATATTCCAGCACATAATCTTTTCCATTGATATTACGGGTTTCTTTACCCTCAGCTATTTTGGTACCAAAACCGGTTGGAGTAAAAACAGCTCCTAAGCCTGCACCGGCTGCCTGAATACGGCAGGCCAGATTGCCTTGTGGCACCAGTTCCAGCTCAACTTTTCCGGCTTTATACAGATCTTCAAAGACGGTTGAGTTATTGGCCCGTGGAAATGAACAGATCATTTTTTTAACCAGTCCAGACAACAGCAGATTGGTTAGACCACGATCTCCAGAAGCTGCATTGTTGTTAATAATGGTTAAGTCTCTAGGACCAAAGTCAATTAATGCTTCGATTAATTCTACCGGCTGACCTGCCAGGCCAAAACCACTGGTCATAATGTGTGCACCATCAGGAATTTGCTTAAGTACCGTCTCGATATCCTGCGTGATTTTATTCATCATATTGCTTCCTAGCATGTTCTATCTATATTACGAGTGCAGATTAATCTGCCTTTTGTGGATCAAATAAGCGGTCTTTAATAAAGAAAGCGGGTATCAGGCCGCAAAGAAAATAGGCAATGCCCATAATCAGTAAGCCGGTACCAATTGA
Source organism: Acinetobacter sp. YH01006 (assembly GCF_013420445.1). Classification (NCBI taxonomy): domain Bacteria; kingdom Pseudomonadati; phylum Pseudomonadota; class Gammaproteobacteria; order Moraxellales; family Moraxellaceae; genus Acinetobacter; species Acinetobacter sp. YH01006. Next base: position 68,126 of record NZ_VOYB01000003.1, on the reverse strand, counting down.
GCCTCCTTGAGCAAAATAGCCAATGGTAAGAGGTGCAAACACCGCACCCAGTCGGCCTACGTTATATGCCCCACCCACTGCTGTTCCACGCACTTTGGTGGAGAAGCTTTCTGTCATGTAAGTCGCATTAATACCGTATGGAATACCATAGAGAAAACCGAAAAATAACATCAGCCAGAGGATATTATCCGGCGTATTACCAAAGACAATCACAGGGATAAAAATTGCAGTACCCATAGTGCCGAAAGCAAATACCGCACGACGGCCAATCCGGTCAGCGATAAAACCGGCAATAACTTTGGTACACATCATGATCAGGAAAGTCCCGATCATATACATGGTCATTTCTTTAAACTTGATTCCCAGATCAGTCTCTAAATACGCCGGTAGCCAGTTGCTGACTCCATAATAGCCAAACTGTAAAAATGCGGTACTGAAGGACCAGAGGATAAACATGCGGCGGCTAAGTGCATCTTCAAAAATCATTTTAAAAGTATTTTTTGGTTTTTCCTGCAGAATACCACTGGCTTTTGCATCCAGGCGTGCTTTACGCGCATCTAACCAGGCTTTCGGCTCAGGCACCAAGAAGTACATCGCGAAGGCCAGTACAATTGGAATAATGGCAATATAATAGAGGTATCGCCAGCCAAATTCAGGCAATAGCCATCCAGCCAGAACAGTTGCGACCACCGAGCCTAAAGTCCAGCCAGTCATAAGCGTTGCCAATACTGTAGAGCGATATTTGGTGGGTACATACTCTGCCATGAGTGTGTTACAGGCAATATATAGAGCACCTAGTCCAATCGCAGACGTAAAGCGCAGCCATTTGAACTGATCATAACTTTCTACGAATCCTAACCAGAAGGTTAATGAAGAAAATAATGCAATGGCAATGACGATCACACGAACCCGGCCAAAACGGTCACAAGCCCAGCCACCAAAAAAACCGCCGATAGCCATGCCTGCAAGCGTCCAGCTCCCTAAGGCACCGGCCTGCATATTACTTAATGAAAACTCTTGTTTCAGACTGGTCAGACTGTAGGCTAATAACGCAATATCAGCACCATCAACCAGTAATGCTAAAAATGAGAAAATAAAGGCCAGAATCCAGACTCTTTGCTTGGGTTCGTTTCCACCTTCCACTGGGTGTTGTTGTGAACTGATCGTATCCATAATGCTCTTTCTACTTTTCGGCACTCCTGTGCCTTTTTAAAACGCATATTTCACTTAATTATTTAGGTGAAATATAGAATATTTACTGATCATTACCACACTTGAACAAAGTGGTATGAAGATGATTTTCAAAGTTCTTGATAAATTTTCTCTGCAGAAATCACGTAGCAATACATTGAAAGATGTGATTAAGCACAATTCTTAAACCCGTAAAACAATCTAGCCAGCAATGCTGGCTAGAGGTTGATGTCAGGTTTAGTTGCAAAAGGCTGCAATTCCGGTTTGTGCACGACCTAAAATCAGGGCATGTACATCATGGGTACCTTCATAGGTATTTACCACTTCCAGATTAACCAGATGACGGGCCACACCGAATTCATCGCTAATGCCATTTCCACCCATCATGTCACGGGCCAAACGGGCAATATCCAGTGCCTTGCCGCAGTTATTACGCTTAATTAAAGACGTACCTTCAACTGAAGCAATGCCCTCATCTTTCATGCGGCCAAAACGTAAAGCCACCTGTAAGCCAAGGGCAATTTCAGTTTGCATATCTGCCAGTTTCTTCTGGATCAGCTGATTCGCAGCGAGTGGTCGGCCAAACTGTTTACGGTCCATGGTGTATTGATGCGCGGTATGCCAGCAGAATTCTGCTGCGCCCATCGCACCCCAGGCAATCCCGTAACGGGCACTGTTCAGACAGGTAAATGGACCTTTTAAGCCACGTACTTCTGGAAATGCATTTTCTTCCGGTACAAAGACATTATCCATCACAATTTCACCGGTGATTGAGGCACGTAGACCCACTTTGCCGTGAATTGCTGGAGCAGAAAGCCCTTCCCAGCCTTTTTCTAAAATAAAGCCACGAATGTCACCGACATTGCCTTCAGCAGATACTTCTTTGGCCCAAACTACAAATACATCGGCAATCGGGCTGTTGGTAATCCACATTTTTGCGCCTGTTAAGCGGTAACCACCCTCGACTTTTTTAGCACGGGTAATCATGCTACCCGGATCAGAACCATGATCTGGCTCGGTCAAGCCGAAGCAACCAATATATTCACCGGTTGCTAATTTTGGTAAATACTTTTGCTTTTGCTCTTCAGAACCAAATTCATTAATGGGTACCATCACCAGAGAACTTTGTACGCTGGCCATTGAGCGATAACCTGAATCGACACGTTCAACTTCACGGGCAATCAGACCATAACTGACATAATTTAAACCTGCACCACCATACTGTTCTGGAATGGTTGGGCCTAGCAGACCAAGTTCACCCATCTCACGGAAAATGGCCGGATCAGTTTTTTCATGGCGGAACTGTTCCAGTACACGCGGCATCAGTTTGTCTTGACAGTACGCTGCCGCTGCATCGCGGATCATGCGCTCTTCTGACGTCAGTTGCTGTTCGATTAAAAACGGGTCTTGCCAATCAAATCTAATTTTTGTCGTCATTTTAATATTTCCTTATTTTAAAATTATGAGATTAGGCGGTTGCCTGTTTAATCATTTCACGCGCAATAATAATTTGCTGGATTTGTGTGGTTCCTTCATATAAACGGAACAAACGCACATCACGGTAAAAACGTTCAATTGAATATTCACTGATATAACCCGCTCCGCCATGAATCTGCAAACAGCGATCAGCTACTCGACCACACATTTCGGTTGCAAACATTTTTGCACAAGAGGCTTCAGTCGTAACATTTTGACCAGCATCACGCAGACGCGCAGCATCCAGCACCATACATTTGGCTGCATAAATCTCGGCTTTAGAGTCTGCCAACATACCCTGGATCAGCTGGAAATTCGCAATGGGCTGACCAAACTGTTTGCGTTCCACTGCATAGTTAAGTGCGTCTTCCAGCATACGCTCTGCCATGCCCACGCTATAACCGGCAATGTGCAGACGGCCCTTATCCAGCACACGCATAGCTGTTTTAAAGCCAATTCCTTCTACACCGCCAATCAGCTGATCTTTATGCACTTTACAGTTATCAAAAATTACATCACAGGTATAAGAACCATGCTGACCCATTTTCTTGTCAATTTTACCTAGGCTTAAACCAGGTGTGCCTGCTTCAACTAAAAATGCTGAAATACCGCTAGCACCTTTAATCTCTTGATTGGTACGTGCCATCACGGTAAATGTCGTGGCGCGTGGCGCATTGGTGATGAAGCGTTTAGTTCCGTTTAAAATATAATAATCGCCGTCTTTGACAGCGCTGGTTTTTAAAGCAGCAGCGTCTGAGCCTGAATCCGGTTCGGTCAAACAGAATGAACCAATAATTTCGCCCGTGGCATAACGCGGTAAATATTTCTGTTTTTGCTCTTCTGTACCATCAATTACAATGCCACTTGAGCCAATGCCGTTGTTAGTACCAATTAAAGAGCGAAAGGCAGCCGATGTATGACCTAATTCCATCGCGACCAGAATTTCTTCTTCCATGGTAATGCCTAAACCACCATATTCTTCAGGAATCGTCAGGCCAAACAAGCCCAGCTCTTTCATCTGTTCCACAATATGTTCAGGAATGGCGTTGTTCTCTTCTACTTCATGCTCAAGAGGCACCAGTTCATTTTTTACAAAATCGCGAATCGTTGACAGAAGTTGGTCTAGCATTTCCGGATCACGAATCATATGAATCTCCATGGATATAATTTAGGTAAATTCCTTTACCCTTATTTTTGTTTCGTATTACGAAATAAATAATCATATAAAATCATTTTGAGCAAGTGAAATTATTAAAAATTTTATATTTTAACTAAAAAATGAAATTTTTCTGGTATTCCAGTTAATTTATGTTTAAGATTTAATTTCACGATACGAAATATTTTGATGGATGATTGTTTTATTTATCAGTTTTTTTTGAATAGATAATTAAACCTTTTTTCTTGCTGTAATATTTATCGATCACTGACTCTTTCGGAGAAATCGAAACTTTTTAAATGTGTTGGCTACGTATTAAACCTCAAAAACTAGATGATTTTATATTGTCTTCAAAGTTGGGTAACAGGATTCTTTTCGACCACAAATAATTTCGGCACTTTTTCCTATATTTTATCTTTTGTAGAAGTGTTTTATTTTGTATCGTGAAATTATGTTGCTATCATATTCATTAATTTAACTTTAATTGCCCTGACCATGACAAAAAATAAAACTGGTGAAATTCCCAACTTTGATGAAATCCGTTTAGATCCGATTTCACATATTCATAGAGAAAATAATCCTCAATTTATTGCGTCTATTGCGCGTGGATTGGAAATCTTGCGTTGCTTTTCAGCGACCAATCAATTGCTTGGTAATCAGGAAATTGCACAATTAACCAACTTGCCCAAGCCGACTGTAGCGCGTATTACCAGCACCCTGGTTTCTTTAGGTTATTTAAAACAACTGCCAAATACCACGAAATATCTATTGGATGTTGGTGTATTGGCTTTAGGCTATGCAGCTTTGAGTAATATTTCTGCACGGACTCAGGCTTATCCGTTTATGGAAGAAATGTCACGCTATTCCCAAGCCCCTGTGGCAATGGCTACCCGTGACCGTTTGAGCATGATTTATCTGGAAGTGGTACATACAGAATCGACGCTGACCATGCGCCGCCCTGTCGGTTCGACTTTACCGATTCATAGCAGTGCCATGGGACGCGCCTGTCTGGCAGCGATGGATGTAAAGGAACGCGAATATTTATTTGACGCGATCAAGAAAAGAAACGAAGATCAGTGGCTAACCATCAAGCGTAATCTGGAACGTGCAATCCGTGATTATCAGGATTATGGCTACTGTCTGTCTCTAGGTGACTGGGCAAAAGATGTGAATTCCGTGGCAGTTCCACTAGTTCATCCCAAACATGGAATTTTAACATTTAACTGTGGTGCTCCAAGTTATCTGTTAAACCAAGAAAAACTGGAAAATGAAATTGGACCACGTCTGATTCACATGGTGAATAATATTGCGATGAATCTCAATAACATATAAAAAATTAATCATCAGAGCGACATTAAGTCGCTCTTTTTATTGAATACTCAGTCTACACATCTTCTTACTTTACCCAGAATTTGCCGCAAACCTTTTTTAATGCTGTGAAATAGATAAAGTCCTATTTCAAATAAAAAGATCAAAAATAAACTTCATAACCGATTTAGATAATGCTATAAATATCGTATAGCGAAATTGGATTTTACATTATGGAAGATATAATAAGAGAATCGATGGAGTTTGACGTCGTCATCGTAGGCGCAGGCCCTGCGGGTCTTTCTGCTGCGATCAAAATTCGTCAACTTGCAATTGAAAACAACTTAAACGATCTGTCCGTTTGTGTCGTAGAAAAAGGCTCCGAAGTCGGTGCACATATTCTGTCTGGTGCTGTGCTTGAACCGCGTGCCATGAACGAGCTGTTCCCAGACTGGAAAGAACAGGGTGCCCCGCTGAATGTTCCGGTGACTGAAGATAAAACCTTCTTCCTGCTGTCAGATGAAAAATCACAGGAAGCACCACACTGGATGGTGCCTAAAACCATGCACAATGATGGCAACTATGTCATCTCGCTCGGCAACGTGGTGCGCTGGTTAGGCCAGAAAGCTGAAGAACTCGAAGTGTCAATCTTCCCGGGCTTTGCCGCCTCTGAAATTCTTTATCATGAAGATGGCACAGTCAAAGGCATTCAAACCGGTGACATGGGTATTGGTAAAGATGGCGAACCAACACATAACTTTACCCCGGGTTATGAACTGCATGCCAAATATACGATTTTTGCAGAAGGTTGCCGTGGTCATTTAGGTAAACGTCTGATCCAAAAGTTCAACCTGGACAAGGACGCGGATCCGCAACATTACGGTATCGGCATTAAAGAGCTTTGGGAAATCGATCCTGCCAAGCATAAACCGGGTCTGGTGATGCACGGTGCCGGCTGGCCACTAAATGAAACTGGTTCTTCAGGTGGCTGGTGGTTATACCATGCTGAGAATAACCAGGTGACTCTGGGCATGATCGTAGATCTGTCTTACACCAACCCGCATATGTATCCCTTCATGGAAATGCAGCGCTGGAAAACCCATCCATTGATCAAGCAGTATCTGGAAGGTGGTAAGCGTATTTCTTATGGTGCGCGTGCTGTGACCAAAGGTGGTTTTAACTCATTACCAAAATTCACCTTCCCGGGTGGTTCTTTGATTGGTGATGATGCCGGCTTCCTGAACTTTGCCAAGATCAAGGGCTCACACACTGCAATGAAATCCGGCATGCTCTGCGGTGAAGCGGTGTTTGAAGCGATTGCTGCCGGTGTAGAAAAAGGCGGTGATCTGGCGGTGGCACGTGTAGTGGAAGGCGAAGATTTCTTTGTCAAAGAACTGACCACGTATACCGACAAGTTCAACAACAGCTGGCTGAAAGAAGAGCTGTATAACTCACGTAACTTCGGTCCTGCCATGCACAAGTTCGGTCAATGGATGGGAGGTGCATTCAATTTCATCGACCAGAACATATTTAAAGTGCCGTTCACCCTGCATGATCTGGTTCAGGACCATGCTGCGTTAAAAACCCAGGCAGCTGAAAGCTTCAAGCCGAACTATCCAAAACCGGATGGTAAGCTGACCTTTGACCGTCTGTCTTCGGTGTTTGTATCGAATACTGTGCATGAAGAGAACCAGCCAGCACATTTGAAACTGACCGATGCTTCAATTCCGGTAGAAGTAAATCTACCGACATGGGATGAGCCTGCGCAGCGTTACTGCCCGGCGGGTGTTTATGAGATCATGGAGAATAATGATGGTTCAAAAGGCTTCCAGATCAATGCAGCCAACTGTGTGCACTGCAAGACCTGTGATATCAAGGATCCGTCCCAGAACATCACCTGGGTAACACCGGAAGGTGGTGGTGGTCCGAATTACCCGAATATGTAAGGTAATTCCTGTGAAGAAGAAAAATATATTTATTTCTCACATTCACATACCCAATCTTGAAGCAGTTAGTACTAACACTTCACTTTAATTTTTTAGGTAATCCCAGTTCCCTCGGGAGCTGGGATTAATAAATTTTTAAATAGAAAAATAGAAAAATAGAAAAATAGAAAAATAGAAAAGATTGCATATAGGGTCACAGATAAAAATGGCCTACTCGAAACCGAGTAAGCCATCTTTAAGATTTAAAACAAATGACGAAAAATTTTAGTCATTCTTCTATGGATTATTGCTGAGCCACAAACTTGGCACGCGCTGCATGCAATTTCTTATAGCTGTCAATTAAACGTAGATGACGATCCAGCCCTTCAAGCTGCATGTTGGTTTCGGTCAAACCATAGAAACGGACTGTTCCTTCAATTGAACCTAAAACGGCATCCATACGGGCATCACCAAACATACGACGGAAGTTGTGTTCATAATCTTCCAGTTCCATTTCATCATCCAGAATGACCTCCAGAACGACATTCATGCACTGGTAGAACAGGCCACGTTCAACGGTATTGGTATTGAACTGCAGGAACTGCTCAACCAGATCTTTGGCTTCTTCAAATTGCTGCAAAGCCACATAAATCAGCAGTTTCAGTTCAAGAATAGTGAGTTGGCCCCATTCAGTATTTTCATCGAACTCGATACCGATCAAGGTTTTGATTTCGGTATAGTCATCCTCATCTGCTTCTTCCAGACGCTCAACCAATGCTTCCAATTGTTCATCATTCAGACGGTGCAGATTCAGGATATCTTCACGATATAACAAAGCCTTGTTGGTATTGTCCCAAACCAGATCTTCTACCAGATAAATTTCCGAATAGCCCGGTACCAGAATACGGCAAGCTGTTGCACCTAGATGCTGATACACCGCCATATAAACTTCATGGCCCATGTCTTCCAGAATCGTGAATAATTCCTGAGCTTCGTCCGCATTCGAATTTTGAGCGTTATTAGTGAAATCCCACTCGACAAAATCATAATCTGATTTCGCGCTGAAGAAACGCCAAGACACTACACCGCTCGAGTCGATGAAATGCTCAACAAAGTTATTCGGTTCAGTCACTGCATTGCTGCTAAAAGTTGGTTTTGGCAGATCATTCAGGCCTTCAAAACTACGGCCTTGTAACAACTCAGTCAGACTGCGTTCTAATGCCACTTCAAAGTTAGGATGGGCACCAAATGAGGCAAATACACCACCGGTACGTGGGTTCATCAAGGTGACACACATGACCGGGAACTGACCGCCTAAAGAAGCATCCTTGACCAGAACCGGGAAGCCCTGTTCTTCCAGACCTTTAATGCCTTCAACAATTTTTGGATATTTTGCCAGAACATGCTCAGGCACATCCGGAAGTGTGAGTTCACCTTCCAGAATTTCACGTTTTACCGCACGTTCGAAAATTTCAGACAGACATTGTACTTGAGCTTCAGCCAGCGTATTCCCGGCGCTCATCCCATTGCTCAGGTATAAGTTTTCAATCAGATTGGACGGGAAATAAACGGTTTCACCATCAGATTGACGTACAAATGGCAATGAGCAGATGCCACGAGCCTTGTTCCCAGAGTTGGTGTCATATAAATGTGTACCCAATAATTCATCTTCAGGATCATAAATTTCACGGGTATGTTCATCTAAAACTTCTATAGGTAGTTCGCCATTCGGACCTGGCTGGAACCATTTTTCATCTGGATAATGCACAAATTCGGCATTGGCAATATCCTCACCCCAGAACTGGTCGTTATAGAAGAAGTTGCAGTTTAGACGCTCAATAAATTCACCCAAGGCAGATGCCAGCGCACTTTCTTTGGTCGAGCCCTTACCATTGGTAAAACACATTGGCGACTGCGCATCACGAATATGCAATGACCAGACATTCGGCACGATATTACGCCAAGACGCAATTTCAATCTTCATGCCAAGGCCTGCCAGAATTGCAGACATATTGGCAATGGTTTCTTCCAGCGGAAGGTCTTTACCCGGAATGAAAGTCGTATGATCAGAAGCCAGACTTGGCATTAACAAGGCTTGAGCATCTGCATCGATACTTTCCACTTCTTCAATGACAAATTCAGGACCGGTTTGAATTACTTTCTTGACGGTACAACGGTCGATCGAACGTAAAATTCCTTGGCGATCTTTTTCAGAAATATCAGCCGGCAGTTCCACCTGAATTTTAAAAATCTGTTTATAGCGGTTTTCAGGATCAACAATATTATTTTGCGAAAGGCGGATATTATCAGTCGGAATATCACGTGCTGCACAATATACTTTGACAAAATAAGCCGCACAAAGTGCCGACGACGCCAGAAAATAATCGAATGGGCCAGGTGCCGAACCATCGCCTTTATAGCGGATCGGCTGATCGGCAATCACCGTGAAGTCATCGAACTTGGCTTCCTGGCGTAGATTATCGAGATAATTGACCTTAATTTCCATGTGGATACCTAAATATTCTTATGTGCCGTCACGGACAGATAAGATGCTGAATCTGAATATACAAGCCGGTTCACGGAGGAGAACTTGAATGAAAAATAGAAAATGGTCAGGTTATGCCATTTGACTAAGTGTCTGGATAACGCTGCCGAGAATGGCCGCTATTATAGAATTATTTTATGAAATTGATAATGTTTGTCTGAAATTCTGGCAGATTAAACTAGGCCCTCAGTCTTTCCTGAGCTACAGGAGCATGAATCTACTTCAAGTCATGAATTATATGATCAATCAAGGTTGCGGATGAGGCAGATTTTCACCTGCCTAGTCTGAGATAATCTTAGAAATCATAACTCAGGGCAAATACTGCAAGATTACGCTGCTTGTCAGCATAGCGGTCATAACCGCCAAAGATATATTCACCCGACACACTCAACTGCGGTAAAAGCGCATAACTGAGTCCGGCAGAAGCATAACGAAAGGTAAACTGCTTTTCGGTATCGCCCAGTTCACCGCCCTCATATTTGCCTTCATCGTTAAAATAGCTCCCTGCTGCCGTAACGCTGGCATTCAGGCGATCATTCAATTGATGGCTCAGGTTAAGTGTATAAAAAGTATCGCCCTGATTGGCATAAGCCACATCATAGAGATAGGTTGATACGCTGGCACCGATACTGGTCTGATCATTCAACGTACGACTTACATTTAAACCCAGCTCATTTCCGGTAGTATGCTTGCCGCCCGGATAATAATAGGTTGCGTTCCATAGATCCCAGTCATAATTTTCGCTGCTATGGGTATAACCCACCAGAAAATCATGCTCGAATTTGTCTGAACGATGTCCCTGACGCCCCTGCACTTCTGCATAAGAATATCCAAGCGTAGATCCCCAATATCCGACATAAAAATTGCCGTAAGCTAGATTCAGCCCTGCCTGTACAGCAACGTCGTCATTTTCAGGTGCATTGGTCAAACCACGGGATACATATTTGGATACCACACTCAAGTTTCCGCTTGCTTCTATTTTTTTTACTTCCGCATCATCGGCATAACAGTAAAAACTTGAAACAGCAGCGCAGCCAAACAGCACTGTTTGATTGAATATTTTCATAAAATATAAAATGTATTAAGCAAAGCGGAGATAAAATCGAAAGCAGTCGAGGTTTTATCTCCGCTTTGGGACAAAATTGAAATTCGCTTTACTCCTGCTTTGCTAGACAACAGGAATAAAACCATGATTTAAGCGCGAGGCGCCTTGTAAAAAGGTGCAGATGAAGGCGCAAGAGCAGGCTTGCCACGAATATGGTCTGCCAGTTTTTCAGCGATCATAATCGTAGTTGCATTGAGGTTGCCGGTAATGATCAAAGGCATGATCGAGGCATCAATCACGCGCAGACCCTGCATTTCATGTACGCGTCCATAACCATCGACAACCGCCATGTCATCCTCACCCATTTTACAGCTACACGATGGATGATACGCGGTTTCTGCATGATTACGAACAAATTCATCAATTTCAGCATCTGTTTGTAGATGTTTTCCCGGACTGATTTCTTCACCACGATAGGGATCTAATGCCGGCTGATGCATGATTTCCCGGGTAATGCGGATGGCATCGCGGAATTCACGCCAGTCCTGCTCGGTACTCATATAGTTGAACAGAATACTTGGATGCTCAAACGGGTCTTTGGATTTCAGACGAACACGGCCACGTGACGGCGAACGCATAGAGCCCACATGAGCCTGAAAACCATGTTCATGAATGGCATTGGTGCCATTATAATTAATCGCCACAGGCAGGAAATGATACTGGATATTGGGCCATTCAAATTCGTCGGAAGAGCGGATAAAACCACCGGCTTCAAACTGGTTGCTGGCTCCAATACCTTTACCTAAAAATAACCATTCAGCGCCAATCATCGGCTGGTTATACCACTTGAGTGCCGGATATAAGCTAACCGGTTTTTTGCATTTATATTGCAGGTACATTTCCAGATGGTCTTGCAGGTTTTCACCCACACCAGGCAACTCCTGAACCACAGGAATATCCAGACTTTTTAACAGTTCGGCCGGACCTACACCGGAGCGTTGCAGGATTTGCGGTGAGGCAATTGCACCCGCACATAGCAATACTTCACGATCCGCAAAGACCTGAATCGGCTGTAAGGTATTTTGTCCTTCAAAATATTCCACACCAATTGCCTGATTACGATTAAACAGAATCCGGTTGGTCATGGCGTGAGTAATAATCGTGAGATTATCCCGGCCTTTGGCCATATCCAGATAACCACGTGCTGTACTGGAACGACGGCCTTGCGGCGTTACGGTACGGTCCATCGGCCCAAAACCTTCCTGCTGATAGCCATTCAGGTCATCAGTACGTGGATAACCGGATTGAACCCCAGCTTCGACCATGGCATGAAACAGCTCATTATTACCATTCTTAGGCGTTGCGACTGAAACCGGGCCTGAATCGCCATGATAGTCATTGCCGCCAATATCGCGGGTTTCAGCTTTTTTATAATACGGCAGACATTCGGCATAGCTCCAGTGTTCCAGACCTTTAAGGCTGGCCCACTGTTCCAGATCCATAGCATTACCACGGATATAGCACATGCCATTAATCAGTGAAGATCCGCCCAGACCTTTACCACGGCCGCATTCCATACGGCGATTGTTCATGTGGGGTTCGGGGTCGGTCAGATAGGCCCAGTTATAGCGTCGTCCCTGTAATGGATAAGCTAATGCAGCCGGCATTTGTGTTCTGAAATCTAGACGATAATCTGGTCCACCCGCTTCCAGCAACAGGACCTTTACATCCGGATCTTCAGTTAAACGCGCTGCTAGCACATTTCCTGCCGAACCTGCGCCGATAATAATATAATCGTAATTCATCCAATCCTCCCTTATGCGCTAAATACAGACTGGAAAGGACTAAGTTCAACTTGCACTGACTTGGTCTGGGTATATTGCTGTAGCGTGACAATACCATTCTCGCGACCGACACCCGAATGTTTATAACCACCCACTGGCATTTCTGCCGGTGATTCGCCCCAGGTATTAATCCAGCAAATGCCGGCTTCGATTTGATGAATAATACGGTGCGCACGTGCCAGATTTGGTGTCACGACACCAGCTGCCAAACCATACTCGGTGTCATTGGCACGACGAATCGCCTCTTCTTCTGAGTCATAACTCAGAATACTCATGACTGGACCAAAGATTTCGTCACGGACAATGGTCATGTCGTCACGGCAATCAGTAAATACCGTTGGTAGCACATAAGCGCCTTGAGCAAACTGCTCATCTTCAGCACGGCCGCCACCACACAATAAGCGTGCACCTTCGTTCTTGCCCTTTTCAATATAGCCCAACACTTTTTCCATATGAGAGAAGCTGGACACTGGACCAAAATTGGTTTCAGGATCAAGTGGATCCCCCATCCGGATATAAGGAATACGCTGCAGAATCTTTTCTTCAAATTCGGCTTTCAAGGCTAAAGGTACAAATACGCGGGTACCATTGGTACAGACCTGACCGGAACTGTAGAAGTTGGCCATCATGGCTATATCTGCTGCCAGATCCAGATCGGCATCTTCACAGATAATTAGCGGGGATTTTCCACCCAGCTCCATAGTCACTTCTTTCAGGCTGGAATTCGCAGCTTGGGCCATGACTTTTTTGCCGGTCGCGACACCACCGGTAAATGAAACTTTGGCTATGTCCGGATGTGAAGTCAGATAGCCACCAATTTCACCACTACCGGTTACCACATTAAATACACCATGCGGCACACCGGCTTCAGTATAAATTTCTGCCAGTTTTAGCGCAGTTAAAGGCGTTATTTCACTGGCTTTAAAGATCATGGCATTGCCCGCTGCCAGTGCAGGTGCAGATTTCCATAAGGCAATTTGAATCGGATAATTCCACGCACCAATCCCAGCAACCACACCCAAAGGTTCACGGCGGGTATAGACAAACGAACTGCTTCTGAGCGGGATTTGCTGGCCTTCTAATGCTGGCAAAATACCTGCATAGTATTCGAGTACATCTGCGCCTGTCGCAATATCGACGGTGGATGTTTCACTGAAAGCTTTACCACTGTCGAGACTTTCTAAACGTGCCAGCTCGTCATTACGTTCACGAAGAATAGCGACAGCCTTGTTCAAAATACGGGAACGTTGAATCGCCGTCATTTCTGCCCAGACTTTTTGTCCTTGCTGTGCCGATTCAACAGCGCGATCGATATCATCTCGCGTACATACCTGCACGTCTGCCAGAATTTCTCCAGTTGCAGGATTAATCGTTTGAAACGTGCTATTGGATGTTGCATCGACATATTGTCCATGAATATAAGGACGTTGCAGTTTGAATGTTGTCAATGGAATTTCCTCGCAGGTGGGTTATTTGAGTTGTTGCCGGATATATTCACTACACAGTTCAATCGGCAGTTCTGGGTCAATTTCGCCATTTACCAAAGCACCTCTTAACCAGAATCCGTCAATCAATGCTGCCAAACCTTGAGCAGCTTTCTCTGCCTGGTCTTTACTCAACTTTTTCATGAATTCATATTTAAGGTTGGAATGTAAACGGTAATGATTAATCTGCTGTAAACGATGTAATTCAGGTTGGTGCAAACTGCTAGCCCAGAACGCCAGCCATACTTTCATCGCAGCTTTATCTGTTTGTGGTGCAGCAAAGTTGCCACGCACAATTGCCAGTAAACGTTGTTCAGGTTCGCCATCGACTTTGGACTGCATTTCTGCAACAGATTTACCCAACTGCTGCAATAAGTAACGCATTGTGGCTTCAATCAAGCCATTTTTACCTCGAAAATAATGACTTATGATGCCGGTTGAGACACCTGCCCTCTGAGCAATCTGACTAATTGAAGCTTCTGCAAAACCTAGCTCATTCACTGCAGCTAAGGTGGCATCGATCAGTTGCTGACGACGGATCGGTTGCATACCAACTTTGGGCATAGGACTAACCTGAATAACGGATGTAGCAATAAAAAATCACTCTGCTAGAGCAAATAGCTGAATGATGTAACAATTCATAAACGCTTTTTTAATTGAACGTTCAATTAATAAAAATTATAGTGCCAGCTCACCCTTGATGTACAGCGCAGTTTGTTTTGGATTTGCAAAAGTTTGTAATTAACGAAAACAAGGAAGCTTTACCGCAGGCTTTTGCTTTTAAATCACACTGCACTGTAGATCATCCGGCAACAAAACGATGGTCATGAATTTATGCAAAAGAAAAAAGAAGATATGCAAGATGGTCTGAATAAAGTAGTTTTTTATTTTTCGGCGACACTTATTCTGCTGTTTTCTATCATCACCATTTTATTTAATGAACAAGCTAATCAAGTCATTATTAATATTTTAAACTGGGTCAGTCGTACCTTTAGCTGGTATTACCTGCTGGCGGCAACGCTGTATCTGGTTTTTATCATTTTTATCGCCTGTTCCCGTTATGGCGAGATTAAATTAGGCCCCAAACATTCCAAGCCAGAATTTAGCCTGCTGAGTTGGTCGGCGATGCTATTTTCTGCCGGAATCGGGATTGACCTGATGTTTTTCTCGGTGGCGGAACCACTTTCCCATTATATGAATCCGCCTGTAGGCGAAGGCGAAACCTTTGAAGCTGCGCGCCAGTCCATGGTGTGGACCCTATTTCACTACGGTTTAACCGGCTGGAGTATGTACGCGCTGATTGGGGTCGCCCTGGGTTATTTCAGTTATCGCTACAATTTACCGCTCACCATCCGATCGGCACTTTATCCGATCTTTGGAAAAAGAATTAATGGTCCGATCGGCCATACTGTGGATACGGCTGCAGTACTCGGCACGATTTTTGGTATTGCCACCACCTGCGGGATTGGCGTTGTGCAATTAAATTATGGCCTGCATGTGCTGTTTGATTTACCGGAAAATATCTGGATTCAAGCTGCACTCATCGCTGTTGCTGTGATTATTACTATTATTTCAGTCACTGCCGGTGTCAATAAAGGCATCCGGATCCTGTCTGAAATTAATATCTATGTATCAATTGGGCTGCTGCTATTCATTCTGTTTGTAGGCAATACCGAGTTTTTATTAGCTGCCTTGATTCAGAATTTTGGTGACTATATCAGCCAGTTCCCGAAACTTTCTTTAACCAGTTTCCCTTTTGAACAACCGAAAGAATGGATGAATAGCTGGACCCTGTTCTTCTGGGCATGGTGGATCGCCTGGTCACCTTTTGTCGGTCTGTTTCTGGCCCGTATTTCCCGTGGTCGTACCATTCGTGAATTTGTCACCGGGACTTTGGTTATTCCTCTGTTATTTACCCTGACCTGGTTGTCTATTTTCGGTAACAGTGCTTTATATAGCGTGATTTTTGATGGTAATACTCAACTTGCTACGACAGTTTTAGAAAATCCGGCACATGGTTTTTATGATCTGCTGGCGCAGTATCCAGGCTTTATGTTTACTGCAGGTGTCGCCACCATTACCGGCTTGCTGTTCTATGTGACCTCAGCGGATTCAGGGGCATTGGTATTGGGAAATTTCACCACCAAATTCACTAATATTGAGCATGATTCACCGCGCTGGCTGAGTGTGTTCTGGGCCATTGCCATCGGTTTGCTAACTTTGGCAATGCTCATGGCCAATGGCGTAACAGCATTACAGAACACCACGATTATTATGGGCCTGCCTTTTAGTTTCGTCATTTTCTTTGTGATGGCGGGACTATATAAGTCCTTACGTCTGGAGGATTTTCGACAGGCCAGTACCAGTCTGAATGCGGCACCTGTGGTCGGCAATGTGGATATATTGAACTGGAAGAAGCGTCTAAGCCGGGTCATGCTGCATCCAAGCCTGTCCCAGACCCGGACCATGCTGGACAATGTCTGCAAGCCGGCCATCGAGGCGGTTGCAACCGAGTTAATTGATAAAGGCATTCAAGTCAATATTCAGGAAAAATCACTTGAGGAAGAACCTGAACTGTATCACCTAGATCTGACCATTCAGCTCGATGAAGAAGAAAACTTTGTCTATGAAATATGGCCGGTACGCTATGACACGCCAAATTTCAGTTCACGTGGTAAACGAACCAAACGTTATTACTATCGTCTGGAAAGTTATCTGTTTGAAGGCTCTCAGGGCAACGATCTGGTCGGTTATAGTAAGGAACAGGTGATCAATGACATCCTGGATAAATATGAACGCCATATGATGTATCTGCATATTAACCGGATCAGCCCAGGTAAACGTCCGCTGTTCCCGGATCGTGAAATCTAGGATCTCTCAACTACGGAAGGAATCAATAATGTCAGAAAGTTTGAATGCATTTGCCCTGTTTTTCTCCCTGCTCAATCCTTTTCTGATGAGTATTTATATGCTCGGAATTATCCGTAATTCCGACGCAAGAATATTCAACATGGCATTGATTCAGGGCAGTCTGATCAGCTTTATTGTGTTCATCATTTTTGCAAAAACCGGTGAAGCCTTCTTTAATGAATTCTTGCATGTACGGTTTGAGTCCTTCCAGATTTTTGGCGGTATTATCTTTTTGGTGATTGGCTATCGTTATGTCTTTGAAGGTGCTGATACGATTGGCGTGATGCGTGGAGCGCCCAGTCATCTGGCGGGCACGATTGCCATGCCGTTTATGATTGGTCCGGGCACCATTTCGGCATCTGTGATCACCGGTATACAGCTCAGTTTAATGCAAACCATTCTGGTGATTTTCTTTACCCTGTTTCTGACTTGTAGTCTGCTGATCCTGATGAAATACCTGCATGATCATTTACAGCACAAGTATTCAAACTATATTGACCTGTATGTCGATATTGTAGGTCGTGTTGCAGCGCTTTTAATCGGTACCATTGCCATCGATATGATCGTGACAGGTATTACAGGAATATTAGAAACCTGATAAATCCTTTCTATCGATAAATATAAAGAGCGGGAAATATCCCGCTCTTTTTTTAATTTTTAAATAATTAAAATTTAAATGACACACCGGC
Source organism: Acinetobacter sp. YH01006 (assembly GCF_013420445.1). Taxonomy (NCBI): domain Bacteria; kingdom Pseudomonadati; phylum Pseudomonadota; class Gammaproteobacteria; order Moraxellales; family Moraxellaceae; genus Acinetobacter; species Acinetobacter sp. YH01006. The sequence continues at coordinate 50,553 of NZ_VOYB01000003.1, read as the reverse complement.
ATAAGTAGAAAAACCTTCACCCGGCGAAGAACGAGCTTCATCTTTCCCACCGTCGTTAAGGCCTGGAATCACGACCGCAGCATATTTCTCATCGGTGATATTTTTAAAGTTGATCCAGATTTTCCATGATTGATGTTCTGGTGCATAACCTAAGTCAATGCCCCAAATCTGATAGTCGTCACTGAAACGGCTATTGGCATAATCATGCGCCATTTTGGATGCATATTCAGTATTCAGACCAATATAGAGGCCATTATTCAAAGCATAACTCAGTTGAGCCTGATACAGATGTTTAGGGATTCCTGGCAACTGGTTCTTGCCAAACAATGGATCATTTTTATACTGGAAATCGCTAAGCGTATAAGCCTGTTGCAGACGCAGCTCGCCATATCGGGATTCATGCAATGGCGTATCCAGGCTTAGCTCCACCCCTTGATGAATCGTTGGCGTCGCATTTTCTTCTACACCGATTCTTTCCTTTGGTGTATTGGGATCAACAGTATCTCCATAATCCTTAATCATTTCAGAGGTTAACAGTTCATTTTTTACTTTAGAATAATAGTAGCTCAGTGCCCAGTCTCCAAAGCCCGATTGTCCACGTCCGCCCAGTTCAAAGCTATTGGCGGTTTGCGTGTCCAAATAGATTGGCGCACGCACTCGATTTGATGCAGCTCCATTGTCTTTAGGATAATAATAAGGTGAAGACCATGCCATCGCCCAAGGATGTGCCGGCTCAATACTGCGGCTTAAATTGGCAAACCATTGCACAGAGTCATTCGGCTGATAGGTCAACCCAAGTCGTGGTGCAAAATTCCATTCATAACGACTGACTTTAGGATCTACCTCAGGACCTGAATCTGGGTCGGGAAGAATATTTGCATAAGTAACTTCACTTTCCCGATGGGTATACACAGCTGCCAATCCCAGATCTAATTTGAACTGATCATTTAATGTAGTTTCCTGATCAAATTGCAGCACGTTGTCTGAACCACGATAGGTATAGCGGCGGGTAACTGTGTCTACCGGATACGTTTGATTACCAATTTCTGTATTAAATCTTAAAGTTTCAGTAACCCCACTGTCCGGGCGATGAGTGGTGCTACGCAAGGCAATACGCCCCTGATGCTCCAGACCTAGAAACTGATAAGGCCTTTCATACTGGAAGCGCGCTGTAATATCTTCATAATCGACATTAGTACGATAACTGCTTTCACGTAAATCCAGCGGATAATGATGATAAGCCAGACTGCCGGTCAGTTTAGCATCATCCTGTAAATTCCAGGTCGTAGTATTGGCCAACCAGGTACTGCCTGGCTGAATCCGTTTGGCATCTACCGCTAAATTAAAGCTATTCGCTGCTTCAGGATCATTTTTGAGCTGTTCTTGCGTAATACGACCTGGAGTTAAATGCTTGCTCTCACGGTAACGGGCATAAAAACGGGTTTCGATATCCGGACTAATTTGATAGCCCAAATTAAAAGCCAGACCTTTGCCATCGCCTTCAGCATGATCCTGAATCCCATCGAACTGGGTACCCGTCAGCGCCAAATAATAATCCATCTGATCCAGCTTTCGGCCGGTACTAAACTGATATTTCTGATAACCATGACTGCCCATTTCATATTTGAGTTCAGAGCCATCCTGATCAGCGCCAGTCTTGGATTTATAGTTGATTGTTCCACCTAAGGCCAGTCCACCCTGTTTAAAGCCATTGGCTCCGCGATAGACGCCGACATGATCAATCCACCAGGGTTCTAGCAGTTCATACGCTGTACCACCCGGTCCGGTAAATGGAATATCATCAATCAGGACGTGCGTACCGGATGCGTGTGCACCTGAAGTCCGGTTGATTCCTGAGCCACGGATCGATATTTTTGCACCTTCATTCCCTGCAGACTGGGCATAAATTCCTGGCTGTAAACGGAACACATCGGCTGTGGTTGCAAGTCGCTGCTGTTCTAATTGCTGCTCACCAATGAAATTCGTTCCTCCTGAAACCTGAGCCAGCTCTTTCTGATATTGCTGCTGCGGATTGGCATTTTGCTCAGCGCTGATCACAATAGTATTCAGCTGTTGAACATTGTCCGGTTCTACGGCAGTTTCAGCATAAAGATGACCTGAGACAATCGACAGAATCATGAGGCTCAGCGAGCTTTTCTTGAGAGGAATTTTTGTCATGTGCATGGCGATTTTATACAGTCCTGTATAAGTGATTCCGTTTTATGAGAGGAAATCAGTTTAAAAATTATGCTGTAGCATAGATCAACATTGTTATTTTCAGGAGTTATTTTCTGCCAAAAAATTGACTGATCAGCGTATGTTTTTTCATTTTATTTAATCTTTTTATTAAAAATCAACTTGCAAGATCAAAACCACATCCTCACAAGTTCCAAGAACTTAATTTTTAAGTAACTGATATTTAATAATATGTAATTTAATTCTGTACAGATGTATTTCCACTTGGCAAAATGTGATAAGTAGAAAAATTTATAATCGACCAAACCAGTTCTTTAATTTCGAAAGTTGGCCGAAGTTGTATATTTTCTGATTTAAAGTAGACAAGATTAACCTCATCACCTTATAGAAAAATTGAAATCCTTGAGAGAAAAACAATCAATTTTTAAAAATCCTGACGATGCAGAATTTTTAAAAATAATGGACTAAATATATTTAACTATTCGCAAATTAGCTGTAATAGACCTGTCTTTTCTTGGAAAACCGATCCAGCTGTTTCAAGAAGCCTTCAAAATAATCTTTCTGTTTTTCTTCTGTGCGATAGCCGGCGTATAAAGTTCGACGTAAGCCTTCAGGCGCCACACAGTCTAAACGGCGTGATGTCACCCAGCCTTTCTGCTCATATTCATTGACCACCCAATCAGGTAATGCACCAATCCCGCGACCACTTGCCACCAACTGAATCAGCATTTGAGTCAAGTCGGTGGTGCGAATGGCTTTTGGTAGAATATTAGCGGGAATAAACAAGCGCGACATAATGTCCAAACGGTGTTTATCCACCGGATAAGTCACTAGCGTTTCTTCAGCAAGTTCCTGAACAGTAATCTCTTTCGCACGTACCAGTGGATGGGTATTGGATAAAACCAAGCGTGATTCATATTCAAAAATCGGAAAATATTCAATGCCTTTAAGCGCAATCGGATCAGCCGTAATCAGTAGATCAAACTCTCCAGTTTGCAATAATTCATGCGGATTCGATTCAAAACCTGAAGCAAAGTCCAGATCTACATCCGGATATTGCATCCGGTATTGATTGAGTAGCGGCATTAGCCAGTCAAAACAGCTATGACATTCAGAAGAAAAAACAATTCGCCCGGTCTGGCCATGCACAATACGGCTGATATCACTCTGTGCAATTTGAACTTGCGGTAATATTTCATCTGCCAGGTTTAGCAACCGTTCTCCAACATTAGAAAAGCTCACAGGGCGACTACGCCGATTGACTACTTCAACCCCGAACCATTGGTCGAGTTCACGTAGCTGATGTGACAAGGCCGATGGTGTTAAACATAAATCACTTGCGGCTGCAACCAGGGAGCCATGCTCCCGCAGAGCAGTCAGGGTTCTTAAATGGCGGAGTTCTATCATGGAAAATACCGGAAATTCAAAAGACGGATGACACTTGATCTGTCTTAAGCATAACCCATTTCTCTTATTCTATTTAGTTTTTCTCATTTTAAAACCAGAATAATGAGATATATTCACCTATTGGATTAATAGGTTTAAATTTCTATTCCCTCAATTTTTATTAATTTAGTTTTCTTGGTTAACTTAAACATCATTAAAATAACCCATTAAATATCGTTTAAACTTACAGCAGCAACAAGATCGAAAACTAACTCAAGTATAAAAGTTACAGAATAATTTTGCTGCACTCATACAATAAAAATTAGAAAGTATTTTAGAGGATGAAAGACTATGTCGAATCCAATCGATCGAAATGATGAAGAACTCACTGAAGAACAACTTGATCCTCAAGAAAAACAGGATCGTGAGATCCAGCGAGGTCAATTAGGCCTTCATGATCCACAGAGACAACGTGATCAGCTGCGTCAGGAAAGACAGGATGAGGAACAAATTCAGTAATTTTCCCTGAGATGCAAAATAAAAAACTCCCCATTCTTAAAATAGATGGGGAGTTTTTTTTCAGTATTAAAAAGTTATGGACTAGTTTTTCGCATCACCACATCTTATACATCTGATCTAATCTGAACAGCTCACCTTCTTGGATGAGTGCTATTTTACTATTTCGTTTCTGTAGAGGCTTTTGCTTGTAGGGACTGCGCTTGTATTTCTGCCGTTTTTTTCTTGGCCTGAATTTGTGCCGCTATTTCCTGATTTTTCTCAGCAAAACGCAAGCCACCATCTCCGGCGAGACTGGTTTGGCTCATCACCATGCTGCTGCTCAAGATTAAAATCAGCTTAAAAAATTGAATTTTCATGTCTCATCTGCCTTTTTATTCTAATGGTATTAAAAATAAGCAATTATTATTCCAATGTTTTTATGCTTACTTAGATTTTAACTGCACTTTCTATTTTATAGGGATAATCTTCGAAAAAACAGAGTCAATCATCGTAAAAATAGAAAAATCTGCAATAAGAATAAATAGATATTTTGACTACATCTCAGCTCAAATCACATCTGATTTTTTACTTCAGTCAAAAAAAATCGTTCAACAGCTTATTTGGATTATTTTCATTGGCTAAAATATAGTGCAAACACCCAGAGCAATAACAAAAAAAGAATCGCTGTGCAGCATTTCCAGAAAGTGACTGGATGCTTTTCAAGCATAGGGCGTGAAACTGATTTTTTAAATTTGATATCTGGGTGTTTCAGATCATATATAAAGGCTGAAAGTGCTTCATAGCGCTGCTCCGGGCGAATGGAAAGCGCTTTTTTAAAGATTGCGTCCAAGCCATGTGGCAGATCCGGTCGATACTCATAGAGAGGATGATATCGAACCTGCTTTAAGGCCTTTTCGGTCTTGCAGCGCGCGAGGTCCGTCCCATAAGGCAACTGTCGGGTTAATAAATAATAACTCATCACCGCCAGCGAGAACTGATCTGATTTTACTGAGGGTGAGCGTCCAATAAAATACTCAGGTGCCATAAAGGCCAAGGTTCCCAAAGGAACATCTGCGTGTTTGGGATTCAGTTCAACCAGACCTCTGACCGCAGTCGATCCATAATCAATCAGTTTCACTTTCAAGGTATCGGCTGGTTCGAGCAGCATGACATTTTCTGGTCGTACATCCTGGTGCAGCATTTCAAGACGGTGCATGGCATTCAATGCTTTGGCCACCTGCTCAATGATCGGAAGCAACTGCTGTAAAGTTAAAGCAGTTTTATGACGGTGCAGCCATCGGTTTAGGCTTTCCCCTTGTAAATATTCATAACTTTGAAATAAAAACTTCTTGCTGCCCTTATGTGGATAGCATTGCAGCAGATTTTCATGTTTTAAGCGTTTCGATACCCAGTCTTCCAGCTGAAATTGTTCCATCGCTTGCAGGTCATCCTGCACATCGACAGACAAGGTTTTAATAACCAGCTGATTTTGTGTTGCTTCATCATGCGCCAAATAGAGGCTGCTGCGATGATTTTGGTGCAGGATTTTATCAATTCGATAACCTTCAAACAGGTCGCCATGACTCAGCTGTTGCGGAAATAAAACATGGCTCTTGATATGAAAGGATTCCTCATCAGGCAACTGTTCCACTTTAATGATTTGAATGGTGAGATTATCATCACTACCCCGCTTTAAGGCCAGTTCGACTATAGACTTGGCAATGATATCCAGATGTTGTTGCTGTTGCAGCATCTCCGATATGAGCTGCATATCAATAAACTCATAGACACCATCCGTCATCAAGATAAAGAAATCATCTTCACATAATTCAAGCTGCTGATAATCGACATCGATACGATGGTCGGCACCCAGTGCACGACTTAAATAATGTTCTGTTGATGACAGGCAAACGCGGTGATCAGCCGTCAACTGTTCAATGGCTTGTGTCTGAATGCGATAAATCCGGCTATCGCCTGCATGAAAGATATGTGCCCTATTTTGTTTCAAAATCAGTGCACTAAAGGTGCAGATATAACCCCGGTCTTTATCAAAACGTCCGCGGCTTTGCTGGGTTTGTGCATACAACCAGGAATTGGTCGCACGAATGACCCGTGCTGCCGAAGTTTGGGTGCTCCATGCTTCCGAAGTCGAGTAATAATCCGATAAAAAACTGCTGACTGCAGTTTCTGCTGCAATATGACTGACATTGCTGCTGCTGATCCCGTCTGCTATTGCACAGGCAATGCCCTTACTGCTAAGCGCGTGACCTTCAGGAATATAGACCCCATGGAAATCCTGATTCTGTGCTTTGATTCCAGCGGAAGAATATTGCCCGACACTGATCTTTAATTTTTTATTCATTTTAAATACTCAAAAAGGGATCGAATTGATCCCTTTAATCTCAAGACATAAATCATCATGCTCAGATTAGAATTCTTTTTTATCGCCAGTACGTACATGCGTGGTATAGAGCGCCAAACCTGTCAGTGCCAGACCACCCACCAGATTCCCCAGTGCCACCGGTAATTCATTCCACAAGAAATAGTCTGTAATCGAGAAATCACCGCCCATCATCATGGCAAATGGGAACAGGAACATATTCACCACTGAATGTTCAAAGCCCATGGCGAAAAACAGCATGATTGGCATCCACATCGCGATGAATTTGCCACTGACCGTGGTCGACATCATGGCACCAATTACACCGAGTGACACCATCCAGTTACACAGCATGCCGCGGATAAAAATCGTCATCCAGCCAGCAAAGCCATATTCGGCATAGCCCAAAGTCCGGTCTTCCCCAATATGGGCAATTTTCACCCCGACCGCGTTCGGTTCAGCTGCGAAACCCATGGTATAGACTGCGGCCATCAACACTGCCACGGTCAAACATCCAGCAAAGTTACCTAAAAAAACCAGACCCCAGTTTTTTAAAATACGGGCCCACGTCACCCCAGGACGTTTATCTAGCCAAGCCAAAGGGGTCAATACAAATACCCCGGTCAGCAGGTCATAGCCCAATAGATACAACATGCAGAAGCCGACTGGAAATAGCAGCGCGCCAATCAGTGGCACTCCTGTTTGTACCGCAATCGTCACGGCAAATACTGCCGCCAACGCCAGAATTGCGCCTGCCATAAACGCACGAATTAAAACATCACGCGTGGCCATATGAAGTTTTGCCTCACCGGCATCGACCACTTTTTTTGCAAACTCTGCAGGAGCAAGATAAGCCATATTTTTATCCCCTTTATATAAATTACTTACCTGTTTGCAAATAAAAAACGCCTAAGGTCTATTTCAACCCTAGGCGTCTTTGCCTTGCATTATTCAAACAGATCAATTGTGTCATGGCGCCGTTGCCATATTTAATATAGATAAAAGCAAATAGCATGCCATATATTTTAAATGGCTAATAAAAATCATATGAATTATTTTAAAATTTAATCTTTATAATTATATTGGCACAATCTCTGCATTATATATAGCGGTCATTTTTTAAATATAGCTATTGGAGAAGATTATGATTAGCCATCGTCAACAAGTGACAGACATGATTATTTCAGCGAAAGTTTTAAAGTCTATTACATGGGCAGATGTCGCTGAAACAATAGGCCTTTCTAAAGAATGGGTGACAGCCGCATGTTTGGGTCAGATGGCTTTTAATAAAGAACAGGCAGAAAAAATTGGTGAAATATTTGGATTGACTGATGAAGCCATCGCCTGGCTGCAAATCGTACCCTATAAAGGTTCTCTGCCAACTAGCGTGCCGACAGATCCTCTGATTTATCGCTGGTATGAGGTTGTCAGCGTCTATGGTATGACTATTAAAGAACTGATCCATGAAGAATTTGGTGATGGAATTATGAGTGCAATTGATTTCAATATGGATATTCAACGTGAGAATAATCCAAACGGAGATCGGGTGAACGTCGTATTATCCGGAAAGTTTTTACCTTATAAAACTTATTAATCCTCCACCATAAGCATAAAAGCCATTATTAAAATGGCTTTTATTTTATCTGCACTTATTAAATTTATTTATTTTTTTAAAAATCATTATTAAAATATATATAATTTTTTCATCTCAAATTAAACATATAAACTATAAATTATTTTACTTTTATTCGATAAATTCAACCATTCTGTACTTTTTAAATAATATTTTCCTATCCTGAATATATAGCTCATCATTTTATTATTGCGTTAGCAAAAACAACAAAAAGGATATTGCTATCCTTTTTGTCAATTCATTTTATATCAGGGCGTGTTGTGTTATTGCTGTACTTCCGCCAGATGACGTTCAGTCACGGCCTGTTCATATAAACGCTGTTCTTTTTCTTTATGCTCGACAGAGAAACGGATCATCAACACACAACTTGCAGCAATCACCACCAAGCCACCCAGTACCATCAAAGTGGTTTGAATATCCAGCATGCCTTTTAACAGGAAACCCGCAGCCACCGCGCCGACATTGCCACCTGCTCCAATAATACCGGCCACACCGCCCAAGGCATCACGGTCGATAAAAGGCACCAGTGCATAGGTAGCGCCACATGCCATATGGGTAAACAAGGCAAAAATGGTCATAGCCATAATAGCCAAGGTCGCGCTGTTCATTTGCGAAAACAGAATAAGAAACAGACCTTCCAGCATGATCAAGGCAAACAGGACTTTGGTTCGACCATCCAGACCTTTTTGAATCGCAACTTTGTCTGAAACAATGCCACCCAAGGCACGGGCAAACAATGCCAGTAAACCAAAAATCCCGGCAGCCATGCCTGCTTCTTTTAGGCCAAACTGGAAGTTGTCGACAAAGTACAAGGCAATAATGTTATGGATGAAAATTTCAATACCAAAACAGGCTGCATAAGCTCCAAACAAAATCCACACACGGTAGTTACGTGCGGCATGCATCAAGATTGCAAGGCCGCCTTTTTTATCGCTACCAACAGAAATACCTTCAGCACGGAGTTCTTTAAAATTGCCTTGTGGACAGTCTTGGGTGAATTTCCAGTACAGTACACCGACAATGATCATCAGAATACCCGGAACCAGAAGTGCAATTCTCCATCCCATTGCCTGTTCTACACCGAACATCACCAAAGCAGCCAGCATTAAAGGCATCAGGGCTTGAGTCGCACCGCCACCGGCATTCCCCCAACCTGCTGTAGTTGCATTTGCCGTTCCCACCACATTTGGCGCAAACATGATACTGGTATGATATTGAGTAATCACGAAGCTGGCACCGATGGCGCCAATCAATAAACGGAAAAACAAGAAAGATTCATAACTGTTGGCCGACGCCACACCAAACACCGGAATACTGCCAATAATCAGTAAGGCGGTATAGGTTTTACGCGGACCGTATTTATCACACAACGGCCCCACGATCAGACGCACCAGAATTGTAATGGCGACTGCGGCAATATTGATATTGGCGATCTGCTCTTTGGTCAGGCTGAATTCACCGGCAATCACTGGCATTAACGGTGCACAGGCAAACCACGCAAAGAAACAGACAAAAAAAGCGAGCCAACTCATATGGAAGGCCCGCATCGCTGAACTACTGAAGTTAAATAGACTTATTTTTGTTGCTTTATTGAGACTTGTATTTGAAGACATAGCCATTTCCTTACCAGAACTGAACGTATTTAAGTCACTGTGATGCACAAGGCATATCAGTAACGATCAGAACGGACGTCATTGGCCGTCATACAAATGTAGAGTCTTCTTTGACTTTAATTAGATATATGCATAGGTCATGCCAGATTATTTTTAACATAAAATAAACTATTCTTTTATATAAAATAATTTTTATTTCACTTTCAAATTTAGACTTTTCTTTCTTAAAAATAGAGAGAAAAATAGATATCTTCTGAGAAATTATGAGCAAAACAGCGATAGGATGACCTGCCCGGAGTCATTGCTGGTTTAAATCGGTGCAGGGCTGGATCAAATAATTTTTCCCTTTTCAAAATGCAGCAGTTGTGCCTGTAAATACGCCACTTCATCTACATGATGAGTCACATAAATCATGGGTAAATCTGTTTGATGAATCACAATTTTCAGAAAAGGTAAAATCTGGTTTTTCAGCTTTTGATCCAGTCCATTTAAAGGCTCATCCAAAAGTAATAGGTCGGGAGAAGATAAAAGTGCACGACCGATAGAAACGCGCTGTGCCTGTCCACCAGAAAGCTGATGCCCCCGATGCCGAAGTAGTGGCTTTAATTCGAGTAACTCCACAATGTCTTCAAACGTAAATTTCTGCTGACCTTTATTTTTTATATTTAGCTGTTCTGCATATTTCAAATTCTGCATGACATTCAGATGCGGAAACAGTAGGGCTTGCTGAAAAATCAGGGCAATTTTTCTTTGATGAACAGGAATATTCAGTTTCTGCTGATGATCAAATAATATTTTTTGCTGAAAATGAATAAAGCCTTGTGATGGTTTTAATAGCCCTGCAATATTTTTTAAAAAGGTGCTTTTCCCACTTCCTGAGGCTCCCACAATACCAATCAATTGTGTCTGCATATCCAGACTGGCCTGTAGCTGGAAATTTGCGTAATTAAACTGAAAATCACACTTCAGCATCTTAGCCCTCCAATTTACGTTGATACTTCTGCATGATCCAGTAATTTGCAATCAAGGCTGAAAAAGCCAGAATCAAAGATAAAATGACCAAACGCATAGCCATACTTTCTCCATCAGGCTGTTGTAACAGGCTATAAATGGCGATGGGAATGGTACGGGTTTCTTCTGGAATATTGCCAACAAAGGTAATCGTGGCACCAAATTCTCCCAGACTGCGGCTGAAACATAAAATGCTGCCGATTAAAATTCCAGGCAAAGCCAGAGGCAGGCTAATGCTACAGAATACCCGCCATGGTGTGGCGCCCAAAGATCCTGCCACCTGTTCTAACTGCCGGTTGATCATTTGAAAAGACAAGCGAATTGGTTGAACCATTAAAGGAAATGCCACAATCATTGCTGCCAGTACCGCACCTTTCCAGTTAAATATCAGCTGAATTCCCCATTTATGTAGATATTGCCCCAGCATACCCTGATGACCAAATAGCAGGAGCAGAAGATAGCCCAGTACTACCGGCGGTAGCACCATAGGCATCTGCAATATTGCCTCTACGAGAAATTTGGCCCTGAATTCATAACGTGCCAGCAACCATGCCACGGTAATGGCAAATGGCAGGCACACTGCTGTGGCAAAGCCCGCCACTTTGGCTGAAAGCATCAAGGCATTCAATTCTTCTGGTGTAAGCATCATCAGTTATGGAACCTTGAGCTTAAAACCATATTTCTGGAAAATCTGCCTGGCCCTTGGACTCGTCTGGATAAATTCAGAAAATTGGATTGCTGCCTGATTTTTCTGGCCTTGCCGGGTTAAAGCAATCGGATACACAATCGGACGATGTGTACTGGCTGGAAATACTCCCGAAATTCTGACTTTTTTACTCATCAAGGCATCGGTTCTATAGACAATGCCGACCTGACATTCGCCACGTTCTACAAATGCGAGAGTTGAACGAACGCTATCCGTACCGACTATTCTGCCCCGAAGCGGATTCAACCAGCCCAGCCGGATTAAGCTTTGCTGGGCATATTTCCCGGCAGGCACCGATTCCATTTGTCCGGTACATAAATAACCTTGAAAGGCCTGAGCAAAATTAAAGTTGGCTGACATTTTAAAATGATTTTTTTGCTGAACTGGACTAATCAATACCAGTTCATTTAAAAGCAAAGGTCGAATCTGACCGATCTGAATTTTTTGTTTCTTGATCAAATCATTCATCCAGTGCAGGTCTGCAGAGAAAAATAGATCACTGCTGGCTCCCGCTGCAATTTGTTTGGCCAATACCGAAGACGCAGCAAAAACCGGAACGATCTGGATGTCCCGATGCTGTTGCTCATATAATCTGGAAATATCAGTAATCGCATTGGTCAGGCTTGCTGCAGCATATATTTTAACTTTCTCGGCATGCAGAATGGGGCTAGTCAACAGCATGCCAGTGAGTAGAACTTTGAATAAATCCATCTTTCTCATTCTGCGTGGCTTGAATATTGAGAATTGCGACAGGCATTTCAAATCAGCAAACCCTGTACCACTTGCCCAGCCTGGATTTCTGTTCCTGCCGGAATACGGACCAGACAGTTGGCCTGCATCAGATTACTCAACATATGCGACTGTTGTTTTGCCAGGCTCTTGAGCTTTAAAGTGCCCTGATCAAATTCGGCAGCCATTCTTAAAAAGCGTTCACGTGCATCCGCTTTCAAGTCATGCGTCATTACCGCACTAAGCCATGCAGGTGACTGCTTTTGCCCTTGTAAGGCATTCAGTAAAGTTGCCGTATAGATTTGCATCCCGACATACACGGCAGCCGGATTTCCCGGCAACCCCAAGAGATAACAGTAACCTTGATCATCTCGACGATACTTGGCAAATAACATCGGTTTTCCGGGCTTCTGCTTCACTTTCCAGAAAATCTGCTCAAAACCCTGCTCCAGGGCAACAGGACGAATGAAATCATAATCACCCACCGAAACCCCGCCTGTGGTCAATATGAAGTCGTATTGGTTTTTAAGACGATGTATTAACGTTTGCAGCTCATACTCATTATCTGAAACATGCAGAATATCTACGTTTTGACCCTGTGATTGAAACCAGGCCTGAATCAGTGGAGCATTGGCGTCAAAGATTTTTCCGGAATTCAGGTCTTCAATGCTGGAAGCGACTTCATCTCCAGTAATCACAACAGCAATTTTAGGATAACGATAGACTGAAACCTGCTTTACGCCTGCCATGCTCAAAGCTGCAATTGCACCTACATGCAGTTTTTGACCTGCATCTGCCAGACGCTGCCCTTGTGCGATTTCCTCGCCTGCATCACGTATATCCGTATGAGGCTTTAGGTCTGTTGTAATAATGATTTGATTGGCATGGCATTTGACAATTTCCTGACGGGCGACCGTTGTAGTTCCTGCTGGAATCCTGGCACCGGTAAAAATCCGGACCGCCTGACCTGGCCGCAGTTCAATTTCAGTACTTTGCCCTGCCCGAATCTCTCCAATGAGTTCAAAAGTGCTGTGAGCACTAACATTTTCTGCACTACAAAGCGCATAGCCATCTACAGCACTTTGTGAAAACAGCGGCAATGGAATAGCCGAATCAATCGCTTTTGCCAGATAGAGATTCAGAGCCTGAGCCAGCGGCAGGCTTTCAGTTGCCAAGACATGCGTCTGCTCAAGTATCATCTGCAGCGCCTGATCAACAGAAATCAGTCCCGGCTCAGCACCGCAGGCTGAATGCGATAGTACCTGATTCATTGATAACCTCCCGCATGTGGGATATTTTTTTGCACATCAAACAAGTGCACCAAAGCCGGAAGTACCGCGATCAGGGATTCTTTCGCCCCCTGCCGACTTCCCGGCAGGGTCATCACCAGACTGTTCTCAATATAGCCAGCCACGCCACGACTTAATGCCGCATAAGGGGTACGTTTTTGCCCAAAACTACGCGAAGCTTCCATCAAGCCGGGGATTTCCCGTTGCAGCAAAGGTTGCAAGGTTTCGACTGTCAGGTCTTTAGGACCCAATCCAGTACCGCCCACAGTTAGAATCAGCGGATACTGATTTTTCTGCTGTTCAATCAGGGTCAAGAGCTGTTCTGGGCTATCGGAAATAACTTGATAACTTATAGGACCAAAACTGGCTTCTTTTAAAATTTCCAGTACGTTTTGCCCGGCAGTATCCGGCTTTTTGCCTGCTGCAACCGTATCGGACAGCACAATAACTGAAGCCGGCAGACTCTCTTTCAGTACCCGGGTAAAATGCGATTTTCCACCTTTTTTCTGCTGCAATCTGCATTGATCCAGCGACAAATCTTCCGGTTCACAATGCGGTTTCAGCATGTCATACAGGGTCAGACCGGCCAGACTGACTGCGGTCAAAGCTTCCATTTCCACACCGGTTGGTCCAATGGTTTCAACGGTAGCAATAATTTCGATATGTGCATCAAACAGTTCATATTCCACATCGGCACGATAAATCGGTAATGGATGGCACAATGGAATCAGCTCATCGGTCCGTTTGGCACCCAGAATGCCGGCAATGCGTGCTGTTTTCAGGGCATCCCCTTTTTCTGTATTGCCATTACGTAGCAGTTCAATGCAATGTGGCGGTGCATGCAGGATTCCAGTCGCAACAGCAGTACGGTAACTTTCTGCTTTCATCCCTACATTTTTCATGATTCATCCCGGGCTAATTTTAAAATCGGTTTAAAGTGATTCACCTTTATGCCTCCTCATTGGACGCATTTAATTAAATGGTGATTGGCAAGCGTGTGGTGCTACATGGTGATGGTGACAATGCGTATCTTCTGCATGATGAGAGTGATCCGTTTCAGGTGCATGATCTTTTCGGATACAACAGCCTTCGACATATTGACTGCTGCCATCCGTATAAAATTCTTCTTTCCAGACCGGAACCTCATGCTTCACCCGTTCCACAGCTTCCTCACAGGCCGCAAAAGCCTCACGACGATGGGCCGTATAAGCCATAGCAATAATGGCTGTTTCCCCAATCCCCAGTTCACCAATCCGATGCACTACCCGTACATAAGACACCTGGTATTTGGTCTGGATCTGCTGCTCAATTTCACGAATCATTTTTTCAGCCACAGGCGCATAGGCGGTATATTTCAGGGCACGCACGGCTTTCCCCTGATGATGGTTACGTACTGTTCCGACAAAGATGCCGATTCCACCACATTCCGGAAAATGCTGAATACCATCAAAATCCTCCATCTTGAAAGCAGTCTGCTGGATTCGGGCAAATTGTTTTAATGGTTTGAATTGCATCTCAGCCTCCTGCTACCGGCGATAACAGCACCAGCGTACTGTCCCGATTTAAAATACTCTGTCTGGAAATAATGTCTTCACCGATTGCACAGGCGCAGCGTTCCAGCATGGGCTGTATATTGGGATAGATGAATAGCAATTCGTTCAGAACTTCAGAAACCTGAATTTCAGACTTGCATTGCAAACTCAAATCTGCGGGGATTTGTCGTTCAATCGCACCGAAGGCTTCTATTTTGATATGAATTAATTTTTGCTGAGTGAGTGACATATTTATCCTCCAATGCTGTGCATGCTGATTTTTCGGATCGGCTTTTGTATTGGTGATTGCTGGATTTCATGGAAGCCGGCCTCTTTACGCCAGATATAAGCGTGGAGCTTGTGCTGAAATGTTTGTGTGACGAAATGATCCAGCGCCAGTTGTTCGATATCTGCCTTAAGGTTCAGGCCTTGTCTGGCAAATAAACAGTTATAAAATTCGCCTTGGGCATTGAGGCGTAGGCGATCACAATCACCGCAAAATGAATGGGTAATGGTAGAAATAATCCCCAAAGGCTGCCCATTGATCAGATAGCCACGGGCTGGATTGGCGCCTTGTCCTTGAGATACCTGGACATCAAATTCGGTTTTCAGTTGATCCAATATGTCCTGCTCACTGATGACATCAGACGGATTCCATTTCTGATCGCCATCGAGGGGCATAAACTCAATAAAACGCAGTTCTACAGCCTGATACTGTGCCCATTTTACGAGAGGAATAATCTGATTGTCATTGATGCCTTTGATGAGCACACTATTTATCTTGACGGACAACCCTGCCTGCTGCGCGGCAGAAATACCTTGAAGTACAGGCTGTAACTGTTTTTGGGTCAGTTGCTGAAACTGCTTTGGATCAAGACTGTCCAGACTGATATTCAGGTCGTCCAGTCCTGCCTGTTTAAGCGGCTGGGCATAATCTTTTAAATAATGGCCATTGCTGGTCATGGAAATACGTTTAAGGCCAAAGGCTTTCAGCGTCTGTAAGCGGGCAATAAAATGAACGATGCCTTGGCGCATCAACGGTTCGCCCCCCGTCACGCGGATCTGCTCAATCCCGTGTCGCACCATAAACTCGCAAAAAGCATACAGGGCTTCAAAACTGAGCAAATCTTTTTTATTCATCCATTCCGGATGTTCAGGCATGCAATAGCTGCATTTAAAATTACAGCGGTCAGTCACCGAGATCCGCAACTTACGTTTCTGGCGTCCAAACTGATCCTGAAAGATACTGCGAGATGCTAAAACTTTCATGCTGTTCATTGCTGCGGTCCATGATGAGATCTGCACGGTTATTTAACAGTCTTGATTTACTGCCCTATTTCTTCACAATGAATGAGCAATAAGTGTTCCAACTTTGCACAAATTTATTTTTAAATAATATTAATGGATAATATTTGTTCTTTTTTAGTCCGAAATTTTGTTCGAAAAATAAAAAAAAGCAATATTTTGGTGAGCCAGAATATGATGATTCGGCTTTTAGCATTTTAAATGCTAAAGAAAGTTAAGCTGTTGATGCTGCTGTAGCTCGTCAAATGAATTAATACTGTGGAAAAACAGGGCACGATTTTTAAAACTTGCCCGCTGCATATGCATGTCAGCAAAACAGAGTTTTAAACTGTGCTGATCATTTTCAAGATGTTGTATAAGCGTGGGTAAGCTGCTGCGTTTCATCAGACAGAATGGAAACAATGCCTTTTCATTGATTTCAACTACCGCCACTTCACATAAAGAATGTCGTTGCAGAGCCTGATGTAAACGTGAAATGACCTTTTTGGGAATATAGGTCACGTCACAAGGTACGAACAGCACATAATCAGATTGTACATGTGACCAGGCACTCTTCATGCCCATCAATGGTCCATGAAAGCCGGGTTCATCGTCCTGATAAAAGTCGATCGAAGGAATCATCCGTTTATAAATGGAATGATCCCGATGGCTATTGACCCAGACTTTGCTTGCCCGGGACTTCAGTTGCTGATGGATTTTAATCAGCTGGATTTCATCATCAAATTTGTGCAGTAATTTATTGATGCCATTCATGCGCCGCGCTAGACCTCCGGCCAAGATCACCACATCGGTTTCCGGATAAGACACCGTTTTCATCACTCTTCTTTTCATTCTATGTACTCCGTCTGGCAAGCTTTAATCAGGCCTCTAATTTCTGGCAAACACGAACCACAATTTCCTCCGGCTTTTAGACATGCAGTCACCTGTTTTTCATGCGTGATATTTTTATCTTTAATGGTTTGAATAATTCGGTTCTTACCGACCTTAAAACAGCTACAGACCAATGCCCCTTCACTATTTCCCATCGACATGGCCTGACCTGCCAGCAATGCTTTACGATGCAATGCACTCAGACGTTCACGTCTAAACAGGCCAGCCACCCAGTCACGATCTGGCAATAGTGCCGCCGGTGCGATATAAAAACTGGCAATTAACTGGCCATCCTGAAGCACCACACTATGACTGATATGCGCCGTTTGATCTTCGAGATTCAGCCATTCAAAGCTTTCATCATCAAAGGCTAACAGGCTCTTGATCTGCCCGGTGATATCAGAAAAACGGCGCCGGTCTGCCAGTTCATACCGGATGGCCTGAGTGGTTTGAATTTTGCTCCACCACACCGTATTTTTAATCATGGTCTGGATCTGTTGTTCAAAGCCTTCCCGTACATACAGCACGCCCTGCCACTGGGTATAAAATGGCTGGATCATCACTGGAGTATGCTTAAATTCTGGCTCGCCAGAAATCGGGTCAACCACCGGATTCACCACTTTGCCAATCCGCGCATCGGACGCAAACTGGTCGTTCCAGTGAATCGGTGCAAAAATCTGGCCACGTCGCATATTTTGTGAAAATTGCACACGGAGTACACAACTTCCCCAAGCGGATTTCACCTCGACCAGCTCGCCATCTTTCAGGCCATATTTCAGCCCGTCTTGCGGATGCAACTCACAATAAGGCTCGGCACGATGCTGGGATAAACTGGCAGATAATCCGGTACGGCTCATGGTGTGCCATTGATCGCGGATCCGTCCGGTATTTAGGATCAGCGGATATTCAGTAGAAATAGCATGTACCGGATCGGCTGCAACTGTTGGCACCAATCTGGCTTTGCCATCTGCATGGCTAAACTGGCCTTGACTAAATAGTTGACCAACCTGATGAACTTCTTGCTTATCCCAGACTGGCCACTGGATCGGTGCCAGATTATGATATTCTGCAAAACTGAGATGAGTTAAACCTTGCAGGTTGAAATAGCGAAAATTTGGCGTATCTGCGCGTTGCGAAAGTGAACCATTCTGATAGGCAGATAAACGGGCATGTTCCAGAAAAATGTCATGGCTATTGTTAAAGTCAAAACCGCGAAAACCTAAGACCTGAGCCACCCGGGAAATGGCCCACCAGTCTGCTTTGGCTTCACCCGGAGCCGGCAAAAAGGCCTTTTGCCGTGAAATACGGCGCTCCGAATTGGTGACTGTGCCATCTTTTTCGCCCCAACCCAGTGCCGGTAACAGTACATCGGCATATTGCGTGGTATCAGTGTCGAGACAAATATCGGAAACCACTACAAATTCACACTTTTCCAGAGCGCGTTTAACCTGATCTGCATTGGGCAAACTCACGATCGGATTGGTGGCCATAATCCAGATGGCCTTGATTTTTCCGCTTTCCACCGCTTGAAATAAATCTACTGCTTTTAATCCGGGCTGCCGCGCGATGACTGGGCTTTGCCAGAAGTCCTGCACCAGTTGCTGATGCTGCGGGTTCTCCAAATCTAGATGGCTGGCCAGCATATTGGCCAGCCCACCGACTTCCCGTCCGCCCATCGCATTCGGTTGTCCAGTCATGGAAAAAGGTGCCGCACCGGGTTTGCCTATTTTCCCTGTCAATAAATGACAGTTGATAATGCTATTGGCCTTGTCTACTCCTTGAGAGGATTGGTTTACACCCATGGAAAACAGGCTCATGATTTTTTCGGTCTGGGCAAATTTCTGAAAAAATAAGGTTAATTTTTCAATAGCAATACCAGTACGCTTTGCCACGCTTTCAAGTGATGACTCTGTCGAGCTGCTGGCAAGTGCCTGCTCCAGACCTTGGGTATGTTGTGTAACAAAATCCAGATCAGTATAGCCATTTTGCTGAAGATACTGCAACAGGCCATTAAACAGCGCGACATCCTGACCTGGTAAAATCGGCAAGTGTAAATCTGCCGCTTCACAGGTTGCGGTAAAGCGCGGGTCAATCACCACTACAAATAAATCCCGCTCTTCTTTGGCTTTCATGATGCGCTGATAAAGCACCGGATGGCACCAGGCGGTATTGGAACCCACCAAGACCACCATTTCTGTCTGCTCAAAATCTGTGTAGCTGGCCGGCACCAAATCTTCGCCAAAAGCCCGTTTATGTGCCGCTACAGCAGAAGACATGCATAGTCTTGAATTGGTATCAATATTGGCAGTACCAAGATAGCCCTTTACAAACTTGTTCACCACATAATAGTCTTCAGTCAAAAGCTGGCCGGAGACGTAAAAGGCGATGCTGTCACGTCCATACTGATCAATACATTGCTGAAATTTATTGGCAATACTTGAAATGGCATGATCCCAAGTGCTTATTTGCCGCTGTTCTTTTCGACCTGTCATCGGATGCAGAAGCCGGGTTTTTAAGCCAAGTGTATCGGCAAGATGACTGCCTTTAATACACAACTTGCCCAAGTTCGCAGGATGCTGAACATCGCCTTCAATCTCAACCTTTTCACCCATCGGGGTTTGGCTTACGTGCGCGATGACGCCACAGCCTACTCCACAATAAGGACAGGTCGTCTGAGTAGTTTTTATTTGGGATTCAGTAGAGCTATCTAGTTCCATAACCGGAATACTATTCATTGCTGCTGTGCTCCTTAATCATCCAAATTCACGTGTTTCACCAAATCTCTGATATCTAGTTTTTACAGGTTTGATTTAAATATTTTCTATATCTCAAAAGTTTTAATCCTCCCCAACCCTCCTTTAGCAAAGGAGGGAGGTTCCCCTCTTTTTCAAAGAGGGTTTGGAGGAGGTTTATCCGATTACCCTGCCTTTTTTAATGCAAAATCCCGACCAAAAAGCAGTTTGCTGCGGATATTACTAATTGGTGTCTGGTCTGCAATCAGTTCTGCATACCAAGCCCCATCTTCGGTATCGCCAAATAGCACAGCACCAATGACCTTGTCCTGTTGAATGATGATCCGTTTATAAATCTGACGCTTCTCATCATTCAGCACGATATCTTCGAAATCATTAGTCGGTTCAAAATTACCTGCCGAGAATACGTCACATCCGCTGACCTTGAGTTGGGTCGGAACAGTCGGTGCCTTAAAGGTCAGTCGGCCATGTTCAGCCAGGTGCGTCGCACAGATAAAGGCCTGTCCCCATAATGGCTCAACCAATCCAAAGGTCTGGCCACGATGCTCAATACATTCACCAACGGCATAGATACTCGGATCATAGGTCTGCATGGTGTCATTCACCAGCACGCCGCGGTTACAGCGTAAGCCAGCCTGTTCAGCCAAAGTTTTATTTGGTCGGATTCCAACTGCAAAGACCACGAGCTCAGCATCCAGCACTGTCCCGTCTTTTAAACGCAGTTGAGTCACGTGACCATCCATACCGAGCAGCTCTTCGGTGTTGGCTTCGGTAATGATCCGGATACCTTTATCTTCAATTGATTTTTTCAGCATTTGACTGGCTTTCATATCCAGTTGACGATCCATAATACGGTCCATCAGATGCAGCACAGTTACATTCATCCCCTGCTGCTTCAGTCCATAAGCTGCTTCTAGACCCAGCAACCCACCTCCAATCACGACGGCATTTTGCTTGGTTTTGCAGTAATCCAGCATGCGGTTAACATCCTGAATATCCCGGAAGCTCATCACGCCTTCAAGTTCAGCACCTGGAATGGGTGGCACAAAGGGTTTGGAACCCGTGGCGAGGATCAGACGATCATAAGCAACGACTTCACCTTTTTGGGTATGAACCTGCTTACGTGAACGGTCGATAGCGATGGCAGCATCCCCAGCAATGAATCGAATGCCTTTTTCAGCATACCAGTCGGCTGAATGCAGCATAATTTCGGCAAAGCTTTTCTCACCAGACAATACCGGTGACAACATGATCCGGTTGTAATTGCCCCATGGCTCTTCCCCAATCACGGTAATGTCATAACGATCTGGCGCCATATCCAGCAAGTCTTCCAGACAACGCATACCCGCCAGTCCATTCCCGATCAGTACCAGTTTTAAGCGCTCTGTGTTTTGACCATTACTGGAAATATAAGTTTTTTGTGGAGTCGGACTCACCAGAACTTTGCCATTTTCAATTCGGGTTGGAAATACCAGTAATTTCTGCTCTTGTTCTTCCAGACAACGACCGGTCACCAGACTGAAATGCTGCTTGTAAATTGGGGATGCGACTACACGCTCACCTTGCAGATCACCCAGAATGCCACGTGCCATGACATTGGCCAGACTAAACGGATCCTGATTGCTGAGTGCATAAACCCGCTGTTCCTGACCCACGCGAAAAATTGCAATCTGCTGACCTTCAATCAGGGCTGCAACACCGGTATTCGGGGTGATCTCATCCAGATTGCAGACTTCGTACCAGTTCAGTTCGTTCATGTCTTTTAAAATTGTCATTTTCATTCTCCCTGACTGTGGTATTTAGGCTTCAACCACTGGAATACGGTTTAAATCACGTTCAGCTTCTGTCTTTGGACGAATCTGGCCACGTACAGGCGCAAACTGAATATGCGGGTCATTCTGCTCGGCTGCTTTGGCATTGATAAAAGTCTTAAAGCGTTTGCGTACTTCAGGATCTTCAATTGCGGTGCGCCATTCATCCTGATAAGTACCAATCACATGCTGCATACGGCTTTCCAGTTCAGCGGCAATGCCGAGCGAATCATGCACAATGACATCTTTCAGATAGTCCAGCCCACCTTCCATATTGTCACGCCACACACTGGTGCGCTGCAGACGGTCTGCTGTCTGGATATAGAACATAAAGAAGCGGTCGATATATTTGATGAGTGTGGGAGTATCCAGATCCGAAGCGAGCAGTTCAGCATGGCGCGGTTTCATGCCGCCATTTCCGCATACATATAGATTCCAGCCTTTTTCCGTGGCAATGACACCGACATCCTTGCTCTGTGCTTCTGCACATTCACGGGTACAGCCGGATACTGCCATTTTGGTTTTATGGGGTGAACGCAGGCCTTTATAACGGTTCTCCAGGAAAATTGCCAAGCCGACAGAATCATCGACCCCGAAACGGCACCAAGTGCTGCCCACGCAAGATTTCACCGTACGTAAAGATTTGCCGTAGGCATGTCCGGACTCGAAACCGGCATTAATCAGCTTTTCCCAGATTTCAGGCAGTTGATGTACCTGCGCACCAAACATGTCAATTCGTTGTCCGCCTGTGATTTTGGTATATAGGCCATAATCTTTGGCAATCTGACCGATGGTAATCAGGCCATCCGGAGTAATCTCGCCGCCTGCCACACGTGGCACAATCGAATAGGAACCATCTTTCTGGATATTGCCGAGGTAGTAGTCGTTGCTATCCTGCAAACCGGCATGGCTAGGTTTTAGGACAAAGTCATTCCAGCAGGATGCCAGAATATTGGCTACAGTCGGTTTGCAGATATCACAGCCCATCCCATGACCATGTTGCTGGATCAGGTCAGAGAAACTCTTGATTTCATGCACACGAACCAGGTGATATAGTTCCTGACGTGAATAGGCAAAATGTTCGCACAGGTGATTGTTCACCGTGACACCCTGACGCTGTAATTCAGATTTGAGAACCTGCGTCACCAATGGCGCACAGCCACCGCACGCTGTTGCAGCCTGCGTGCATTTTTTCAGTGCCCCCAATGAAGTTGCACCGCCATCAATGGCTGAACAGATATCAGCTTTGGAAACATTATTACAGGAACAGATGGTCGCACTGTCAGGCAACAAATCGATGCCACTGCCACCCGATTTGGAGGTCGACTGATCAAAGCCCGGCATGATCAGGCTTTCCGGTTGTTCCGGTACAGCCAGACCATTCAGCATCATTTGCAGGAGATCGCTATATTCTTTGGCACAGCCCACCAGCACCGCGCCCAGCAGCTTGGCCTTATCTGCTGACACCACGATTTTTTTATAAACCTGCGCGGCTTCATCAGCATAGAAATAGCTCAAAGCACCTGGGGACATGGCATGTGCATCACCAATAGAAGCAACATCCACGCCCATCAGTTTGAGTTTGGTGCTCATGTCGGCGCCAGCGAATGCATGACTCTCTTGGCCCAGTACATGTTTTGCCGCGATACGCGCCATGTCATAGCCCGGTGCAACCAGACCATAAATTTTATTGTCCCAAAGTGCACATTCACCAATGGCATAAATGTCCGGATGTGAGGTCTGGCAATAATCATTAATGATGATGCCGCCACGCTCACCAATCAGTAAACCACTTTGGCGCGCCAGTTCATCACGCGGACGAATACCGGCCGAGAACAGGATGATATCGGTTTCGAGCACGGAACCATCTCCGAACTTCATTACATGCTGAGTGCTGTCACCATCTTCAATACTTGACGTGGCCTTTTGAGTATGTACCTTGACACCAAGGTCTTCAATTTTAGAGCGCAGTACCCGGCCGCCCAGATCATCAATCTGCACCGCCATCAGACGCGGAGCAAATTCTACGACATGGGTTTCCAGATTCAGATCTCGCAGGGCTTTCGCTGCTTCCAGCCCTAGCAAGCCGCCGCCAATCACTACGCCAGTTTTGGCATTCAGACTGGCTGCACGAATGGCATCCAGATCTTCAATAGTACGATAAACAAAGCAATTCTGACGGTCATTGCCCGGGATTGGTGGCACAAAGGCATAAGAACCGGTAGCGAGAATCAACTTGTCAAAACTCAGCACATCACCCTGGCTGGTGGTGACGGTTTTATGGAGCTGATCAATTTCAACCGCTTTAGTATTAAGTCGCAAATCAATGCCATAAGCATCGGCAAAATCACTACGACACAGACTCAGATCCTTGACCGACTTGCCGCTGAAATATTCGGTCAAATGTACCCGGTCATAAGCTAAATGTGGCTCTTCTGCCAAAATGGTCAGATCAATGTCATCACCGGCCTGTTCCAGTACAGATTCGATGAATTTATGCCCCACCATGCCATGCCCAATCATGAGAATTTTCATATCTGCACTCCAACTATTGTTTTTTTAAAGATGATAAAAAGCCGCATATCACGTCTAGGCATTGATATGTCTGCTGATTGAATATGTTGTAAATACCGCAACCCAGCGCTTTGTAATGCTGGAGGAAGGGTTGAAACGCTTGTGCGTTTTGTATTGCTGAACAACTGACCATGTCATTTATCCTGTGCTGAACGAAATACCAATCACACTCCTTGAAAGTGCAATTACGATCAGAACGGGCATCGTTGGCCGTTGTTAGTATTGAAAGTCATCTTTGACGATTTAATAAATGCAGAAATCGTGCCAACTTTTCCAATAAGAAAACGCCTTATTTCAGGCAGATGATCTACCTAAACGCTTCATTTTGATCAGCCATCAGCTGAAATCCCTAAAGCTATGCACTAAATTGAACAGAAAAATAGAATTTTATGCACCAATTTAATGGCATGTTTTTTGCTTTACTCCTGCTTGAATATTCCTTAGGCCTTACTTGAAAATATTCCATGTCCAAATTACGAATTGCTCTTATTGATGATGATCTGGAGCGCGCCCAATTCATCCAGGAATCCTTACTTTCACATGATTTTCAGGTGGTGGCCTGTTTAATCCTGAATGACCTGAATATGGTACATGTTAAGGGTATTCATGCAGATGTGATCCTGCTGAATATGGATCATCCGCATCGGGATATTATTGAAAGCTGTGTCAGCCAATATGAACTTCCGACCGTGCTGTTTACCCAGAACTCCAATAAAGACACCATCAAAAGTGCGATTGATGCCGGAATCACGGCTTATATTGTCGATGGTATTGATCCCACCAAACTAGAAAGCATTCTGGAAATTTCAATTGAACAATTCCGCAAACATAAAAAGCTGCTGAACGATTTAAAAGAAACCCAGGACAAGCTGATTGACCGTAAAGATATCGATAAAGCCAAAGCCCTGCTCATCCAGCTGCATGCCTTAACGGAAGAGCAAGCTTTTGCTTTATTGCGTAAAAATGCCATGAGTCACCGGATTACCATTGGTGAAATGGCCAGACGCTTACTGGATGCACAGAAGCTGTTACTGGGCCAATAAGGAAAAGCATATGTCCACATTAGAAAAAACTGAACTCAATATTGGCTATATTCCTTTACTTGATTGTGTTGCCATTCTCTGGGCTGAAAAACAGGGTTATTTTGCCGAGCAAGGATTAACCATCAATTTAATCCGCGAAGCCTCATGGTCAAGTTTGCGTGACCGTCTGGCCTATGGCTTTCTGGATGCTGCACATTGTCTGTCCGCCATGTTGCCCGCTGCTGCCCTGGGCACAGACCAGTTACAGGTGGCTTTGCAAACCCCTCTAGTACTGAGCGTGAATCAGGCTTTTATTAGCCTGCGCCAAGATCTGTGCTATGAACTCGGTATCCAGCCTGAGGATGATGAACAAAGCACCTCAAAGAAACTGGTACAGGCTTTACAACAGAATCATCCCATCAATCTGGCCTATGTGTATAAATATTCGATTCACCATTACTGCTTAAAAGAATGGCTGGCACTGACTGATCCACAACTGGCCAAGAATATCCAGCTGATGACGTCTCCACCGCCTTCCATGGTAAAAGGAATCGCGGAACAGGTATTCGATGGCTTTTGCGTGGGAGAACCCTGGAATATTCAGGCCAAACTTGAAGGCTATAGTTTTATCGTCGCGGCAAGCCAGAATGTCATTCCAAAAGTTGCCGATAAAGTCTTGGCCATGACCCAGGAATGGGCAGAACAGCATCCATTTACTGTAGAGGCAGTGGTCAAGGCAGTACAAAAAGCGCAGGATGATTTAAAGCAGCGCAGTGATTTATCAGAAGTATGGGACATGTTAGTCGATTATCAGATTATTCAGTTTGAATGTTCCGCCCAGCGGCATGTCTATGACTTTTACAAGATCAAGAATATTATCCGGAATTTTGTTGGGAAAAGTGCCCAACCGAAAGTCGATGATTTTATCTGGCTCCTGCAGCAGATGCAGAAATGGGAAGATATTGAAATGACCGTAGCCGAGAAAAAACAGATTGCAGAACAGTGCATCTATAGTTTGCAAAGCCAGCATGCAGACATTATTGGCTAAATGATGTTACTGAAAAAAGAGGCCTGATTTTTCAGGTCTTTTTCATTGAGTCTATTTTCCAAAAAATGATTAAAAAATCTCTGCATTCTGATCTAACTTCTTGAATATGATTAAGAGTTGTCTGCTAATTTTTGCTATAAAAATAAGTCCTTTTTAAAGTCATTTCAGGATTTGGGATGAAATGGCATCCATTTTGCTTATTTAGTATTACGTTTTATAAAATTTGTAATATTGAGGGGCAACACTATGAGTTACGTTGCACGTGAACTCAGTCAAAGAAATAAATTGCTGTTTGGCTTGGGGTCTTTTTTAATACCAATTTTAATTTGGTGTGCAGTCAGCTACTTGCCATTTATCTGGCATCCACAAGTCCAGATTACTGATTCAGGTAGTGTTGCCTATTTACAGGTCGAAAGTCGTATTGATAAAGACCAGTTTTTTTCTGCTGCTCAGTCTGCGGTAGATCAGGGTCTGGCTCCGCCGCAGGGTATTCTGGTCAACCCGATTTATCTGCCTGCACCACATGAAGTTGCGATTGCACTGGTCACGGCCTTTACCACGGAGCCTGCTCAGGCCAATGCACCCTGGTTTCATGAAAGTCTGTGGCACAGTATCAAGCTGGTCTTTACTGCGTTCTTTATTTCTTCCTTAGTCGGTGTCCCACTCGGAATTTTATGCGGTTTTTCAAACAAGCTATCCCAACTGACCGAGCCTTTTGTTGAATTTTTCCGTTATTTGCCTGCACCTGCATTTGGTGCCCTAGCCGTTGCAATTTTAGGGATCAACGATGCACCAAAAATTGCCATTATTGTGATTGGCACTTTGTTCCAACAAATTCTGATTATTGCCAATACCACACGCTTGGTTGACCGTAGCTTGATTGAAGCCGGTTTTACTCTGGGCACAAATAAACTCAAAAGCCTGCTGCATGTGGTGATTCCTGCCGCCCTGCCTGAAATTTACCGTAATTTGCGTGTACTGCTCGGTTGGGCATGGACTTACTTAATTGTGGCTGAACTGATTGGCAGCACCTCTGGCATTACTTGGTTTATCACCCAGCAAGCACGCTACCAACATTTCGACAATGTCTTCGCTGCAATTTTAATTATTGGGATGATCGGTCTGATCTGCGATGTCGTCCTGATGAAAATCGGTCAACGTTTATTTAAATGGAAAGCGGGAGCACACTAATGACACAGCTTGAACATACTGATGCATTTGATTCACGTCACTATTTTGACAAGATTTACCAACGTCCCGTGATCTTAGAAGCAAAACAACTCACACAAAAGTTTAAACATGGCAAAACAGAACGCACGGTCTTAAATGCATTAGATCTCAAAATCCATAAACGTGAATTTATTTGTGTGATTGGACCCTCTGGGTGTGGTAAATCGACCTTTAGCCGTGTGGTTGCAGGTTTAGACCCATATAGTAGTGGTGAGATTTTAGTGGATGGCACACCGATTACAGGCCCAAGTCCTGAGCGTGGCATGGTGTTCCAAGGCTATACCCTCTTTCCGTGGAAAACTGTCAAAGAAAATGTAATGTTTGGTCCAAAAATGAAGGGCCAAAGTCATTCAGCAGCCGAAGCCCAAGCACGCGAGTGGATTAACATCATTGGCTTAGAAAAATACGAAAATCAATATCCACACCAACTGTCAGGTGGGATGAAACAGCGTGTCGCCATTGCCCGCGCCTTAGTCAATGAACCGAAAATTCTGCTCATGGATGAACCTTTTGGTGCACTTGACCCACATACGCGCCAAAAAATGCAACGTCACTTAATGGATCTTTGGAAAAACATCGACATTACCATCATTTTTGTTACCCATGATATGGACGAAGCCATTCTACTTGCCGACCGTATCGTGGCACTGAAAGCCAACCCAGGTGAGATTAAAGAAATTATTGAAGTCGACTTGCCACGCCCACGTCATCCTGACCTCATGCTGACACCTGAGTTTAAAAGCTTACGTCAACGTGTCGATCAATTGGTGCATGCCGAAGAAGATGAACTTGATCCTGCTTTGGCAGATTTACCGGTGATTCCTCGTATGACCAAAGTCAGTACTAGCAAGTAAGTGAGATCAATATGGCTTACCTCTATTTAATGATTGCAATTGTGGCAGAAGTGATTGCGACCTCTGCTTTAAAAGCATCGAATGGTTTTAGCCAATGGATTCCATCCACGATCACTGTCATTGGCTATCTGATCGCAATTTACTTTCTAGCGCTCACCATGAAAACCATCCCCGTGGGTATTACATATGCCCTGTGGTCGGGTGCAGGCATTATTTTGATTTCATGCATTGGTTGGATTTTCTATAAACAGCATTTGGACACGGCAGCGCTGATTGGGCTGTCCTTTATGGTGCTTGGCATCGTCATTATTAACGTCTTTTCAAACAGTACTGAAATTTAAGCAGACATTAGTAAATTCACAAGGCACGCATTGTTCCACACCATACGTGCCTCATTTTAGGGGGTAACATGAGCATTCAAACGATTGAAAAAGATTTCAGTGAAATTCCTGTCATTGATATTTCAGGGTTGTACAGTGCAGATCCTGCAGATCAACAACAGGTTGCGATAGAACTCGGCAAAGCGGCTGAGCATGTCGGTTTTTTATATATTAAGGGTCATCGCATTCCGAGAGCACATATAGAAGCATTACAAGCCCAAGCTAAAGCATTTTTCGCCTTACCCTTTGAAGAAAAAATGCAGTATTACGCCGGCAAATTTGGCATTAAGCATCGTGGATATGTGCCACCGGGTGAAGAACGTGTTGAAGCGATTGATCGTCCTGATTTGGCAGAATTACCCAACAAAACAGACAATAAAGAAGCTTTCGATTTGAGTTGGGATTTACCTGATGATGATCCTGACGTGATTGCTCAAAAACCGATGCATGGCTCGAATGTATGGGCCGATCTCCCGAATTTTAAGCAAGATGTTAGCGCTTATTATGAAGATGTGATTGCCTTAGGACGTGTGCTGCTGCGCGGTTTTGAATTGGCCCTTCAACTTGAACCCGATGCGCTTAACCGTTTAGTCACACGACCCACCTCTCAACTACGTTTAATGCACTATCCACATGATCTAGAAGCAGAAGATATCTTTGGTTTTGGTGCACATACCGATATGGAGCTGTTCACCATCTTGTTACCTACTGCAGCAGGACTCGAAGTGGTGAACTCTAAAGGTGAATGGATTGATGCACCTCCCATTGAAGATGCATTTGTGGTCAATATTGGCGACATGATTGAAGCCTTAAGTGGCGGTCGCTTTACTGCAACCTCTCATCGTGTTCGTAAAGTCCGTGATGAACGTTATTCATTCCCGCTATTCTTTGCTTGTGACTATGATGTCGAGATTAAACCGTTGCCTCAATTTGCAACGCCAGAAGCTTTAGAGAAATATCCGCCTGTGATTGCAGGTCAACATCTATTTGAAGTCAGTGCGCAAGGCTTTCGTTATATGCGTGAGATGGTCAAACGTGGCGAAATTCAACTGACTGGTCCAAATGTCCATTTTGGTAAACACAATTATGATGACTTAGGAGCATAAGTGATGCCTGTATTTGCTTATGCCGCACATGCGCCTAAGCAAGCACTTCAACCTTATCAGTTTGAGTTTAACGACTTAAACCCCGATGAGGTTGAAATTGAGGTCATGTACTGTGGCTTATGCCACTCTGACCTCTCTATGCTTGATAATGATTGGCAACAAACACAATATCCTTTCGTTCCGGGTCATGAAGTCATTGGACGTATTTCAAAGCTTGGTAGCACGGTAAAACATCTAGTCCCCAATCAAGTGGTCGGTTTAGGTTGGCAATCGGGTCATTGTCAAACGTGTCATCCTTGTTTGTCGGCCAAACCTAATCTGTGCAAACAATCTGAATCCACGATTGTAGGACGTCATGGTGGCTTTGCGAGTCATGTCCGTGCGCAAGCCTCTTGGGTGATTCCTATTCCTGAAAATATGGATCTCCAAAGTGTTGGACCATTACTCTGTGGTGGTTTAACGGTATTTACCCCTTTACTGCAACATGGTATTCAAGCGATTCATCATGTGGGCGTGATTGGTATTGGTGGCTTAGGACATATTGCAGTGCAACTTTACAAAGCTTGGGGCTGCAAAGTCACTGCGTTTAGTTCAAACCCTGCAAAATATGATGAACTAAAACAATTAGGTGCAGACCAAATCCTTTCCTCGACTCAGCTTGATGATATTCCCCCACAAAATTTTGATCTGATTGTGGATACGGTCAATCAAGCACTCGATTGGGATGCATACATTCGCTTATTGGCTCCTGAAGGAAAGTTTCATGTGGTCGGTTTGGTCGAAGCTCCTCTTAAAATCTCAAGCTTTCAGCTAATTGATCAACAAATTAGTCTAACAGGTTCACCCACAGGTACACCGATTGCCATGCATCAGCTCCTCGATTTCTGCTCACGTCACCATATACAGCCCTGGGTGGAGGAATTTCCCATCTCGAAAGTCAATGATGCGATTGAGAAGTTACGTCAGGGGAAACTGCGCTACCGTGCTGTCATCAATATGCAGGAGTTACATAGATGAATCATGCTGTTTTGCTTGAATCAAATGAAGTACCCATTGAACATCTTGCGCTACAAACTCGGCATGTTTCCGGTTTTGTCGACTTTATGGCGAGTAATGGCCGCTATATTTGGGCCACCAATCAGGATGTCTTACAAAAGTTTTCGGCTCAAGACAATCAGGTGGTGGCTGAAATTCAAGTGCCTAAGGCTGCAGGAATTCCGGTGTGTGCATTTTCAGCAGTATGGGTGGCGAGTCTAGAAAATCAATCCATTTATAAAATAGATCAGATTAGTAATGAAGTTTTAGCCATCATTCCGACGGGTCTTGCGGATTTAACGGGTGAATTTAGTTTGGCGGCATCCGATGATGCCATTTGGGTGGTCTCCGCAGAAGGATTACTCACCAAAATTGCACCGTGTCGCGGTCAAATTGAACAACATATTGAAGTCTTACCGAGCTCTTATAATGTTTGCTATGGTGCAGGTGCAATTTGGCTCACCAACACTCAACACGCCTCCGTACAACGGATTGATCCTTTCTTAAACCGTGTAACACATGTGATTGATGTTGATGAAACCCCTTGGTTTATCTCGGCCAATGATCAATATGTGTTTAGCCTTAATCAAAAGCATGGCACGGTTTCAAAAATTGATGCTCTCTCCTGTGAGTGTGTTCAAACCATTCAACTCCCTGAACATGCACGTGGCGATGGTGGGGATATTTTTGCATCTAAAAACAGACTTTGGGTCAGAACGACAAATCTATTGTTAATCGAAATTGATTTGATTTCTGGCAAGATTTTAAGGCAGATCACTGCACAAGAGAATGCTGGAAGTGGTGCGGTAATGCAGTGTGGTGATGTGTTATGGGTCACTGCACATGATATTGAGAAAGTTTGGCTGATTGAAGCATGAACTTCGCTTAAATCGTGAGTCATAAAAAAGGGCTAAAAAGCCCTTTTTTATCAAGCTTAGATGGATTATTCAGCTTGTGCAGCATTGACCAAATGTGGATAGATGGTATTTTCGACAACAGGGCTTTCTGAATAAATTCCGACACGCATATTGAACTTGTTGACGTTATAAGAAGAACCATACAGTGAGTCCAAGCCATCACCTTTAACAAAGACTTTTTTATTATCTTCTAAATCGAGCAAGGTCGTACCCGCCATCAGGTTTTCAAGCTGTTCAGGTTTAATCTCGGCACGATCTGCCATGATTTTAATACCATCTGCACGTGTCGCAGGGTCTTCAAGATATTTCACAATCTTGTCCCACACCACGATCAATTTGGTCCACTCATCTTTACGTTTTTCAATGTTTGGCAAGTTCACCGAAAGAACATCGTAAATTAATCCCGGTGTTTTGCTTGAATCATAAATGACTTTAGAACCCGGTACAGCTTTAAGGGCCTGTAAACCAAATGGATGCCAAAGCGTGATCGCATCAATCCCTGGTGTATTAAAGACTTGTGATAGTTCTTGGGTCACCGCATTAACGACTTTGACTTTGCTCGGATCTTGACCTTCATTCTCCATCGCGGTGGTAAAGAACAATTCACTGACCAAGCCTTTCTCGAATGCAACGGTTTTCCCTGCAAGCTCTTTAACAGACTCAATGCCCGGTTTCGCAATAATGATATCATTTCCGGTCGACATACTATTGACCAAAATAATGCTCCCGTTCACACCTTGTGAAGACAGCATAAAGTTATCGCCATTGGCGACACTCGCCCCATCAATTTTGCCTGCCAAAAAGGCTTGAATTGATGCGTTATAGTCGGAGAACCATTCAAGTTGTACATTTAAGCCTGCCTCCTCAAACCATCCTTTTGCCTTTGCCACTTCCCAAGCGAGTGAACCCGGCCATTCACTATAGGCGATACGGATCGGAGCAGTACTTGAATTGACTGCTTTTGCTTCAGTTGTGGTATCTGATGATTTGCTACAGCCTACGAGAATTAAGCTTGAAGCAACCAACACAGAAAGAGATAATTTTTTTAACATACAGCCCCCTTAACGAAAAAAGGCCTTTCGATACGAAAAGCCTGTATAAAAAAGATTATGGTAAAGATTGTACAAGTTCGGGATAAATGACCCCATCTACATCGACTTTTTGGGTATATACACCATTTTTAAAGTTAAATTCATTGACGTGATAGCTTGAACCATAGAGTGAATCAAAGTTGTTCGATTTTTCAAATACCTTTTTATTGGCTGCCAAATCCAATAAATGCGTCCCTTCAATAAACTGTGCATACTGATCGGCTTCAAGACCAACGCGTTTTGCCATAATGGCTAAGGCATCAGGACGTGTGGCTGGATCATTAATATATTTCACCGTTTTATCCCACACTTGAATGATTTTTTTCCATTCTTCTTTGTGTGCAGACAAATGCGTCATATTGACCGTTAAAGTGTCATAAATCAGACCAGGTTTATCTTGAGAGGAATAAATAATCTTGGAACCTGCAACGGCTTTCAAGGCTTGATTGGCCACCGGCTGCCATACCGCAATCGCAGCCACATCAGGACTTGAAAAGACTTGTGGTAGTTCATTGGTGACCGCGTTGACCAAGTTCACATCAGTATGTGCAATACCCGCATCGCTTAAAGCCGTATTTAACAAGTGATGATCAACTAAGCCTTTTTCGACCGCAATTTGCTTGCCCTTTAGTTCTTGAATCGAATTTATGCCATTTTTAGCAATAATGACGTCATTCCCGGCTGAATAATCGGTCGCCATGATCATGATGCCCTTGGTACCACCGGATGCAATCACCAAGTTATCGCCATTGGATACCGAAACGGCATCAAGTTGATTGGCCGAAAAAGCACTCATCGATGCTGAATAATCGAACCACTTAAACTCAACATTGATCCCTGCCTCTTGAAAGAAGCCTTTTTCAATCGCGACTTGCCATGCCACCCACCCCGGCCAATCACTGTAACCGATCGTAATGGGCTTGGTATTCACGCTGCCTTCAGCTTTGGCTTTTGGTTCCGGTACTTTGGCTGTATTGTCACAGCCTGCTAATAAAATCGTGGTCAGTACAGATGCTGACAACAAGGCTTTTTTAATCATCGTGCGATTTCCCCTATGCATGCGCATTTAAACTTGGTATTGCTGACTTTTTTAGATTCGATATAGGCGCGCCAACCACCAAAATGGCTAATATCTGTTGCATCCTCTAAGGCATAGCCTTCACAAATAAAACCTTTGACCCATGTGCCATCGCTGAGCTGTACATTGCCAATCCCGAGTGGTGCCGGTACTTCAGCGACAATGTCGCCAAACAATGCACGTGGAATGTCCCAGACCTCGACTTCAATTGAACAACCTTTAGCGCTGTATTGCAGGCCGGGTTTTGGCGGTGTGGTATTTTTTAATGCATACAGTTTGTAATGCGAAGTAGTCCGGGTCTGCTTGATCAGGGTGCCACCGCGTGTGGTCAGCTGAAAATTCAGCGGCATTCCGCTTAGATGTGCACCGACGACAGCCAGTTTGACGCTGTGACCCGATGAGATTTCAGTTGTTTTTTCATAGCTAAGTTCAGATGTGCCTAACTTTAACTGGCTCGCCTGCTGCCATTTTTGCCCGAATTTGGCCAGTGCTTCATCCATCCAGGCTGGTGCAATAAAGGTCACGCCCGTTGGCAAACCATCGGCACGAATGCTATTGGGTAGCGCCAAAGCCGAAAGATCGGCAAAATTGACAAAATTGGTATAAGCGCCCATGTGACTGTTTTTTACCAGAGGGTCCGCTTCTACTTCTGTAATGCGATAAATGGTAGGTGCGGTAGGCACCATCAATGCATCATAATCCGTCAAGGTATTTTGAATGATACGGCTCAGGCGGGCGCGTTCATATTCATCCTGCATGGCATCGACCGCACTGAACCGGTCTGCCTGCGCTATAATCTGGCCAATTACCGGATGGGTCTGCTCACGTTGCACCATTTTTTCCACGGCACTGGTACGTTCAGCCACCCAAGAGCGGTTGTAAAGTGCAGTCGCCAGCTGTTGAAATGGAACAAAATCAATCGGCTCAACCGTATAACCCAAGCTTTGTACACGTGCGATCGCCAGCTGGAATGCTTTTTCAGTTTCAGCATCGCCATAAAATTCCAGTGTATCCGGAATGGCAATTTTCCCTTTTGAAAATTGGCTCGGTACATTTTGAGGATGTACCCGGGAATAATCATCGCTAGCATCATAGCCTTGCATGACTTGCGCCACCTGCCAGGCATCATCCACCGTTAATGCAAAAATCGAAATCACATCGATGGTGCGACAAGCCGGAATCAGGCCTGTAGTCGAAAACCAGCCTTTGGTCGGTTTGAGTCCGACAATGTTATTGTGCCCTGCTGGTATACGTCCTGAACCTGCAGTATCTGTACCCAGTGAAAATGGTACTAATCCATTGGCTACCACCACGCTGGAACCCGAACTCGAACCACCACTGATATATTCAGGATTAAAGCTGTTCTTCACCGCGCCGTATGGGGAGCGCACACCGACCAGACCCGTCGCAAACTGGTCCAGATTGGTTTTTCCCACGACAATCGCGCCGGCAGCTTTTAATTTGGCTACTGCTGTTGCATCGGAAGTCGCCAGATAAGCTGCCTCTTTACATGCTGCTGTGGTATAGAACCCTGCAACATCAATATTGTCCTTGACTGCAAATGGCACCCCATAAAGTGGCAAGCTTTCAATATCTGCACCAGTCAATGCATCAATTTGTGCCTGTAATTGTGCTGCTGTCGCAATTGATATCCAGGCATGATCGTCATTATTCAACTCGGCTACATACTCAATCAGGTCACTAAGCTGGATATTGTTATTCTGGTAGGCGTGTTGCCAGTCCTGTACAGTCCATAAGTTGTGCACAGCTGTTCTCCTTAAGTGTGTTCGGTATTTTGTGGAATGGGCGGCATGACGGCATCCATCAGTTCGAGATGGCCTTTAATCACGCCTTTCAGTGCAATAAATTGTTCGCTAATTTCTTTCAGATCACTACTCGCGCCCTGCATCAGCATGACTTGCAAAATTTTTTCATCATCCAACTGGATATGAAGTGAATTGATCACTTGCGCCAGATACTGCTGCTGCAGATCGACCAGCTGACTGCGCAGAGGTTTCAGGCTGACGTCGTAGAGCAAGGTGAGTGTGCCGACCATGACTTCATCGCGAATCACCAGATCATCAATCAGGTGGCGGTTAATCATGTCGACAATGGCCTGTGAACGGCTTTCATAATGCTGCTCGACAATTTTTTGGTCCATCGCATGTAGCGTGGTTTCTGGCACGGTAATACTGATCCGTGCCAATTTTTGTTTAGGCACGATGTTGATCCTTGGGTTGGTATTGGGAAGACTGTTTAATGTGAAAGCCTGCGCGTACGCTGAGCAGCTCAACCAAAAAGTGAAGCCATGGATGCATTTTTTTATTTGATGTCGGATTGTTCATGTGCATCTCCTGTAAATATTACAAAACCAAAATTTCGTATTACTTAGGAAAATGCAGAAAACGTGCCAATTTTTAGTTATTTGGATAAGGTGAATAAACTTACATAAAAGGGCAAAAAAAAGCCCCATAACAGTGAGATGGGGCTTGTTCTAAAGCAAAAGTAAGTTTTGTATTTCACCGGTTTATTCCATTTTGATTGCTCATGTCCTTGCTATTCTTTTTATACATGAATGGTTAACCGATGTTTGTGCTTATGAGTGATCAAGTGTATTGCTCTCCTCTATTTATGTTGTATATAAATAAATGCATTAAGCGTGCCACAATATAAAATAGAATAGATTTAAGCAGAATACTTTTAAAATCGATCACATACATATATAAACCAGAATAAGGATGATTTAATTTTATTAAGTGCGGCTAAAAAATAGCCCATTTTGCACCATTGGGGTTCGAGAGTGCATCAAAGTGTGGCTAGATTTGCTTTTTGAACTTGCCCAATAAGTTTACCACTTTTGATGTATATCAATTTAGTTTGAGGCTTATAGTTTCTAGATACATAGTATTGAGAATTTAACTGTTCGGTGGAAAATATATTTAAATTGAGAAAAACCCTCCATATAGGTTCTTTTCCAAACAATATTTATCTACAATTAATCTAATAATTAAACAATTGTTCTTTAAAACTATATTAAGGGGAAAAGTGATGAGCCGTGGCTCTGAGTGGGGACGTTGGGACTTACATGTCCATACAAAAGGTACAGCCAAAAATGATAAATTTGGGGATATTTCTTTTGAAGACTACTGTGTTCAGCTTTTCAGAAAAGCCTTAGAACGAAATATAAAAGTTATTGGTATCACGGACTATTTTAGTGTTGATAATTATAAAGAAGTAAAAAAGTTCCAAGCGGAAATTGATTCTCGTAGTGAATTTGATAGTGATGAAAAAGCTCTTATATCTAAAATTTTGTTGATACCCAACATGGAGTTAAGAATTTCACCAACAACAAGTTCAAGCACTTTGATTAATTTGCACTTAATCTTTAACCCTCTAGCAATTGAGAAAATTGAGAATCAAATATTAAGTCAAATTAAAATGGCACATGGTGATGGAAACAAATATCCTCTTAATGAATTCGGGCTCAAAAGTCTAGGACGTTTATACCTTTTAGAGCATCAAAAAGATGATGAAAAATTAGCACTCAAGAAAGGGATTGAACAGTTTTGCATTCCTCACACCACATTAATCGAAGTTTTTGAAGTAAACAAAAATTTAAGAAATGAAGTACTCGTATTTGTTGCAAATGGTGATGATGGTGTTTCTGCTTTAAGAGGACACGAGGATCTTCTACAGCAACAAGATGCATCCGTTTATAGCCTTAGAAATTCTATTTATCAATTAGCAGACGGTTTATTCTCTGCAAAACCTTCGGACTATAGATATTTTTTAGGAAAAGGTAGTGAATCCCCTGAGGGAATAATTTCAAAATATCGCTCACTCAAACCGTCTATTCATGGTAGCGATGCTCATTGTCTCGAAGAGTTATTCGAACCAAAAATGAATCGTTATTGTTGGATCAAAGCTGAACCAACTTTTGAAGGTTTAAAGCAAATTATTCATGAACCTGAAAGTCGTGTTCATATCGGACAACATTGCCCTGAAATAAAAAACTCATATGAAGTAATAGATTATATCGAGTTAAATAATACTAATGTTGCAAACGAAAAAATTTACTTTAATGGTAATTTAACTTCTATCATCGGTGGGCGATCATCAGGTAAGTCCACCCTATTACAATGTCTAGCAAATAAATTAAAACCTACCGCACTAAACTCCCTTGAACAATCTCAGCATATTGATGAGCTTTGTTCAAATTTTAGAATTATTTGGCAAGATGGTAAGGAGGATTATAGTAGACCCATTGAATATTTTTACCAAGGACATATGTATTCAAAGTCAAAAGATCAAGGTATTGAAGATATAGTTAAAGACTTGATACAGCAAAAAGACAATAAGCTTTTCTCTAAATTTAAAGAACAAAGTGATTTTTTACGACATGAAATTTCAGGAAAAGTATCTACTTATTTTTCAATTTTAAGCTCTTTAACTGACTATCAATCACAATTGACACAGAAAGGTAATAAGGATGATATTCAAAATCAAGTTAATGAATTATCCATACAAATCCAAAATAATGATATTGGAAATATAACTCAAGAAGAAATGGCAAGTTTTAATGCTTCGAATGAAACTTTGACAATTCTTAATAAAAATCTTGAAGGTCTTATTACTTTTAAAGAACTACTTGAAGATAAGCACAGTTCTGATTTCTATCAACTGTTAAACCCATTTGAACTTAGTTTAAATTATGTGCTAGTAAAATCACACTTTGAATCTTTTGCAAGTGAAATAGAAAAATTTACAGCTACTCAATTTGAGCAATTCAAAAAGCTATCCCAGAAAACTATTTCTGATCAGATCCTAAAAGTTGAACAAGAAATTTTAAGTATCAAAAGTACTAACATATTTCAAAAAGTCGAAGTCTATCTAAGGTCTTCTGACGCTATAAAACCATTATTAGAAAGGCTAAATATTGAAAAAGCTAAGATTCAAGAAATTGATGATATTTTAGAAAAAATTGCTGAATTAAAAAAATCTTTGGAAAGTCTGACAACTGAGTTTCAACGTACAATTTGGTTATCAATGTCCAATGTAGCTTCCGAATTAATACAGGCTATATCATCAATTACAATCAGCCAAGATCTACAAATAATTGCAACGAATATATTTGATAAATTCAAGTTCAATGAATTTATCAAAAAAACAATTAACCAACAGCCTGAAAAAGCCAAGCTATTTGCTGAAATGCAAGTTACTTCTCAAATAGAACTATTAGATAAATACCATGAAATAGTAGAATCCTTAGAAGAAGGAGAAGTTCGTTTTAGAGGTGGTACTACTTTAGAAACATTTACTAAAGAATTCTTTGATAATTCATGGTTTAAAATAAAATTTGACGTGATTTATGATGGTGACAACTACAATGAAATGTCACAAGGCAAGAAAGCTTTTGTAGTGTTAAAAATGACTTTAGATTGTAGTGAAAGTAAGTGCCCTATTATCATCGACCAACCTGAAGATGACTTAGATAATCGAGCTATCTATTCAGAATTGGTTACTTTCCTAAAACAAAAGAAAAAGGAAAGACAAATTATTCTTGTGACTCACAACGCAAATGTGGTGGTAAATGCAGATAGTGAGCTAATTATTGTTGCCAATCAACATGGGACTCATAGTCCAAATATGAATAATCATAAATTTCAATATAAAGGCGGTAGTATTGAGTCCTTAGATTTCAACCCATCTTGCTCATCAACTTTAGGTCAAAAAGCAATTAAATCTCATATTTGTGAAATTCTTGAAGGTGGAGATAGAGCGTTTAAATTACGAGAACAAAAATATAATTTAGCTTCATAAAGAAAAAAAGACCGCGTAGGCGGTCTTTTTTATACCTATCTCATTAAGCCACTGGCGCCAACGTAAACAACACCTGCCCCGTTTTTACCGTCTGCCCTTTTTCAATGGTAATTGCTTCAACCTTCATGCGTTCAGGTGCAATAATCGGAATCTCAATCTTCATTGCTTCAATGACTGCAAGCGTTGCACCTTCTTCGACAATATCGCCCGACTGACATTCAATTTTCCAAATTGAACCCGGCATATGTGACTCAACAGCACAACCGCCTTCAGGCACTTCAACACCTTCGCCATCATCCACAGCATCTAGGCTTTCAGATACATATTCCGCAAGCCCTGCTTCATGCCAGCGACGACGTTCAGCATCAAAGTTGGCTTGTTGCACCGCTTTAAATACAGAAATCGACTCTTGGTTTTCCGTTAAGAAGTCATTGTATTCTTTCAGGTTGAGTACACCTTCTTCAATGCGTAATTTTAGACGACCGGCTTTAAAGTCTTCACGCATGTGCATGAGTTCAGCTTCAGACACTTCATAGAACTTAATCTGGTCAAAGAAGCGAAGTAACCACGGCATACCTTGCTCAAAATCAGGGTTTTTACGGTAGCGTGACCACATTTGTGAGGTACGACCGACAAACTGATAACCACCCGGACCTTCCATACCGTAGACACACATATACGCACCGCCGATCCCCACAGCATTCTCAGGCGTCCAGGTCCGCGCAGGGTTATATTTAGTGGTCACCAAACGCTGACGTGGATCAAGCGGGGTTGCCACAGGCGCACCTAAATATACATCGCCCAAGCCCATGACCAAATAACTCGCGTTATAGACCACATCTTTCACGGCTTGTTTGTCTTTTAAGCCATTGATACGACGAATAAATTCGATATTGTCAGGACACCACGGTGCATCAGGGCGCACAGTTTGCATATAACGTTCGGTTGCGAGTTGGGTTTGTGAATCTTCCCAAGCAAGCGGTAAATACACAGTACGTGATGGCACTTGCATCTCAGTGACATCAGGCAGTTGCTCTTCTGCGAATTGAAGCATACGCAATAAATCAATCTGATCGAGCTGGGTCGAATCAAAATGGATTTGCAGCGAACGAATGCCCGGTGTCAGGTCAATAATGCCTTGAATATTTTGATCTTTGACCCATTGCACCAGCGCATGAATACGGAAACGCAAGTTTAAATCTAAAACCAGTTCGCCATATTCCACCAACATATAATTATTACCGGCAGGACGATACACCACATCAGGCGTACCATTTTGACCTTTTAAAGTATCTAAAATGGCAGATTTTAAGGTGCTGATTTCAGGATAGAACGACTCATCAAATGCCACAGCTTGCGTATCTTCAGCAGTTAATTGCGCATGATATTTTTCATTCAGCAATTTCGCTTGATGATAGCTGACAGGCACAAATTTGACTTTATCACCTGCTTTAAGCTGACCCAATTTCCAAAGCTCAGAATTGATCACCACCGCAGGACACACGAAACCACCAAGGCTTGGGCCATCTGGACCTAAGATAATCGGCATATCACCCGTAAAGTCGATCGCACCAATGGCATAGGCATTGTCATGAATATTGGATGGATGCAGACCCGCTTCGCCACCGTCCTGACGAGCCCATTCTGGTTTTGGACCAATCAAACGAATTCCGGTACGGCTGGAGTTGAAGTGAATTTCAAACTCGTTGGCAAAGAAGGTATCAATGTCGTTTTTGGTAAAGAAATCAGGCGCACCATGTGGACCGTACATCACCGCAATTTCCCAAGAATTGGAAAATGTTGGGATTTGATCTTCATTTAATGCTTTGACTTCATCGGATGTAAATGCTGTGATTGGAAGCATATCGCCAATCAGTAAATTACGCCCTGCATGACCGCCAAACTGACCTAAAGTGAAGGTTGCTTGTGAACCCAAATATTCAGGCACATTTAGACCGCCTTTAATCCCGATATAAGTACGGCAACCTGTGGCGATCTTGCCACATTTAAGTACCTGACCTTTACGCACATTCACGGTTTGCCACATTGGGACAGCCACACCATCTAAGGTCGATGGCATATCACCACCTGCAAGCACAATTTGGCTATCGCAATGGAATTTTAAGCTTGGGCCTTGTAGGGTACATTCGAGCCCTGCGGTATTCGGTGCATTGCCCAACAATTGGTTTGCGACATTTAAAGACAGCGGATCAATAGCACCTGATGGTGGCACACCGACATCCCAGTAGCCCAAACGACCTGTGACATCTTGCACGGCGGTTTGAATACCAGCTTGTAACACTTCGATTTTTTGGGTTTTCCACTCAAAGGTATTTAAGAAGCGTGTGGTTTGCGTGCCTGCTTTAAAGACCTCACCCTCAATAATGTTTTGCAGATATTCAAGATTGGTTTCAATGCCGGCAACCGAAGTTTTAGCCAAAGTATCCGTCATGGCTTGAATGGCAGAATCACGAGAATCGCTTGTGACGATAATTTTGGCAATCATCGGGTCATAGAACGACGAGACATTGGAGCCGGTTTCTACCCAAGTTTCATTACGGGCATTGGCATCAAACGCAACATGCGTTAAAAGCCCTGCACTTGGTTGGAAGTTTTTGATTGGATCTTCGGCATATAAACGCACTTGAATCGAATGACCTTGCGACTCAAGTTTTGACGTTGGAGCAACCCAATCACCACTGCCTAAGGTCACCATCCATTCCACAAGGTCCACACGAAAGACTTGCTCAGTGACACCATGTTCCACTTGTAGACGGGTATTCACTTCCAAGAAATAGAATTCTTGGGTGTCGGTATCCATCACAAATTCAACCGTACCAGCCGAGCGGTAATTCACTGACTGCATCAATTGAATCGCAACGTTTTGGATATAAGCACGTTGTTCATCTGTAATGTGTGGCGCAGGTGTTTCCTCAATCACTTTTTGGTTACGACGTTGCACCGAACAATCACGCTCGCCTAAAGCTAAAACTAAGCCATTGCCATCACCAAAGATTTGCACTTCGATATGACGCGCATTTTGCACAAATTTCTCGAGGTACAAGCCTGCATCTTTAAAGTTCGCTTGCGCTAAATACGACACGGTTGTGTAAGCATCTTTCAGCTCTTCAGCATTCCACACCAAACGCATACCAATACCACCACCGCCAGCGGTACTTTTGAGCATCACAGGATAACCGATACGTTCCGCTTCAAGCAGTGCTTCAGCTTCATCAGCGAGTAATTGACTACCCGGCAATAACGGCACATTGGCTTGAATTGCCAATTCACGTGCAGTATGTTTGAGACCAAAAGCTTTCATTTGCTCGGCATTTGGTCCCAAGAATACAATGCCTTGAGCTTCACACAGATTACAGAATTCGGCATTTTCAGAGAGGAATCCATAGCCCGGATGAATCGCTTGCGCACCGGTATGTTTGGCCACTTCTAAGATTTTATCGACATTCAGATAGCTTTGGCTTGCAGGTGCATCACCAATGAATACCGCTTCATCGGCTAAAGTGACATGCAATGAATCACGGTCGGCTTCAGAATAGACTGCAACAGATTGAATGCCTAATTTTTTAAGGGTACGAATGACACGACATGCAATTGCACCACGGTTGGCGATGAGAACTTTATTAAACATTTTTATACCTCGCCTTCACGAACAATCAGTTGAATTTTGGTTGGGTTGTAGGCATTACATGGGTTATTCAGTTGTGGGCAGTTGGAGATCAGTACGATCAAATCCATTTCGGCCTTAATTTCGACATATTTGCCCGGTGCAGAAATACCATCATCAAATTTCAGGTGACCGTCACTTGTGACAGGCACATTCATAAAGAAGTTAATATTCGGCCCAATATGACGTACGTTTAAACCATGCTTCTTCGCAATCGGATGTTGTGACAATGCAATCATGAAATTGTTACGGCAACTGTGCATTGGATATTTATCATGCGCATAACGAACCGTGTTACTTTCACATGAACATGCACCGCCTAAAGTATCGTGGCGACCGCAGTTGTCATCATGAATACTCGCAATTTTATTGCCAAAGTTGGTATATAAAGTCGTACCTTTTTCTAGATAAATTTGACGGTTCATCGCCAAAGTATCAGTTGCGCTATAACGCTCTTCAGGGTTATGTGCGGAAATAAACAAAGTATCCACCGCTTGATTACCTTCAAGATCAACAATACGGAAATACTGGCCTTTTTTGACTTCACACATCCATGCTTCACCGGCAGGACAAACTTCGCTAAGTACTGATTTTTCTAGATTTACGAGTGCAGTCATGATCATTCCCCTTAAGCAGTTAAAGCGTAGTAGCGGTTATTATTTTGAAACGCACGCTGATTTTGCGGGCATGAGTCACGGCAGACATCTGTCTCGCCTAAAGGTAATGCTTTAAAGAGTGAGAGTTGAATATCAGCAGGTGCATATTCAGTCGAATTATCTAGAGCATGTGGCGCACTCGATAAAAACACCAAGCAGTCCATTTCAAAACGCAATTCAATTACTTGATCAGTATTGTCAGATACGACATAAGACAAGTTGCCGTTGTCATCCGGTGCAACTTTTGAAAATAGGTTTAAGCTACTACTAAGATCCGTCGCCGATAAGCCAAATTTGGTCATCTCTAAAAGCAAGCTGTCTTTACCGTTGCGGTACATGTCGTTACGCGCATCTTGGAAGCTTTGCTTGCCAAACTGTTGTTCGATTTGCTGTGCGGTACTTGGCGCACAAAAGGCATCATTCCAACCATGGTCATCTTTAACAATCGAGATCATCGCA
The DNA here is from genome assembly GCF_013420445.1 of Acinetobacter sp. YH01006. Taxonomy (NCBI): domain Bacteria; kingdom Pseudomonadati; phylum Pseudomonadota; class Gammaproteobacteria; order Moraxellales; family Moraxellaceae; genus Acinetobacter; species Acinetobacter sp. YH01006. The sequence continues at coordinate 5,886 of NZ_VOYB01000003.1, read as the reverse complement.
CGACCTAAATCAGACGCCAAAATGTGCCCTGTACTTAAAAATGCGCTGTGTTGACCTTTTAAGCTGTCTGGCATGTTATAGGCTTCAAGCTTATCTTCGCTATTCACACAAAACAGTGAAACATTGGCATTTGCGCCTAAAGATTTAAGTTGTAAAACTGCGCCACGCTGGATGCGTGCTGACCAGTGGTGTCCACCCGGTAAACGTTCAGTCCAGAGGACTTGATCTTCGTGATAAGTAGTTGTGCTCATATGCATCCATCCCAATCTTGTACGGTTTACCTCCCGGGCTTTTATCCCTCCGTGTAGCTTGAGCTTGAAACTTAAGCCGTGAACTCTCGGTCGCAGACCTACATGAATCTTCATGTATCGGAACCCTAGATCACTTTATGATTGAGTAGATAGATGCAAAGGACGTGCCAAACTGGTAATACTATTTTTTATATTCGTAATACTTTTTTTTGAGATGGAACTGATCAATTCAGGTGCAAGACTCTGCAAAAAGCATCAAGATGTACCAAAATAAAAAATCCCAGCTAAGACTGGGATTGTAAAATCTAGAGATGAGAACTCAATCAAACTATTTAAGCTGTAGAGTTATTTACTTAAAATTTCATGCAGCATATTACGTAGCCATTGATGGCTGGTTTTATGATGACAGGACATATGCCAATACTGCTTTACGGAATAGGTCGGGAACGCAATTGGCGCATTAAAGATCTTGAGATTGCCACGTGATAACAGGACTTCACTCAAATAATAAGGCACGGTCGCAATCGCATCGGTTTCCTGCACTACCAGTCCGACTCCCAGATAACTTGGCAGACGCATTAGAATGTCACGCTTAAGTTCCAGATTCAGCAATTCATTTTCAATATGGTAATGCCCCATCCCGGCATCAATATCGATATGCGTTTCACGTAAATACTCTTCGGTCGTGATGCTGTCACCCGTGAGCCGCGGATGATCTTTCGCCGCGATCACTACATAATATTGCTCAAACAGTTTCTGCTGATAAAAGCCATTCTCCAGATTTGGCAAGAAGCCCAAAGCCAGATCAATCTCGCCATTGGCCATTTGATAGCTGGTTTCTGACGTAATCGGACGCACATTCAGACGGATATGGGACGCATGCTGCTTCAGATACTGTGAAATTTTTGGCAACAGTACCAGATGCGATACATCAGTCATTGCCAGTGTAAAGCGCTGCTGTGAAGTGACCTGATCAAAATTGATAGTAAAGTTATTAATGGCTTCAACTTTGCTCAGTGCTTCGCTGACCAAGGGAAAGAGCTGTTTGGACAGGTCTGTCGGCAGCATTTCATTGCCAATACGTAAAAATAAAGGATCACCATAATGCTGGCGAATTTTATTCAGCAGATTGCTCACCGCTGGCTGGCTCATATCTAAATGATCGGCTGCCTGAGATACGTTTTTAAATTTATAGACATAATAAAAAATACTGAGCAATTTACAGTCAAGTTCAAACACAGAAATACATTTCCTTTAACTTTCTCATCATTCGGACAGGTCTTTCATCCGTATAAGTTCATTTATGGTCAGATTAAAATATAACACTTTGCCACTATTTTCAGGATTAAACTCGCTGTAATTTTCCATAAAAAATACTTTTACCAGATGAATAAATTCATTAAAAAGTATTCCAGTGCAAAATTTACAACCAGTTTGCTCAGGTCAGTTAAACATTTAAATCGTATGCGATATACTCAGCCCCACCGAATAAATGGTAAAAATACAGAGAAATCTTATATGTTTCAGGATAAAAAGCTGGTCTGTTTTGATCTAGATGGTACGTTGATTGATTCTGTAGGCATCTGGAATCAGGTAGATGCAGCCCTGATTGATGAGCTCTCCAACAGAAAAGTCGTTTTACATGAGATTCAGATTCAGCAACAGCGCGATCTTCAACTTACCGCCTTGAGACATATGTCAGATCCTTATCTCGAATATTGTGGATTTTTAAAAGAACAATACGGTTTTGAACCAGCTAAAGAAGAAGTAAAAAATCGTCGTTATAGTATTTCCCGACATTTTCTGGATTATATCGTCGAGTTAAAACCTCAGGCAGACCTCCTGATTCAGGCTTTAAAACAGCAACAGATATCACTGGCTTTGACCACCACCACCAGTTTATTCAATGTACAGCGCTATCAGGATAACAATCGAAATATTAATTCTAAAATCAGCTTTGAGGATGATTTTGCCTTGATTCTCACACGTGAAAATGTCCAGAACATTAAGCCGCATCCCGAAGTTTATCTGAATGTTTTGCAAGCCTTTAACCTTCGACCTGAGGAATGTCTAATTATTGAAGACTCGTTAGTCGGTGTAGAAGCAGCAAATCATGCGGGCATCGAGGTGGTGGCAATTTATGATCAGCACTCCGCTCATGAAATAGATTTGATCAAAGCCAAAGCAAATTATTATGTCGAGGATTTTGCTGAATTATTAAGTTTTATTCAGTAAAAACACCCACTAAAAAAGATGCCATGAAACATCCTTGTTCATGACATCTTGAATACTATTTGTGGCCTAAAAATCTTATTACCTATTTGGCTTTTTTATAGATTGAGCCTGAACCAACCAGATTTCCGGTTTTCTCATCGATTGCGAAATCGACCATACCTGCACCTGCGTTCAACTGAAGCATACCATTTTCATTCACTGCAGCGGGCATTGGATTCTTTTTCTCGGTTTTACCGGTTTCCTTATCTTTGATCGTATTGGTAATCAGATAATTTTCACCATTTTTCGAAATGACCAATACATTTTCAAGTTTTGGATTTTCCAGCGTATTTTTCCAGTTTCCTTGATAATCTGGAGCTGGTGCTTCTGTGAGGTTACAAGCAGTTAAAAGCAGTAATAATGAGATGCCTGAAAAAAATTGAAGATATTTCAAAACTGAGACCTTGATTGTGACAACGCGGCCATTATAGGGACAACCCTCTAGAGCTTAAGCAGGTTGTTGTAGGCAAAGCGTTTCAGCAGTACCGTATCTGTTTTTCTTTGGTGATTTTTTTGAAATATCTCTCCATACTTCATTCATAAAAATGGATGATTCAATTTCTACTAAAACGACAAAAAAGCAAAAAAGGCCTCAATAGACCATGTAAATCTATTGAGGCGTAGCAAACGGGTGAATACCACACATTAAAAATTAGGGCATGATTTTGGATTTAAAGTAGCTCAATGCAGATTTAGCAGAGTGGGTTTTTTCAATAATCTGTGCAGTCCAGTGATTCGGCAATGAACATTTGGCCAGACGCACCCAAACAGTAGAAAACTGTTTTATAAAGCTCGCTTCATTATAATGAATGCCATATTCAGCACACAGCGCTTTTACTTTCGGCGCCACCTGCGCATAGCGATTGGCTGGCATGTCCGGAAATAGATGATGTTCAATCTGATGGCTCAAATTACCACTCAAAATATGCAGCCAGTCCGTCCCGGTAAAATTACTCGAACCACGAACCTGGCGTAAATACCACTCAGCACGGGTTTCATTGTCGGTATTGTCCATCTCAAAAGTTTCAGCATCTTCCGTAAAATGACCATTAAAAATCACCGCAGACGCCCACAGACTACGAATTACATTGGCTACAGCATTTCCGGCAAACACAGGAATGGCATTCGGGCCAGCAATCACTGGAAAAAATACATAATCTTTTAACACCTGACGGCGCATTTTTTGACGCAGTGGAGCCGCTTCTTTCCAAACTTCTTTCCAGGTTTTGGTTTTATAGGCAATCACATCTTCCAGATGCAAGCGTTGCAGGCCGACATACCATTCAAAAAACACCATTAACTGCATGCCCAGTGGAATATTCAACAGGAAACGTGGTTCCCATTTTTGGGATTCACTGACCCGAATCAGGCCATAACCGACATCATGATCCATCCCGACAATATTGGTATAGGTATGATGAATATAGTTATGGGTATATTTCCAGTCATCTCCTGTGGAAATCGTATCCCAGTCATAGGTGGTTCCGTTCAGGGTCGGATCATTCATCCAGTCGAACTGACCGTGCATGACATTATGTCCCAGCTCCATATTTTCCACAATTTTGGAGATGCCAAGCAGCCCTGTCCCTGCCAGCCAAACCGGTGGCAACCAGCCAGCAAACATCAACATGCCTCGGGATGCAATTTCGCTATAACGGACAAAATTACGGATTTTATAAATATAATTGGCGTCTTTTTCACCCAGATCGTCCATGACCTCGCGGCGGATCGCATCGACTTTAGCACCAAACTCCTCAATCTGTTCAGGACTGAGAAATTGCGACTTACTGTGTCGTTTAAAATCAATTTGCATATTCATGGGAGCACCTTTTTATTCGTTTAATACTGGCTTATAAATTAATAACGACTGGACTCATCGCCTGGGAAATACAAAGTTTAATCTGGGTGTTATTGCCATGATCAACCTCACCGGTCAGGACATTACGCACCGAGCCACTGACTTTGGTACAGGAACAGGTATTACAGATTCCCATCCGGCAACCATGAGCAGGACGCAGGCCTGAATTTTCAGCGCTTTCCAGCAAGTTGGACTGAGCCTGAAACACTTGCTGCGATCTTAAAAACTGTACTGGCTGCGCCTTAATTTTTTCATCGACCACAATCTGGAAATATTCCGAATGAAAATTGGATTTCAAATCCAGTTTTTCTACAATTCTAAGTGCAGCCTTCATCATCCCGGCAGAGCCACAGGCATATATTTTTCGTTCTGCAACATCTGGCACCAGTTTTTGCAATAATCTTTGATTCAGATGCTGTTGCTGTTCCCGTGTATTAAAATGATGATATTTCAAGTTTGGATGCATTAAAGCCAGGGTTTTCAATTCAGCATGAAAGGCATCATCGCGAGTAAAATAAATCAGGTCGATCTGTTCCAGGGACTGGATCACTGCTTTTTGCAGCAAGGAATATATTGCAGTAATACCACTGCCGGATGCCAGAAATAAGGTTGGCTGGCTAGAGTTTTGCAGTATAAAGTCACCTTGCGGCTGCGAAATTTCAATGACAGCCCCGATTTGCATCTGGCTCAAGGCGCGTGACACTTTGCCTTGCTGTTTCACCGCAATAATCAGATCACCATTTTTTAATACCGTCACCACAGAATAATATCGCTGATGACGTACACCATCGAGTCTTATTGTTACTGCAATATGCTGGCCAGCCTGAAATGACCTGGCTTTAAAATTATGATTCGGGCGCAAGTGAATCTTGAAAAAGTCAGGACTGATGGCCTGAATGCCCATAATGGCCGCTTTAACTTTTTTAAACGCCCAGGTTGGATGGATTTTTTCACCAATAAAATCAATGAAATCTTCACGAACCCAATGCGGCTGATAGGTCGGCATACTTGTCATTTTTATCCCCTTATCCGCAGACAGTAATATTAATGTACAACTGTCTATTTATTATGTTGTCAGCATAAAGCGTTTTATAATTCAGACCATATCAATACAGGTCAAATTATGTGCTTATCAAACATAATAGAGCTTTTTGTCGGACAATATGAAGCAAAAGCATCTGCTGAAACTATAGTTTTTAGAAAAAGGGATTTTTATACCTGTTAATTCTGCTAACTCTATATAAAAAGCTGACTTTTATAGGGAAATCAATTCTGAGTGATTTTTTTGCTTGTGAGATCGTCATGCGATACATTATTTGTCATCTCTAGTAATTTGAATTGATAACATAGCATCCTTAAATTGCTAACCGTATATAAGAGGTGGTTCCACTTGTTTGAACAACTAAAAGCGTATTTATAAGTGATATTCCGCTCTAGTTAAGCCACCTTGTTTTGTTGGGGTAGCTGATCATAGTAAAACTCATTTGGTGTCATTTTGTCTAG